>NZ_JAZKRY010000016.1:0-38809 GCF_036626355.1 Halolamina sp. | reverse complement strand
AGCTCCCCATCGAGTACGCGGTCGAGCTCAACCGGCTGGTCGAACTAGAGATGGAGGGGAGTCTCGGATAACCAGTCAGGTTCGACTGGCCAGCAGGGAACGGATCTGCGGGGGGTTCCTGGCGGTTAGTAATCGGTTCGATATGAAGTTACTCGGAGGACCGCGACAGGGACCAGCGTTCGGTGCCGTCCCCTCGGTCATCTGCTCGCGTCGTGGACGGTTGAGCGATGTAGCCTGCGTCAGCAACAGCGAGTCCGCCTGCTCCGTCAGTTGTCCATTGCTTGTCGCCCGATAGAGAGAAGGCGGCTATCTGCGCTCCACTGGCGTGTGTAGTAGAGATAGACACGCGCTTATCGTCGACGGCGATGATTTTGACTGGCGGACCGACGTTTGCTTCCCAGAGTCCCTCGCCCGAAGTCGCGTTTTTTGGCCCGACGTAGCCGTGAAAGCCACCAGTGTGGGCGTGGTCGCCAGTGCCGGCCATATCAGTGATCGGTCCCCCAGGTAGCGATGTCGTCCACTGTTCGGAGCCATCGTCCGACCTGAGTGCGCGAAGATGGCTCCCGGCGGTCACGAACACCGCCTCGTCAGCGTGGACCGGCCCAGACATCGAGGTGATGTTGACTGTTGTTAGCATGTTCGTCGAAGGGAGAGACACCTGTCAGGCCGTCTCGCCGCTGGCCGCATCGAGCGCGACACAAGCCGTGTCCCTCCCACATCGTGGTCGGGATTGGACCACTCACCACTGTCAACAGTCGGCACTGGCGTCGATGTCTGTGTTGCTGTCGGCGTTGTGTCGGGAGTGGAGCTCTCAGATGGTGACGACGAACCACTCGCCGAGACCACGTTGGGGGAGGAACAGCCAGCGACGAGGAGTGAAACACAGCTCCCGGTCGGAGCGAGGAACTGGCGGCGAATTATACGGTTCTGTCATCCACCGATGAGTACGTGCTTTCTCCATCCCAAACAGCCCAATCGGTGAGTCGGTGCTGCATACGCGCTCTGTATTCAGCAGAACATCATTGACCCCCCGTAAGATACCACCCATACTACGAACGACTTGCTTTCCAGAAGAACTCCGCAGACTCGGCAGCCACACCGATAACAATGTCCACCGGTGAACATGATTCTCAGAGATTTGGAACGATACCCCAAAGACAAGTGTACTTGTTACCAGTTCACACGTATGACCGGCGAACGGATGGACGCCATCGAGACCACGGAGTTTCTCGAGGCTCAATATACGGGTGTGCTCGCGATGGGACGAGACAACATCGGCTACGGAATCCCCATCTCGTATACGTACGACACTGCGGGACCGTACATCTACTTCCGACTGGCCTATGCCGGGAGTAGTCAGAAGCGCAAGTTCATCGAGGCCGCCGACTCGGTCGCCTTCGTGGTGTACGCTGAGACCGAAGGGGGCTGGAAAAGTGTCGTTGCCGAGGGGGCGATCGAAGAACGATCGGAAACCGATTTCGAGGCGCGCCGAATCGAAGCCGTCCGGAGACTCGACATCCCGTACTTTACAGTCCACGACCGGCCCGCTGATGATCTCGAATTCGTTATCGCTCGAATCGATGTCTCTAACCTGACTGGGGTGGTTGAGGGTGGGTCGGATCGATAACCCGACGTCACGACCACGCCTGTAGTGAACACTCTCTCGAATGTGTATTCTCAGAGGGATCAGCAGAGTTTCTCGGAGTTGCTCCAGCTCCGATCGGATGGAACCGCTCGGTTTTGAAGGTACAGCAGGGGTAAATCCATGACTAGCTCTGCTGATGCCTATCAGTAGCGGTGTGAGCTGGAGTGGATTGAGATGTCATGCGAGTGGTTACGATCTAACTCAGATGATCCGTAACAGGTAGTTTCAACAGTGAGTATCCAGTACCAGGGGTCTCCTGACCGCTTCAAGCGAGGATCTGTTCAGTCGAGATGCTGGATGTATCCAAATTTAGTAGGGTGAGTTTCGGCTTCCCACGTAATGAGAAGGAGGACAATCGATTTTTCCCTCTAACGAAATATACGAGTGGGTGACACCTGATGCCCGAAGAAGAACTGTTCAAAACAGAAGAACGAGTCACGAGAACGGAGATCGCTGGAGTATTACGCGACGCTGCAGATCAGATCGAATCGGGTGATGTCCAGTTGGTGGGCAATACAACAGAACAGACCGTAACTGTTCCAGAGAGCCCTCGATTCGAGGTCGAACTCGAACGACTCACCGATTCAGAAACTGGCGACCAGCGGTACGAACTCGAGTACGAAATCGGATGGACGAAGTAGCACTCTCACGTGCTAAGCTCATCTTCGGATTCAGGCTCCTATTATTCGACAGCATCGGTAGTGAAATAGCCGCTACGTACGCACACCTACCGAGAAGTCGATTCGCGAATTAATAGCATGAAATCAACGGTGAGCGAGTGCTGCATACCACTCTGTATTCAGCAGGTTATTTGTGGCAAAACCTGAGCACTACAACAGGTCGGCTTCTTGAATTTTTGCGCACCCACAGGGGTGCGCGCGAACCTTGCCTTCGGCTGCGGAAGCCGAGCTGAGGTGGTGGTTCCTTGGGTTTGTGCCTTTAGGCACACCCCTAAGGGCGAACTTAACCCCCCTGGTTAGGTTTCGTCCGACCGACGGCAGCTGCTCGACGGGACTCAGGGAGTGGGTGACTCCACCTGAAACGGTGGGCGGGCCAGAAACAGGCAACTTATGATGGGTAAACGGGGGTGAGAAAGAGAGTTGCCACTACCCCGAACGGACCGCGTACCGGTCCGTCCGAGGAGATCGTCGGCTAACCGAGCAGCGCGGAGTGGCTGACGGGCAGCTGCCGACGACCGCGACCTTCCCGAGACGGATCGCCTCGATGGCCTCGCCGCGGTTGTCGACGTCGACGCCGTGTTTCGCGCACCAGGTCATGAGCGCCGAGGTCGCGTCGTCGAGCCCGCGCTCAGCGGAGAGCAGCGCCTGGCCCACGGCCTCGGTGAGGTCTCGACTGGCCTCCCGCATCTGCTGGACGGAGTCGTGAACCATCTCAGCGACGTGAGTGCTCCGGAGGCTCACCGAGCCGTACTCCTGCTCGACCAAACCCTCGATGCGCGAGAGCGCGCGGCGAACAGAGCCCACGTGACGGCTGTGCCGCTCCGCGATATCGGCTGGTGAGACGCGACCACCGTCGGTGACGACGTCTCCAGCGCCTCCTCCTCGACTGGGGAGAGCCCGCGGTTGGCGGTGAGCTCTCGGATGACGATGGACTCCTGCTCGTTCCGAATCCGAGTGAGGTTCAGCTCGGGCACGTCCTCCGCCTCGCCGATCTCGGCATCGAAGTAGGCGTCCGGGCAGAACGGGCCGCCACCCGCTCCGGGCGTAGCCGTAACTCCAGCGTCCTCGAGGACGGCGTGGAGCGTGCGGTCGAGCTATCGCTCCAGATCGTCGAGCTCGTCGACGGTGACGCCGATCTTCCCGTCCCACCGGGAAACCTGATAGCTCACGCCAAGCTTCGGGTGTGAGAGCGGGTGGTCGTCAGGGAGGGAATGGGCCTCCCTCGCGTAGTAGTGCTTGATCTCGACCGGTGCGCTGTGGGTCGGGAACGCTTCGCGAACCCGGCGTGGCCCGAGCGTTACCGTGTGGTAGTAGCCCGGGAGCTGCCGGCCGTGGATATCCTCGTCGTTCTGGACGATTTTCCGGTAGCCCGAGCGGTCGTTCTCGAGCAGGTGTCCGAGGTTCGCAATTGGCCCGTCGCGGGCGTGGATGGGGCCGGCGGCGTCCTCGTAGATTCGCACGTAGCGCTCGCCGTCCTGGACCGAGCTCGATTCGTGGGCGTCCCGGAAGTGGCCGGGATTCATCTCGAGTGCTCCAGCGGCGGCCCGAATGAGACCCTGATAGCGGTGGGCGTCGATGTTCGCCCCGGAAGCTCGGAGGTTCACGCGCTCCTCGATATCCTTGGGGATGGACAATTCGCTCCGGGAACCGTCGCTCGACTAAAACGACCATTTCCTGCCAGCGCGGCCGGAGGTGCGCGTTCAGCTTCTGCTTCCCCACTTCGTCTTCGTCGGGGTGCCGCGCGATGTGGATGCGGAACTCACGCATCGTCTCGAACTCCCACGAGGTTCCGGTGTGGGTCGTCTCGCCGGGGTGAACGATGTTCGAGTCCTGGCTGTAGAGCTTCGCAATCCAGCGCTCGCCGCTGGCGGTGAAACTCGTGCCAGATGGGCTGAACCGCCTTCATTTATTGCCCTCCAGCAGCCCGTAGAACTCCACACACTCGCGACAGTAGAGCTCTCCGTCGATTCCGACGACGGGCTCGCGCCCGAGCTGGCCGAGCCGGTGGCCGTGCGCGCGACAGGTGGCCTCGCCCGTCGAGGCAGCACGGAGCTGCTCGGCCTCGGTGCTCACTCTGCCTCGCCTCCGACGATACCGCCGTCAGTCGCAAGAACGCGTGACCCGCGGTTACGTGCGGTCTGTTCGGCAGGATCCGGGTAGTCGACCGGGGTGCCGGCCCCAGAGCCCTGCTGAAGACGTGGCCGGCTGTCGCAGGCGAGACACCGGTGTACGATTCCCGAGGCGTCGCCGAAGGTCCGCCGGAAGTCAGCACTGACGTGAGAACCGCAGTGCTGACAATTGTCTCGCTCGGAGCCGAGTTGATTCTCGAGCTCCATCATGAGACCCACCCCGACGCCGTCTGGGGCCACTTACACCTGCACAGATGGAACGTCTCGGAAAAGTTATGGGACCGCCGAGATTCGAACTCAGGTCCTACCGACCCCATCGGCAGAGGATACCACTACCCTACGGTCCCGCGAGTGAATCCAGAGCATTCCGGCAATTAAGCGCTTCGTTTCAAACCCATCGAGCAGCCGCTTGCACTCACTCAGTATGTGTCTCGCCTCCGTTACTTGCCAGGGCTGTCGTCAATCAGTTCCTGTGTAGCGGGGGCGGCTTCCGGTCACTCTCAACGCATCTGGGGTGGAGATCAACTCGGTCCGGGAGTGCCGCGTCGACTTCGCGATGGCGTATCTGCTCGGACGGTGGCTGTTCTAACCCGGCCTGGACTGGTTTCTCGGGGACCGCAAAATTGTCGTCGAACGCACGGTTCGGCAGCTGGTCGCCCAACTCGCCCACGTCGGGGGCGCCGCAATGTGCCGCTGGGTCGGTCGCCACTTCGCCGGCACCGCACGCGTATCGGCCTCAGCGCTCGCAAAGAAGCAGCGCGAGAGCGACGAAGACGAAGACCAAGACATCGGACGGAGCCTACGCTTCCGGGTCACGCGGCGCCAGCAGCTCGCCGTCGTCGCGGGCAGCCATCCGGAGCACCGCATCGCCTTCGTACACCGCCAACCCCTCGGTTCGACCGATGATGTAGCCGTCGTGCTCGGCCTCGACCGTGTCTAACTGCTCGCCAGCCGAGGTGACGATGTCCGCGACGACCTCGCTCTCCTCGACGACGTCGCCAGCCTCCACGCGGTGGCGGACGAGCCCGGCCGTCTCCGTCCGCGGGCCGTTGAACCGCCGTGTCGGGAAGTCGACTGGCGCCTCGAACGCACCGGGCTCAGCGATGTCTTCGGGCCAGCTCTCGAGCATCCCCAGTTCGTCCATCACGCCGTACATCCCGGCGACGCCGGCTTCGCGGATATCCTCCGTGACGACGCTGTGGGTGCCGAACTCCGTCGTGAACGCCGGAATCCCCGCGGCGTTGCAGACTGCCCCCGCAGTCGAGCGTTGGAGGCTCTGCTCGACGTACTCGTCGACGGGGTACTCCGTCAGCAGCGGGAGCCCGGTGGCCTCGACCAGCGCCGCAAGCTCCTCGGCCAGGTCCTGGGCCTCCTCCTCGCTCCGGCGCTCGCCGTAGAGCACGCGGTCACGGATGACGAACGGGTAGGAGTTCACGCCAGCTGTGTGGTTGTCGACCAATGCGTCGGCGCTGTCGACGATCTCCTGGTACAGCCGCTCGTCGATGCGTTCCTGGACCTCCGGCGGCCGCGAGGAGTCGCTCTCCGGGTCGGGGAACTTCCGGTTCGGGTCGTCGTCGCTGTAGTAGGAGGTCCGGGCGTTGCGCCGAAGCCCCGCGGGGTTGATGACCGGGACACAGACCACGGTTCCGGAGAGTTCCGGCGGAAGCGATTCGCGCATGGTGTCCTGTGCGACGGCGACACCGGTCGCCTCGTCGCCGTGAATCCCGCCCGTAATCCAGAGCGTCGGGCCGTTTTCCTCGCCGTTGGCGATGACGACGGGGAGCTGTTCGGGCGTCCCTGTCGGGAGCTGTGTGACTTCGACGTAGCCGCGTGCCAGTTCACCGGGCTCGGCGCTGGCAGTTCCGAGTTCCATGCAGGTGGCTGCGGCGGCGGCGACAAGAAGCTACGGTCCCCGGAAACAGGGAGTGAGGGATTAGAGGCGGTCACGGCATCAGAATCCCTGCTCGCGAGCGGTCATGCGCCGCGACTGGCGAGCACGCCGTAACCGGTTACACCAGCACCCGCTTCAGCGAGACCACCTCGCCCGCATCGGCGTCAGGCTCCCCGACCAGCTCCCCAAGACAGACCGCGCTTCCATCAGGCGTGTAGCAGGCCAGCAAGTCGTCGTCACCGGGCGAAAGCTCAGCAGCCGCGGAATCTGTGTCGACGACCCCCGGCGCGTAGACGGGTGCTCCCTCGGCGACCTGCTCGGCGGCGCTCCGGGCGATGGTGATGGCCGGGAGATGCGCCGTCGAACGCTCGGCCGGCGAGACGACCTCGCGGAGGAACGTCTCGTCGATCTCTCCCTGGTAGTCGGCCCCGGGCTGGCCAGCGCCGGCCCACGCCAGCCCGTCGGCGAGGTCCTGCAGCGTCACGAGGTCGGTGTCGTCGAACGGGTCGGTGGCGACGCGGCGCAGGTCGCCCATGTGGGCACCGGTGCCGAGCGCCAGCCCGAGATCGTGACAGAGCTTCCGGATGTACGTCCCGCTCTCACACCGGATGCGGAGCAGCGCCTGCCGGCCCTGGAGCTCCAGCAGCTCCAGGTCGTGGATCTCCCGGGAGCGCAGTCGGCGGGTGACGGCGCTTTTTCGGGGGGGTTTCTGGTAGATTTCGGTCTCGAACTCCGCGAGCGTGGCCTCGAGGTCCGTCGGCAGGAGGCCGTGGAGTTCCAGCACCGCGACGTACTCCTTGGTCCCCTCGAGAAAGACGGGCGCCAGCCGCGTGGCGTCGCCGAGCAGTGACGGTAGACAGCCCGTCACTTTCGGGTCGAGCGTGCCCGCGTGGGCCGCGCGCTCGACGTCCGCGAGGTCGCGCACCCAACCAGCGACCTGGTGAGCCGAGGGGCCGGCGGGCTTGTCGAGGTTGACGACGCCGAACGAGAGGAGTTCCTCGACGGAGCGCTCCTCCGGCGGCGCGCGGAGCGGGGAGTGTTCGGTCACGGCTCAGAAGTCGTAGCGGACGCCCTCGACGGGGTATTTCCCTTCGTCGACGGTCTCGTCGTAGCGCTCGACGGCGTTCGCCAACAGGTCCGGCACGGCCATCTCCCCCCAGCGTGCGGTGTTGATGGTCACGTCGTAGATTCCAAGGTCAGCGATATCGATATCGTAGAGCTCCTGGTAGCGCTTGGCCTCACTCTGCTCGCGGCGCTTGGTGACCGCGCGGGCTTCCGCCACGGTCTTGTCCTCCCGTGCCGCGATGCGCTCGGCACGCACGTCGAGGGGGGCGTCGAGCCAGAAGCGCAGGTCCGCGTGCTCGGCAGCGAGCCAGCCGGCGAGACGGGACTCCAGCAGGACGGCGTCGCGGGTTGCGGCGACGGTACGGAGCCGCCGGTCGAGATCCTTGTCGATCTGGGCTTCCTCCTCGGCGAGTTCGTTGAACTCGACAGGGCTGTACCCACGCTCATCGGCGAGTTCGCGGAAGAGGTCGCCGCCGCTGACGTAGTCGAGGCCGAAACGGTCGGCGAGGAGCTCGGCGTTGGTGCTCTTCCCGCTTCCCGGCGGGCCGGAGACGGTGAGTAACATAGCGCTACTCCGACGAGGAGGGGGAAAATCGTTGCCGTTCGCGGTTCCGGGATCGCGAGCCTACCGACCGCCGTCTGACAAACGTTTACCCAACCGCCGGCTCACCAGCGGGTATGGATGTCCCCGAGACCGTCACCCGCGCGCTCGCCGACCGCGACGTGACGGGCAAGCGCTGCCTCGAAGCCGGCGCGGGGGTCGGGAATGCGACGGCTGGCCTGCTCGATGCCGGCGCCGAGCACGTCTACGCCGTGTCGAACGACCGCCGCGACGCCGTGCGGGTGCGGGAGCGCCTCGGCGACGACGAGCGCGTCACCCTGCTGGAAGCCGACCTTCGCGCAATCCCGCTGCCCGACGACTCGATGGAGTGCATCACCGCCCACGCGCTGTTCAACGTGCTGCCGAACGACGCGACAACAGCGATCGCGGAGGAACTGGGCCGCGTCGCCGCAGCCGGCGCCGAACTGGTCGTCGACGAGTACGACCCGATACCCCCGGAGTCGCCAGTTCGACAGCTATTCGCCGTCGAGAACGCCGCCGCTGAGCTGGCGAATGCGCGGCCGGCACTCACCTTCTACCCTGTCGAGGGGCTCCGGCGACTCTTCGCTGGCAACGGCTGGGAGCGGATTCGTGAGCGGACGATCCTGGAGCCAGTGCCGTGGACAGAGGGCCACCTGACCGCCCACGTCGCCGAAGTCCGTGGGTACGCACAGCAGCTGCCGGACCCGCTCGGGCAGCCGCTGATAACCGAGGCCGAACGACTGGCGAAAACGACCGTCTCCCGTGACGAGGGGCGGATGTACAGCGTGGCACTGCGACTGTCGGAGTAGGCGGTCGGCGTATCGGCGTTCTGGAACAGCGTTTCGTTGCCGTGCAACGGCGACGCCCGCGACGCGCCGGTGTGGGCGGGTTTTTCACCACGGGGACGCAACGCCCTGCTAATGAGTCACGACCGGAAGCAGTCCGGCTTCAAGCAACGCACCCGGGTCGACGAGGCGCTCGCGGCGCTCCGGAACGTCGTCGACCCCCACGGCCGCGTCGAGCACGTACCGCTGCCCGACGCCGACGGACGAACGCTCGCGGCGACGCTCCGTGCGCCCACCTCCGTGCCCGCCGAACCGGAGGCGGCGATGGACGGCTACGCGGTCCGGGCCGCGGACACCTTCGGCGCCTCCGACCGCTCGCCAGAGCTGCTACAGGCAGATACGGTGGAGCCGACCGACACACACGTCGGACCGGGCGAGGCGGTCCGGGTCCACACCGGCAGCGCGCTGCCCGAGGGCGCTGACGCCGTCGTCATGATCGAGGAGACCGAGACCATCGGTGGCGAGGTGGAGCTGTTCGACGCCGTCGCCGAAGGGGAGAACGTCGCGCCCGTGGGCGAGGACGTCGAGGAAGGCCAGGAGCTCTACGACCCCGGCGCCGTCCTCCGCCCCTCCGACCTCGGGCTCCTGAAGTCCGTCAGCTTCACCGAGATACCGGTGTTCGAGAGACCCGTCGTCACCGTCATCCCGACCGGCGAGGAGCTCGTCCAGGCGGACCCCGGGCCCGGCGAGACCATCGAGACGAACGGGTTGACCGCCTGCCGGTTCGTGGAGCGCTGGGGGGGCGAGCCCGAGAAGCTGGATATCGTCGACGACGACCCCGAGGCGCTGAAAGCGGCGATTCGCTCGGGACTCGACGGCGACATCGTCGTCACGACCGGCGGTTCCTCGGTCGGGGAACGCGACCGCCTCCCCGAGGTGCTTTCCGAGCTTGGCGAGGTTGTCGTCCACGGCATCGCGCTCAAACCGGGCCATCCCTTTGGCTTTGCCGTCGTCGAGAACACGCCCGTGCTGATGCTGCCGGGCTACCCCGTCGCGAGCATCATCAATGCCGTGCAGTTTCTCCGACCCGCGGTCAAACGCCGGATGAACGCGCCGCTGCCGGACCACCCGACGACCGAGGCGCGACTGGAGCGAAAGATCGCCAGCGAGCCCGGTATCCGGACATTCGCGCGCATCCGGCTGAGCGAGGAGGACGACGAGCCAGTCGCCACCCCAACCCGGGTGTCCGGCTCAGGCGTGCTGTCGAGCGTCGCCCTGGCTGATGGCTGGGTCGTCGTCGACGAACCCGCGGAGGGGATCGACGCGGGCGAACGCGTCGCGGTCCAGAACTGGGAGGCGAACCAATGAGCGAACGCAAGCAGTTCCGCGACCTGGCGACGCCCGCCGAGGCCCACGAAGCTATCGCGTCGCTCGACCTCGTTCCGGAAGCCGAAACCGTCCCGCTCGCCGAGGCACGCGGCCGCATCCTCGCCGAACGGGTGGACGCCGAACTCGACGTGCCGGGGTTCGACCGGGCCTCGATGGACGGCTACGCGGTCCGGGCCGCGGACACGTTCGGCGCCGACGAAGCCGACCCGGCGACGCTGGAACTCGTCGGAACCGTCCACGCGGGTGTGGAGCCCGAGGTCGTCGTCGGTGAAGGGGAATGCGCCGAAATCTCCACTGGCGCAGTGATGCCCGACGGCGCCGACGCCGTCGTGATGGTCGAGCGGACCGACGAAGGCGTCGACGACGACGCTGTCGAGGTTCGCACCTCGCTGGCGCCGGCCGATCACGTGATGCCCGCCGGCGCCGACATCGCTGCGGGCCAGCGCGCGCTCGGCCCCGGAACGGAGCTGACACCCAGAGAGATCGGCCTGCTCTCGGCGCTCGGCCAGGACGAGATTCCGGTCCGCGGGAAGCCGACCGTCGGCATCGTCTCGACCGGTGACGAACTGGTCCGCCCCGGCGGCGACCTCAACAGCGACGCCGGTCAGATCTACGACGTGAACAGCTACACCATCGCCGCCGGCGTCGAGGAGGCGGGCGGGGAGGCGAGGCTCTACCCCCACGCCGGGGACGATGTGGCGGCGATGGAGGACGCGCTGACGACCGCCGCCGACGAGTGTGACCTGGTGCTCTCCTCGGGCTCCACCTCGGCGTCGGCCGTCGACGTGGTGTATGAGGTTATCGAGGACCGCGGCGATCTGCTGCTCCACGGCGTCTCGGTCAAGCCGGGCAAGCCGATGCTCGTCGGCCGCCTGGAGGACAGCGCCTACGTCGGCCTGCCAGGCTACCCCGTTTCCGCACTCACCATCTTCCGGACGTTCGTCGCGCCCGCAGTACGAAGCGCCGCCGGCGTCCCCGAGCCCCGAACCGCGACCGTCGAGGGGACCCTTGCAGCGGAGGAGCGCTACAGCGAGGGCCGCACCCGGATGATGCCGGTGGGGCTCGTCGAGGACGAAGACGGTGAGACGCTCGTCTACCCGGTCGACAAAGGCTCGGGCGCGACAACCAGCCTCGTCGAAGCCGACGGCGTGGTCGAGGTCGACGCGGACACCGAGTATCTGGCCGAGGGAGAGCACGTGCGCGTGACGCTGTTCTCCCCCAGCGTCCGGACGCCGGCGGTGCTCGCACTGGGCGAGGACGACCCCGCGTTCTCCCGGTTGCTGGATCGCCTCAACTCCAGCCGCTTTCTCCCCGTCGGCTCTCGTGAGGGGTTGCGACGCCTGCGCGACGGGCTGCCCGACGTCGCTGTCGTCGCCGGGCCGACCCGTCGAGAGGTGGCGTCGGTCGAACTCAGCGAGTGGGAGCGCGAGTGGGGTCTCGTCGTCCCCGAGGGCAATCCCGAGAACGTCGGGGGGTTCGGCACGCTCGTCGACGAGGAGCTCCGGCTCGTGAACATGGACCGAGCCACCGGATTGCGGGCGAGCGTCGACGCCGAACTCGACCGGCTCGCCGCCGCTCGCGACGCCGAGAGCGCCGAACTCTCCGGCGCCATCGACGGCTTCGGCTTCACGCTGAAGGCCCACGAGAGCCCCGCTCGACGGGTACTCGCGGGCGACGCGGACGCCGGCGTGGGACTGCGCTCAACGGCGGAAAAGCTCGGGCTCGGGTTCGTCCCAGTCGGCACCCAGACCGTCCGGGTGCGGGCCAACCCCGACCGCATCGAGAAGGCCGGCGTCGCTGACCTGCAAGCAGTGCTTGCTGGCGTGGAGGACGTGCTCGCGGCGCTCCCGGGGTTCTCGGCCTGACGATGCGCCCCTCGGACCGCGGCGCGCCCCAGCTCGGCGGTCTCGCCGCCGGCATCGGTCTGCTCGCAGGGTCTGCAGCGCCCAGCGACGGCACCGAAGCCGCCGACTGCGAGCGTATCCTCGCGCTCGGGGACTCTTACACCGAGGGCACGAGCGTCTCCAACGACGAGCACTGGGTGACCAAGCTCGTCGAGACCCGTCGGGCGAACGGTCATCCCGTCACCGATCCGGTCGTCGTCGCGGAGAACGGCTGGACTACCGGTGACCTCGACGAGGCTATCGATGACGCGCTCGCCGGCAGGCGGGCGGGCGGCGAGGACGACGCTGAGACCGACCTGGACCTCACCGACGAGTTCGACCTCGTCACCCTGCTCATCGGCGCCAACGACTGCTTCCAGGAACAGGCTCCCGGGACGTTCCACCCGACGTTCGTCGCCGTGCTGGACCGAGCGATCAGCTTCGCCCCGAGTCCGGCGAACGTCGTGGTCATCACCGTTCCGGACTACACGCTCACCCCGGTCGGCCAGCAGAACGAGCCCGAGGAGCACGCGAGCCGGTTGAACGCCTACAACAGGATCATCGAGGAGGAGGCAGCAGCCGCCGGAACACGGTTCGTCGACGTCGTGCCGCCGTCGAAGCAGGTCGTCGGCAGGCCCGAACTCATCGCAGAAGACGACCTCCACCCCTCGCCCGAACAGTACGACCGCTGGCTGGAGCGTCTCTCGCCGGTGGCTATCGAGGCCCTGAAGAGCTGAACTGCAGCGCTACTGGCCACCCGAGTCTCCAACGGCGATCGCGTCGAGTTCTTCGAAGTCCCTGACGCGGTGGTCGGCGAGCACGCACTGCCCCCGCCGGTCGTGGCCGTGGCGTTCGACGTGAACCGCATCGAGGCCGGCGTTCCACGCCGCGCCAACGTCGCTCGGGCCGTCGCCGGCGAGCACGCCCGACGCGTCGGTGCCGACACCGAGCTGCTGCATCGCGTACTCGACCGGTTCGGGGTCGGGTTTCCAGCCGAGGTCGTCCGAACAGCAGACGAACGTGTCGAAGCGGGAGTCCAGGTCGAGGTGGTCGACGACCCGCTCGGCCAGAAACGGCGCGCAGTGGGTGACGACGCCGATGGGGACCGCCCCCTCGAGTGCGTGCAGCAGCGTGTCGGCGTCGTCGTGGATGAACGTCGCCTCCGCACGGGCGCCGGCGTCCTCGACGTCGTGGAGTGTTGGCCAGAACGTCGCGGGGTCGATGCCAAGCGCCTGTAGCTCGTCGCTCCGGGGGCCGCCAAGTCCGTGCCAGAGCGTCTCGATCTCCTCGTCCGTAAACTTCCGATCCAGCCGGTCGCCGACGGCCTCGAACGCCTCGCGGCGGTAGCGCGGCTCGACGTCGACGATAGTGCCGTCGAGATCGAGGAGCCAGCACTCGTAGTCGGGCATGGAGAGGGACTGTTTGGACTGCTCCGGTAAGTGCTTTTCCCGGCGACGTGAACGGGACAGATCGGCGGTCCCCGGCGAATCGTCGGCGGAGCGCTCAGACTTCCTCCCGCGGGACGACGTGGATGGAGGAGCCGAGATACTGCTGGAGCGCCTCGTCGGCGCTCTCGGCGTTGAATCGCGTGAGGTCCTCGGCGACGGCCTCCCGCAGCGCCTCGAGATACGCCTCGTCGGTCCGGAGCTCTTTGAACGTGAGCGACTCCACTTCCACGCCGAGCCAGTCGCTCGCCGCCCGTCGGAGCGGCGCCTCGTCGCTGATCTCGCCGCGCCAGAGCCGGTCGCGGAAGAACAGCCAGTCGATCTGGGCGCCGGACTCGCCGGGCTCGGGCGCGAACAGCCGGAGGGTCGTCTCGAAGCGGCCCGGGGTGAGCGACACCGCCGCCGCGGAGACGCGGAACGCGGCGTCGAAGACGTACGCCGCCGTCATCGAGTCCTCGTCGGAGCCTCCGGCGTCCGACCCACGCCCGCGGTTCATCAGTACTCGCCCTCGAACAGCTCCGCCATCTGGATATCCTGCTCCGTGATGCCACCAGCTTCGTGGGTCGTAAAGCGCACCTCGACCTCCCCGTAGGTGAGCGTCATCTCGGGGTGGTGCCATTCTTCCTCCGCCAGTTCGGCTATTTCGCCGAGGAACGCCGCGGCGTCGAGATACTCGTCGAACTCGTACGTTCGGACGATTTCGTCGCCGTCGCGCTCCCAGGCTTCGGGGACCTCCTGGTCAACGACTTCGTCTGCAAGTACTTCGGCCATGCCCGAGTGAATGGGCGCTGCAAGGGAAAAGCTTCGCCCGGCTCAGGAACCCCGTTCTTCGACGCCGTCCGGCGCGCCCTCGGCGTCGACGGCGTCGGTGGTCGGGTCGAACAGCGCCATCGCGGTCCGGATGGTGGTCCAGTCGTCCTCAGCGGCGGCCTCCCGGAGGCTCTTGGTCGGCGGGGCGAGCAGCTGAGAGACAAGCGAGTCCGCGAGCGCCTCGACGGTTTCGCGCTGTTGGTCGGTCAGCTCGCCCTGGGCCTCGAGCTTGGTGAGCGCCTCGTCGAGCTCTCGGGACTTCATCCGCGCTGCGCCCTCGTACATGCCGCTGATGGCGGCGTCGGCGCGGGCGCGCTTGAACGAGTCGAGCAGCCGGTCGAGTTCGGCGTCGATCATCGCCTCGACCTGGCGAGCTTCCTCGCGGCGCTGGGCGTGGGCGTTCTCGGTGACGGCCTCCAGATCGTCGATATCGTGGACAGTAACGCCCGGCAGCTCGTCGGCCGTCGGCTCGATATCCCGCGGGCGGGCGATGTCGACACAGACAGCTTCGGTCCCGTCGAGCGCCTCGGCGGACAGAACCGGTTCGGGGGCGCCGGTGGCGGCGACGACGACGGCGGCCTCCTCGGTTGCGTCGACGACGTTCGACAGCCCGACGGCCTCCGCCTCGACACCGACGTCCTGGGCGATGTGTTCAGCGTTGGTGAGCGTGCGGTTGGCGACGAGCAAGCGGGAGACGCCGGCGTCAGCCAGCGCGCGGGCCGCGAGGGTCCCCATCTCCCCGGCGCCGAGGACAAGTGCGGTTTCGTCGCTCAGGTCGGCCTCCTGGGCCGCGAGTTCGACGGCTGCCGAGCCCATCGAGACGGTTCCTTCGTTGATGGCCGTCTCCGTTCGGGCGCGCTCGCCAACGTGAACGGCTTTCAGCAGTGCCTCCTCGAGCACGGGACCGATAGTGCCGGACTCCTGGCCGCGTTCGAGACTCTCCTTGACCTGCCCGATGATCTGGTCCTCGCCGAGCACGAGTGATTCCAGGCCGCAGGCGACCCGCATCAGGTGGCGGATCGCCTCCTCGTGGCCGAACCGGGAAACTGCGCCCTCACGGACTTCGGGAGCGAAATCAGCCAACGCGTCGTGACCCATATCGGCAGTCTCGGCGACGACGTACGCCTCCGCGCGGTTGCAGGTGGCGAGCACGACGCTCTCGCTCACGCCCTGACGAGCCGCGAGCGTCTTCGCGGCCTCGCCGGCATCGACGGGCGCCGCGGACTCCAGCTCTTCGACGGTGGCGAGCGTGTGTGAGACGCTCACTCCAGTGATGACTCCTCGGGTCACGTCTCTCGACGGGGATAATCAGCCACCCCGGTAAAAGCTTCCGAACCCGGTGAACCGCCTGCCGTCACTCTGTTCTCACATCGAAATGGGGCGGAACTCACGGGGTGTCTGGGGCGGGCGGAGTGGGCCGCGAAACGGGAACCGATGCCGGGTTGTCAGGGAACCAGCGTCACGCCCTCAACGTGGTCGAGAGCAGCGATATCGTCCGCGAGCGCCTCCTGCTCGACGCCGGCTTCGTAGTAGAACACCAGGTCGAAGCTCCCCCCACGAAGCAGCTGTTGGCACTCCCAGACGAACTCCTCGTTTTCGATTGTTTTCCCCTGGAACTGGTTGGAGGAGAACTCATCGCTGTCGTTGCCGGCGTAGATGTACGCCTCGCCCTTCCCGGCGTGCTCCGCGATAATGTCGTTGAGCGCGACCGTAAGTTCGTGCATCTCCAGGTCCTGCTGGCCGCTCAGCTCCGTGTGGACCAGACAGCCCACGAGTTCGATGTCACCCGGTTCGAGCAGGCGTTTGGCCCGCTGGTAGAGGTCGTCGTCGACGGCGTCGGCCATATGCACGTATTCTCGGGAGCGGTCTTACCGGTGGCGGTTCGCAGCCGCCCGGCGCACCTCTGCGTGCGCTCCGATCCCAGACCTGTCCTGTTCCGCCACCGTGGCCCGGTCTCACACGCGAAAAGGCTATCCGCGCGCCACCGTAATTACACGTGTGCGACTCCGGTACGTCATCCCCGCGCTCCTGCTCATCCCGCTCGTCGACGCCCTCATGCTGGTGGTCGTCGCCGATTACCTGGGGTGGCAGGCGACGGTGCTGCTCGTCGTGCTCACGGGGCTCATCGGGATGCTGCTCGTGCGCGCGGAGGGCCGCCACACACTCAGACGCATTCAGGAGAAAGCCGCCCGGGGCGAGCCGCCGGCGAACGAACTGCTCGACGGCGCGCTACTCATCGTCGCCGGCGCGTTCCTCCTCACCCCCGGCGTGGTGACGGACGCCATCGGCTTCCTGTTGGCGCTGCCGCCGACGCGCTATCCGATCCGCACGGTGCTGAAGCGGTTCGTAGTCATCCCGAAACTGGACGAGAAAACCGACGGCTTCGTCACCGGCGGCGTCTGGACCAGCGGCTTCCCACAGGGCGACGGCGACGGTGCCGGCGGCCCCTTCGGCGCCGCTGGCGGGAGCCCGTTCGGTGGCGATGGTGGTGATCACGGCCCGTTCGGCGGCGCTGGGGGCACCAGCGGCGACGCGAGCGACGACGAGGACGTGTACGACGTGGACTCGGACTCGTACCGCGTCGAAGACGAGTGAGGTCGGCGGCCGGGCACGAGAGCAGAACCAGCCGCAGGCGACGGGATAGCGAAGAGAAAGCCTTAACCGATATCACGGCCAAGTCGGAGATGCGCTCACCTGGGCCAATAGCTCAGTCAGGTTGAGCGCTCGGCTGATAACCGGGAGGCCCGCGGTTCAAATCCGTGTTGGCCCATCCAGGTGCCGGCTGGTCTCCAGCCGGACCAATTCGGGCCGTTGTGGCTCCCCAGCCACCTCAATTCGACGTTCTACCACTTCTGAGACGTTGTTCTATCGACGTCAGCGCAGTAGTCCCTGAAGACGGGTCAACGCTGTACTCCCCTGCACTTAGCCAAAGGCGACACCGAGTAATACAGTTCGCGCGCAGTCGAAGCGCCGGACGAGAACCCTGCCAAAACAGTGAAGCTCAGGTTTCCTGTGACCGCGAGGAGCGGAAGATGCCGTTCAAATCCCTCGGCGAAACTGCCTGGCCCGGGCGGTCAAAGCAACAGACTCGCTGATTTGATGTGTTCCGGTCATAAAGCCCGAGAACTCTGGACGTCTCAAAACAGGATGCAACAGACAGCCTCGTCACAATACTGTCCTCCTTTTTTCCGGTAACGGTTGTAGTTACTCGATCGAGATATCATCCCCAATCGTGACAACGGGATCGAACTCGTACCCTGCATCAGAGATCATTGTAGCGGCGCCTTCGTTTCGGTCGACAACCGATATAATCCGCTCGACGGTTGCTCCGGACTCTTCGAGGATCTGAGCGGATTCGACCGCCGTGCCCCCTGTCATGGTGACGTCCTCGACAACGATCGCACGCATGCCTTTCCGAACGTCGCCCTCGATGCGCGCTTGGGTCCCTCGGAGTCCACTCCCCTTTCGAATGAACACGGAGTCGATACCCAACTCGAGGGAGAGTGCGGTCACGAGTGGGACAGCGCCCAGTGACGGCCCCGCGATCAGGTCGTACGCTTCATCAACTCGTTTCGCGAGGGAGTCCGTGATCGCGGCAAGAAGCTCGGGTCGCGTTTCGAACACGTACTTATCCACGTAGTAGTCAGACATCGTGTCGTCCGACAGGCTGAAACTCCCTCGCTTGATCGCGCCACTTTCCTCGATTCGGTCTGCGATATCAGTCATCATCTCTTCATTGGCACAACGATGGTATAGTAGTGAGTACCGAACGTTTTTAACTGCCAGTCGGCTTGTTACAATCTCTCATGGAAAATCCTCCCGTCACGGAGTCCGTCGATCTGGAACGCATGCAGCGGCGTCTGGACGAGATCATGAGCATCGGGAGAACCGAGGATGGAGGGGTTACTCGACTGGCGTATTCCAAGGAGGAGAGTACCGCGTTCGATTTCGTCAGGTCCGAACTGGACGATTCGATCGAGATACGCACAGACTCGCTCGGTAATCTCTACGCGAGTCCGGACCTGGAGTCCGCAGAAACCACACTCGTCGGGAGTCATCTCGATTCAGTCTACAACGGAGGGCGACTCGACGGAGCACTCGGAGTTGTGGTTGCGATGGAAGCCATAGATGTCCTCGAGACGGGCGAAACGAGTACAGCGGCGCCCCCTACGCTCGCCGTGTTTCGGGGCGAAGAATCAGCACGGTTCGGCTGCCATACGATCGGGAGTCGGGGGGCACTCGGAATGTTGACGGTCGAGGATTTTTCCCGTACCGATCAGAACGACGTTCCACTTTGGTTGGCGATGCAGCGTGACGGGCACCAACCCTCCGACCTGTCCGAACCGATGCTAGATCTCTCACGAATCCGTCGTTTCTACGAGACGCATATCGAGCAAGGGCGGGTCCTGGTGGAGTCTGGCGACGATCTGGGAATCGTGACGAGCATCCGTGCCCCTGTTCGGTACAACGTGACGGTCGAGGGTGCGTACGATCACTCGGGAGCTACCCCCATGGGACTGCGGGCGGACGCCCTGGCTGCAGCCGGGGAGCTGATCACCGCCGTCGAACGGGTTGCCTCAGACACGGACGACGTCGTGGCGACAGTCGGCGATATCACCGCCCGAGACGGCGCGATCAACAAAGTCTGTGGAGAGGTGGCTTTCCCGTTAGACATCCGGAGTGACGAGGTTCCGTCTCGGGACGAGGTCGAGCGCGGTATTTTCGACGAGTTCTCACGGATTACTGACAAACGCGACGTGTCGGTCTCGAAGGCCGAAATCGACCGGTCTGATCCGGTCTCACTCTCGGAAAGTGCCATCGAGGAACTCACTGGCGCGGCGTCTGTGACCGACGCAGAGTATCTTCAGCTTCCCAGCGGGGGCGGCCACGACGCGATGAACTTCCAGCAAGCGGGTATCCCGACTGGCATGTTGTTCGTCCCGAGTGTCAGAGGAATCAGTCACAGTCCAAAGGAGGAGACGTATCCTGAATCCATTCGGTCTGCTGCGATTGCGACGGCACAGGTACTATCTACTCCAGACACCTGAGAAAGCGCGGACTGCCCAGGGAGCGCACGATATCAGAATGGGCGTGTGTTGGGTCGGAACAAGAATGACGCAGCTCCAGAACCAGCCCGGGAGTTCCAGTTACCGACTTCCACCGAAACGATTCGTCACCCAGCTAGCCCCACTTGTGCCGCGACGAACGAGAGCATGGCAGGAACTGCCACCGGCGTATCTGCCGACTCGTGCCGACGAGTAGAACCGCGGCGGCTGGGGACTCGAGCGAGTTGTTCGCGTTCGTCTCGGTGTCGATCGATTTGCGAGCACCAGCCCACGAACACTGAACCTGCCCGAAGCGCCGGACTATGCCATCAATTGCTTGCAGAATCGTAGTTAGCCCGTGAGGATGGTGTATCCGGACTCCAGAACCGGCATAGCTCGTCGCTGACTAGCACAGAGAGGCTATCGACGGCGCCACGTCCCTCCAGCAGTTCGGATGTCCTCCGGCAGGGCAACATCTATACAGCCCTATCCACAGTTATACACACTTCACCATGGCTACCGGCCAAACACCACACGTTGTTGTCGCTGGAGCCCTACCATCGACGGTCGGTGCGGCGTCGGCTGTCTGTGACCGCCTCCGTGACACCGGGCTCGTGGTCAGTCGCGCCGCCGCGTGCGGCCGGGCGCGGCGCCGAATCACCGACGGGCGGGCGGACGTGCTCCTCGTAGCCGGCACCGAGGACGGGGCCGACGAACTCGTCGCGACGGCGGGCGAGAAGGGCACTCCCTGCTGTGTCGTCGGTGACGTTGCAGCGCCCAGCACTGACACAGACGTCGTCACTGTCACCGCATCGGGCCCCGACCCCGTGGCGCGGTTGGCTGGGGTGCTTCACGAACTCGCCACAGACGAAGCGAAGCCGACGAACGAGCCAGCGCTCGAGGAGGTCGCGGCGAGCGTCCACGCTGCGGTCGAACCCGACGGAACACCCCCGTCGACAGCACAGGTTCTCGACGAAGCGCCGGTGGGAATCACCGTCTCGGACATGCGGCAGCCGGACGAACCGCTGGTATACGTGAACGATCAGTTCGTCGAACAGACCGGCTACAGCCACGAAGCGGCGCTCGGACGCAACTGTCGGTTCCTGCAGGGGCCGGCTACCACAGCCGAATCCGTCGAGCGAATGCGAGACGCCATCGATGCCGGTGAGTCGGTGACCGTCGAGATCAGGAACTACACCCGGAGCGGCGAGCTGTTCTGGCAGGAGGTGTCGCTCGCGCCGATTCGTGACGGGGCCGGGAACATCACCCACTACGCCGGCTTCCAGGCCGACGTGACCCGGCGAAAGCGTGCCGAACGCGCCGCCGACCGCCATCGGGCGGCGCTGGCCGAGGAGCGCGAGACGTTCCAGAGCCTGTTACAGCGCCTCGGCGGGGTAGTCGAGCAGGTGACTGGCGCGGTGGTCGAGGCCGGCACCCGCTCGGCGCTGGGTGAGACGACCTGCTCGCGACTCGGCAATACCTACGCGGCCGCGTGGCTGGCGACGTACGACCCCGCAAGCGAGCGGGTAGAGCCGAACTGGACGGCCGTATCCTCGCTGGGCGACGACCCGGGCGAGACGCTGGGTGCCGTCTCGCTGGGCGATGGACCATCCGTCGTCCCCACAGACGGCGGGACGACGGTCAGCGAAACTGACGACGGAGCGGCTCGGCCGGAGCCGGCGCTCCTTGCCGAGGCGGTCGAGACCCGAACGGTTGTGGTGGCCGAGGACGTCGAACGGCACCCAGCAGTGAGGGAGGTGGCAGCAGTGCCGGTCACCTACCGGGACACCCTGTTCGGCCTGCTCTGTGTGTACACCGACGATGAGACCTCGTTCGGTCGCGAGGAGTCGGCGCTCCTGGCCTCCATCGGCCGGTCGATCGGCATCGGCCTGAACGCCATCGACAGCCAGAGCTCCCTCACTACCGACAGCGGTTTCGAGGTCGAGTTCACCGTTGCATCGTCCGAATTACCGCTCGTCCGCCTGGCCGAGGAGGCGGATTGCTCGCTCCGACAGGCCGGGGTAGTTCCGGATGAGACCGGCCGAAGCGTGCTCTGTACCGCCTCCGGAGCGACTGCAGCCGAACTCGGGGCCGCCGCCGACGCGGTTCCAGGGGTCCGTTCGTGGACCTGTCTCGCCGAGCGGGAGCAGAACTCACTGTTCGAGTTCGACCTGTGTGAACTGCCGCTGCTCGACGCCGTCGGCGCACACGGCCTCCGGCTGGCGGACCTCCGTGTCGATGTCGGGCGGGAGACCATCGTCGCCCGCGGCGCACGGGAGGCGTCCGCGAGAGCGCTCGTGGCCGCGGTCGAGGAACAGTTCGGGAGGATCGACGTACGGGGGTTCCGGGAGCGGCCGGCCCGGGAGACGACGCTGACGGAGTTCGTCGTCGACGTCGACGAGCGCCTCACCGACCGGCAGCGCCACGCGCTGACGGTCGCCACCGCCGCCGGCTACTTCGAGTGGCCGCGGGACACCGATGGCAACGAACTCGCCGAGAGCTTCGGGGTGGCTCGCTCGACGTTCCATCAGCACCTGCGTGCCGCACTCCGGAAAGTAGTCGAGGCGTTCCACGAGGCCGTGGGGCCGGTCGCCGAGCAACCCTAACTGGTTGTGTACGGTATTTACCCATGTCTACCCCGGAGCTACCAATTGTAACATGCCAAATCCAGGTGCAGAATCGTTGTGGTTGTGGCTCGGAACAGTCGGAATGTTCGTCGGGATGGTTTACTTCATCGCCCGCGGGTGGGGCGAAACCAACGAACGCAGACAGGAGTTCTATATCGTGACCATATTCATCACAGCTATTGCGTTCGTGAACTATCTCGCAATGGCGTTGGGGTTCGGCTTGACAACCGTAACGATCGCAGGAGAAGACCTCCCAATCTACTGGGCACGGTATACGGACTGGTTCTTCACAACACCGCTGTTGCTCATCGACCTCGGCCTGCTCGCTGGGGCGAACCGGAACCAGCTCGCTAGCCTCGTCGGCCTCGACATGCTGATGATCGGCACCGGTGCCATCGCCACCCTCTCGGCCGGCGCGGGCGCACTCTCGGTGGGCGCGCGACGACTCGTCTGGTGGGGCGTCAGCACGGCCTTCCTGCTCGTGCTGCTGTACATGCTCTACGGCACGCTCGAAGACCGTCTCGACGAGCTCGGCGCAGACGTCCGCTCCACGTTCGAGACGCTCCGGACGCTCATCGTGGTCGTCTGGCTGGTCTACCCAGTCTGGTGGCTCGTGGGCACCGAGGGGCTGAACGTGGTCGGCATCAACATCGAGACGGCGGGGTTCATGGTGCTCGATCTGGTCGCCAAGGTCGGCTTCGGCTACATCCTGCTGACCAGTCGAAGCGCCCTCGACGCGGTGAGTTCCGCATCCGGCACGGCTGAGGTGGCTGCCGACTAACCCGTTCCGCAGCCCCGCACATCCCTCGTTCGTTACGACCGGGCGACCGACCCGAACCTCCGCTGTCCACTCCATCGATGACCGGCCTGACTTACCCACAGTTCCACGCCGCGTTCGTCTTCCCGGCGGTGCTCGCACTTCTCGCGGCGGCGACGGTGTCGCGCCGTCTTGCCCGCGGGCGCACCGTCTGGGTCGAAGGCGCCAGCCGGAGCTACTGGTTCGACGTGGCGCTACTGGTCGGCTTGGCCGTCGCGTACACCACGCCGTGGGACAACTTCCTCATCGCACAGGGAGTCTGGAGCTACGGTCCCGACCGGGTGCTTGCCCGAATCGGGTACGCGCCGGTCTCGGAGTACGCCTTCTTCGCCGCACAGACCGTGGTGACGGCGCTGTGGCTCTCACATCTCCCGGCGGACCCCCCGAACCCGGACCGGCGCTCCTGGGGCCTCCGGTCCCGGAACCGCGAGCGCCTGGCGGGCATCGGGTTCGCTGGCGCCCTGTTCGTGCTCGGCTGGTGGTTCCTGCAGGCCGACCCGACGTTCTACCTCGGCGCCATCCTGGCGTGGGCGGCGCCGGTGCTCGCGCTCCAGTGGGCCGTCGGCGCGCCCGCGCTACTGGACCGGTACCGGACGGTGCTACTGGGGGTAGCCGTGCCATCCCTGTACCTCTCGATCATCGACCGTATCGCCATCCACCAGGGTGTCTGGGAGCTGTCCCACACCTACACGACTGGGGTGACCGTCGCGGGCCTGCCCGTCGAGGAGGCGCTGTTCTTCGTGGTGACCAACGTATTCGTCGTCCAGGGACTGGTGCTCGCCCGCTGGGTGCGTGATAAATGGCGGTAAGCGGCCCGGGCGAGACAGAGCACACCGCCGCGGGACGTGAGGGAGACGCCGCGGAAGCCGACGGCGACGCCGCGACTCTCGCGCTCGCTGTCCTCGGGCGCCCCGTTCGGGTGCTGTTTCTCGCTCTGACCGTCCTCGCCCTCCTCGGAACGGCGACGTCGATCTCGCTCCCGCTGGCGCTCCGATACCTTCCGCTGGCGCTGAGTGTCGTGCTGTTCGGCCTGCCACATGGCGCGGTCGACCATCTCGTGCCCGCGAGGGTTGGGGGACGAGACGGCCGCCACCTCACCGGGTCCACACGGCGAAGCGCCGCCGCAGTCGGGGTCGCCTACCTCCTGCTCGGCGGCGGCTACGTCGTCATCTGGCTTCAGGCGCCGCGGATCGCCGCACTCGCATTTATCGTGATGACGGTGGTCCACTGGGGTCAGGGCGACGTCTGGGTACTGGTGCGCCTGCTCGATGCAACGCACCTGCGGTCGCGCGCGCTCCGCGTGGCAACCCTCGCCGTCAGAGGCGGGCTCCCGATGTTCGTCCCGCTGCTCGCGTTTCCCGACCGATACCGGACGGTGGTCTCTGCGTGGGTCGCGCTGTTCGGCGCGCCGCTTTCCCTACCGTGGCTGTTCGCGCCGGGGACGCGGGCGGTACTCGGCGCCGGGTTCGCACTCCTCACCCTCGGAACGGTCGCAGCGGGGTGGCTGACAGTTGGAGCGAACTCGAGCGCTCGGCGCGCGTGGCAGGTCGATGCCACAGAGGTTGGGCTACTCTGGGCGTATTTCGCCCTCGTCCCCCCGCTCGTCGCCGTCGGGCTCTACTTCACCTGCTGGCACGCGCTCCGCCATATCGCTCGCCTGGTGCTGCTGGACCCGCCAGACGAGGCGTCGGCCACGCCATCCGCGCTCGCCGCGTGGCTCAGGCGTGCGGCGACGCGGTTCGCTCGCGACGCGGCGCCGCTAACGCTGCTCTCGCTGGTGCTCCTCGTCGGCTTCGGGGCCGTGGTGCCGACGACGGCACGGACGCTCCCCGAGTACGCCGCGCTGTATCTCGTGTTCATCTCCGTGGTAACGCTCCCACACGTCGTCGTCGTGTGGATGATGGACTACGTGGAGGGTATCTGGGCCGTCGAACCGGTCACGAGTGCGGAGTTGCGACAGTGATTCGGATGTGACTCGCGGTCGGCGTACCCGTGCTCACATTCAGCGGTGACCGAGAGAATCAGGACCGGTGGCTACCGACGTTTCGAGGGCCCCCTGCCCTGGCTGTGGGCCCCTACGCCGCCAGCTTCTCGCGGAACGTCTCTTTGACTTTCTCGACTTTCGGCTGGGCGTGCATCGAACAGTAGGCGTCGTTCGGGTTCTTCGCGAAGTAGTCCTGGTGTTTCTCCTCGGCGCGGTAGAACTCCTCGAGCCGCGCCAGTTCGGTGACGACCTCGTCGTCGTAGCCGCCCTCCTCGTCGAGCGCATCGATGTAGGACGCCGCCAGTTCGCGCTGCTCCTCGTCGTGTGTGAGGATGATCGAGCGATACTGCGAGCCCACGTCCGGCCCCTGCCTGTTCAGCTGCGTGGGGTCGTGGATAGTGAAGAACACCTCGAGCAGTTCCTCGTAGCTGATCGTTTCGGGGTCGTACGCGAGCTGGACGACCTCCGCGTGGCCGGTGTTCCCGGTACAGACCGCCCGGTAGCTCGGCTCTTCGGTGTGCCCGCCGGCGTAGCCCGAGGTCACCGACTCGATTCCGTCGAGCGGTTCGAACGCCGCCTCGATACACCAGAAGCAGCCGCCGCCGAACGTCGCGTGCTCAGTCGACATTACCCCTAATTGGGGAGCCATGCGTATGTACCTGACGTGCACGGCCCTCGGCGACACCCACGAAACGGTCGTGAACTCACTCGCCCACGGTTCGGCCGAGAACTTGTCACACCGACCGAGCAGTCCAGCGTCCGACGGTTGTGAGAGTGCTACGCCTGTTCCGTCTGATGGCCAGGTGATTCATCTGCCAGGTCGGCACTATCGCTGACAGGCCCGGTGACCGTCGACGTCACGTCCCGCAACGCAACGGTTGTTTTGGAGTCAACCTGCTCCCTGTAGTCGATTGTAGTGCTGTATTGAAAATGCGGGACGTGAGTAGGACCATAGCGTTTTAGCGAGTTTCTTTTCGGTTGTTGCGGACGAACAGGCGGACGATGTTGGGCTTCGCGGGCAAGCACGCCTGAGTCGGACTCCCACTCGTTTCTCCAACGCGTGTTTGGCTACACGGAGTGCTGTCTCGACGAAGTCGAATAAAGCGACGGCCACCGTCGCCGTCTCGACCTCGTCTTCTCATAGTGATTACGGCGAATAGTGTCATCGACGGTGTCGAAAGACACCGGTTCAGGGGTTCCCATCACCGACACGGATGGTCACGGCGGGACAGACTCGCAGTAATCACTATCAAACCCATCGAGTGAATCCGTACCTGTCTCCCATCTTCAACAGCGCAGATTGGAGGCTACTGTCCAGATACACGGCAATCGCGGCGAGGTTGTGATCACCAACGGAAGGGCCCCAACGGTCTCGGCTCCCGCGGCTCGCTATCTCAGAAGCAGGTGGTTTCTCGCCGCGACCCAGAACGGTTCGCGTTCTGATGATGGGACTCGAAAGAGCGGCACTCTTTCGGAATGTGGCCGGACTGTGTCGGGCTTCCTGTGACTCTTCGCTCCGCACGGTTCTCAGAAGCCGCGCTGCTGCTTGCACACCGGAAGCCGCTGTCGTCTGGCACTGACGACGTGGCTTTGGCGCCTCGAACCATGCGCGTTCGCTCTCGTCGGCGGCGGCTACGGGCTGACCCCTGGCTGGTGTGGCATGACTGGCTCAGCAACGTGGCGTTCCTCGGCCCCGAGGGCGAGCAAGGATAACAGAAGTTTAAAGCGGCGTTCGGTCGGAGTACCGCTAAGAGATGCTTCCGCTCCAGGTCATCGACAGTTTCCTGCTCAACTACGAGATCGGGCAGGTACTGCTTCTCGTGTTCGTCCTGGGAACGCTCGGCCTGTTCCCGCTCGGGTCGAAGAAGCTGCTTGGCCTCCATTTCGCCGGGTTCGGCCTCCTGTTCCTGCTGACCCCGCAGGCCATCAACTCCAAGATATATCTGTTCGTTGGGCTCGCGCTGCTCGTCATCGGGCCGATGCTGTTCACCATCGGCGACGAGTAGCAGGCGCCGAACGCCACCTTTTTCGTTCGAACTGCGATACGGACTCGCATGCGAACCGTCCGGGCACCCGCCACCAGCGCCAACCTCGGCAGCGGCTTTGATACGTTCGGCGTCGCCCTCGGGCGGCCGGCGGACATCGTCCGCGTCGAGCGCGCGAACCGAACCACAATCGAGGTCACCGGCGCGGGAGCCCAGTACATCCCCGAAGATCCCGAGCGCAACACCGTCGGCGCCGTCGCCGAAGCGCTCGACGCCCCCGCACACATCCGTATCGACAAAGGCGTCCGGCCAGCCTCCGGCCTCGGCTCCTCGGCGGCCTCCGCCGCCGGCGCCGCCGTCGCGCTCAACGACCTCTACGACCGCGGGCTGAGCCGCGAGGAACTCGTTCCCATCGCCGCCGAGGGCGAAGCCGTCGTCGCCGGCACGCCCCACGCAGACAACGTCGCGCCCGCGCTGCTCGGCGGCTTCACCGTCGCCACTGCGGAGCGCGTCCACTCCGTCGCCACGAGCGTCCCGCTGGTCGTCTGCCTCCCGGAGGAACCGATCTCCACCCGCGACGCTCGACAGGTCGTCCCCGACGACGTCTCTATCGAAGAGATGGTCGAAACGGTCGGTCGTGCGGCGACGCTCACCGTCGGAATGTGTCGTTCCGAACCCGAACTCGTCGGCAGCGGGATGGACGACAGCGTCGTCACCCCACGACGGGCCCAACTCATCACGGGATACGACGATGCCGTCGCCGCAGCCGAGGAGGCCGGTGCGTACGGCGTCACGGTCAGTGGCTCCGGCCCGGGCGTCGTCGCAGTCTGTGGCGCCGACGACCGCCGGTCGGTTGCCAGCGCGATGGTCGGCGCGTTCGAGGAACACGGTGCGGACGCGCGCGCCTACCGAACTGACGTCGGGCGGGGCGCGGAACTACTGTAGCTACTCCTGCGTGAGCCGCTCGTAGGCCTCGTTGACGCGCTGGAACGCTTGCCTATCTCCGCCTTCGGCATCAGGATGGACGTCCTTCACTGATTCCCGGTAGGCGCTCCGAACTACCGCTGGTTCGGCGTCGGCGTCGACGCCGAGCACGCGCGCGGCCTCCCGTCGCGCGAGGCTCTCGGACTGCTGGCCGCGCCGGGTGTGCTCGCTTTGCCGTCCGCCGGCGTCCGTTCGTTGCCAACGCTGGTCGGTAGTGCGATCACGGCGATCGCGGGAATCGAACCCCTCACGCCCACCTGCGGGGTCGCGTTCGGCGCGCCGTGCGCGGGCCTCTCGTGCCTCTTCGGGGCTCACCCGCCGAGCCCGACCGCCCAGGGGGAACGCCCCCGTCGCACCCTGCCAGACGAGATACGCCGCGGCCGCGAAAGGGAGCGCTAGAAGCAGGAGAAACGGCTGTTTCGCGAGCGCGACGATCGCCAGGAGGACCGCCAAGCCCGCGAAGACGCCGGCGAGTACGATTCCGAGAGTGTCGCGGTCGAACTCCACGGATACGGTAAGGGGGGCCGGCCACCTAAGCCCCTCGCTGGTGGCCCTCTGGACCGCCACTCATAGTGATTACTGCGAGTCTGTCCCGCCGTGACCATCCGTGTCGGTGATGGGAGCCCCTGAACCGGCGTCGTTCGACACCGTCGATGACACGATTCGCAGTAATCACTATCACCGGTGCCGGTTGAGTTGCTTCTGCAGGTTCTTGGCCGCTTCCCCCACAGCCTCGAAGTAGGCGTCCTCGCTCGTCTCCCGTCCGCCCGAGGCGCCCGAGACGACGTTGCGCCCCACCTCCTCGCCGGCGAAGATGATTCCCCGCGAGGAGTTGACGAGGCCGACGTCGCGGCCGTCCCACTCCGTCAGGCCGTGCTCGACGGCCGCCTCGGCGTCACCGCCCTGCGCGCCTACCCCGGGGACGAGAAACGGAATCTCCGGGACGGACTCCCTGACCTCACCCAGTTCCTCGGGCGCGGTGGCGCCGACGACGAGGCCGACGTTATCGTGCTCGTTCCAGAGCGCCGCCAGCCCGGCGACGCGCTCGTAGAGCCGCTCCCCCGAGGCGAGTTCGAGCCCCTGGAGGTCCGAACCGCCGGGGTTGGAGGTGCGACAGAGCACGAACACCCCCTTCTCGGCACGGTCGAGGAACGGCCGGAGCGAGTCGTGACCGAGATACGGGTTGACGGTGATGGCGTCGACCTCGTCCAGGACGTCGGCGTACTTGCGTGCGGTGTTACCGATGTCGGCACGCTTTGCGTCGAGGAGGACGGGCACCCCCTTCCCGTGAGCGTAGGCGACCGTCTCCCGGAGCGAGCGCCAGCCGTCGGTATCCTCGTAGAACGCTGCGTTTGGCTTGTAGCAGGCCGCGTGCTCGTGGGTCGCGTCGATGATCCGGCGGTTGAACGCCCAGCGGGGGAGGTCGGCGTCGGCCAGGAACTCGGGGAGGCGGTCCATATCGGCGTCGAGGCCGACGGAGACCACGCTGTCGGTCTCCGCGATGCGGGCGGCGAGGTCGTCGAAGAAGGACATACTGGGAGCGCGTACCGGGAGGGCAAGAGTGCTGTCGTTCGCGGGCGGCTGCTCATAGTGATTACTGCGAGTCTGTCCCGCCGTGACCATCCGTGTCGGTGATGGGAGCCCCTGAACCGGCGTCTTTCGACACCGTCGATGACACTATTCGCAGTAATCACTATCAGTTGCCGGCGTCCGGGTCGGTTTCGGAGTCGCCACTGTCACCGTCCCCGGCTTCGTCTGCGAGTTCGGCCTCCAATTCGTCGATACGGTTCCGGAGCGTCTCGAGTTCTGCCTCACTCACGTCACTGCTGGCCGTCCAGCGCCCGAGAAGGAATAGCCCGACAGCGATTACGAGCGGAACTGCCAGCATCAACAGCAACATGAGGAGGATAATCAGTAGCTCGGGTGCACCCGGAACGCCGCCGAACAGCGGGACCATAGCCGGAGGCTGGAGGGCAAGGAGTATGGCTGTTTCCCCGGTCTACAGCGTGTGGCAGGTGTCGTCCTCGCCGGTTTCCGTGCCCGCATCGGCCAGCGCCTCGCCAGCCTCGCCGGCAGTCTCACGCTCGCCCGCACTCTCGTCGCCGGCGGCGTCGGCGGCGATCTGGGCTTCCAGTTCGTCGATACGGGCCTGCATCTCAGCAACCTCCTCGTCGACCTCCTCGGACCCGCTGGAGCGCCGCAGGAGGAGGTAGACGATCGCGACGACGGGTCCGAAAAAGAGCAGCAGCATCACGACCATGATGATCAGTATCTCCGGGCCGCCGGGGAGCGCACCGAACAGGGGAACCATGGTCGGTACGTCGGGTGGGGACGCTATGGGCCTTTTCCCCGTTCAACCCGTGTTCTGGGCGGCCATCGGTGCCGACTCATACTGTCCCGGCCGGGGCAGAGACGATTTGAATCGATAGCGACAGCCCGCAGAGATGAACAGCCTGCTCCACCGCTTCGCTCCCGAACGCGCGCGGAGCCGGATGCTGCTGACGGCTGCGCTGGTGGGGCCGACCGTCATCTGCGCTCTCTCGACACCGATTTCGGGCTCTCCAAGTGCCATCGTCGTCGCCGTGCTCGCCACCGTCGCCGCGGCTGGCCTCGCCGTTTCCTTCGGCGCCGGTCTCGTCCAGCAGGCCGAGGCCGCACCCCAGGAGGCCACCCCTGCCGCACAGGAGACGCCGACCGCCAAGCCGGAGACCGACCTGATTGCCACGCTCCAGCAGCGCGACGCCGCGGGGGAGCTCTCGGACGCGGAGTTCGAGCAGGGGCTAGACTGCGTGCTGGAGAGCGGCATCGGGCAGACAGAACCTGCCAGCGGCCACGACGGCGAGCGGAGCCGTGACCGCGCGGTCGAGCGCCGATTACCGGTCGTCGTACACGACGTCGCCGTCGACGACGGTCATCGCCACGTCGATCTCCGCGATCTCGTCGTCGTGCTCCCAGGGCGAGCGCTCGAGGACGGTGAAGTCCGCCAGCTTGTGGGTTTCGACGGTTCCGAGGCGCCCCTCGTCGAAGCCGGCGTAGGCGGCGCCGAGCGTGTACGCCCGCAGCGCTTCCGTCACCGAGAGTCGCTGGGCGTCGACCGCCGTGGTGACGGCGTGGTGAACGCCCTGGAGCGGATCGAGCGGCATGCAGTCCGAGCCGAACGCAAGCGGCGCGCCGGCGCCGTTGAGCAGCGCGTAGCGGTTCGTCTCGAAGCGGCGCGCACCGAGTCGGGACTCGTAGAGCCCGTCGTCTTTCGCCCACTTGAGGAAGTTCGGCTGGACCGAGGCAACGACCCCCATGTCGCCGAAGCGCTCGATGGCCTCCGCGGAGGCGAGTTCGACGTGCTCAACGCGGTGGCGCATCCCGCTGGGGTCGTCACAGCGCTCGAAGGCGTCGAGCACCTCGTCAATAGCCACGTCGCCGATGGCGTGGGCGCTCACCTGGAAGCCGGCCTCGTCGGCACGCTGGACGATGTCGGTGAGCTCCTCCGGGTCGACGACCCAGGTACCGTTCTCACTCGTGTCGTCGTGGTACGGCGCCGATATCTGGGCGGTTCGGCCGCCAAACGTTCCGTCGGTGTACGTTTTCACGGCACCCGTCCGAACCATCTCGGAGCCGTGGTTGGTGCACAGCCCCGTCTCGATGAGCGCGTCGAGGTGGTCGGCCCAGTAGTTGAGTCGGACTCGGAGCGAGAGTTCGTTCCCGAGATCCATATCGCGGTACACCTCGGGCGCGTAGGAGCCCCGGACCATGTCGTGGACACCGGTCACGCCCAGTTCGTTCGCGTGTGCCTGCGCGGCCGTGAGGAGCCGCCCCGTCTCGGCAGCATCCGGCGACGTTGCGTCGTAGAGCACGTCGACGGCCTCCTCGACGAGCACGCCCGTCGGTTCGGCGTCGTGGTCGGAAGCATCGCTTCCGCGAATCTCGTCGTGGACGTCGGCGTCGGCCATCTCGTCTTCGTAGCGGTCGAGGACGACGCTGTTGACCGAGGCGACGTGCATGTCCTCGCGAAAGGCGACGACCGGGCGCTCCTCGCTCACGGCATCCAGGTCCTCCCGGTCGAGATAGCGGTCCTCGGGCCACATGCTCTCGTCGTAGCCGTAGCCAAGCACCCACTCGGGCTCGGCGGGGCCGTCGGTCTCCGCCGCGCGCTCGCGGAGCAGGGAGACGGCCTCGTCCAGGTCATCAGCGCCCGAGAGGTCGGCGTGAACGAGATACCGCCCGAGCGTGGTCATATGGGTATGGGCGTCGATGAACCCCGGCAGGAGCACGCGGCCCCCGAGGTCGACCACCTCGGTCTCGGCACCCGCGAGGAACGTCACGTCGTACGTCGAGCCGAGCCGGACGATCTCGCCGTCGCGGACGGCAACTGCCTCGGACGTCTCGTCCGGATCGGTCAGCGTGTGAATCTCGCCGTCGATGAAGACACGGTCGGCGGCCTCGGTCATGTGTTGGAGGGCGGCGGGCGCGGGCAAAACCGTTCGGGATGCGGGTGCGCGGCGGTCGACCGGCGGAGCCTGCGGCGGCTACGCGGCCAAATCGCGACGGTCATACGGGGAGGGACCGACGAACCAGCGCGCCACGTGAGACCGGTAACGGTTTGCCTCGTCCAGCGGAACTCCCCGACGATGAGCGATTACGATGCCGACGCCGCCGAGGAGTTGGCCGAGCGTGTTCGGAGCGGTGACCGCCGGCTCTACGAGCTCGAGGACTACGCCGACGCAGACACCGCCGCGGCGACCCGCCGGCGTCTCGTCGAGGAGCACTCCGGCGCGGACCTGGAGACGACGGCGGACTACTCCCTCCCCGCGGGGCAGGCCGCCGAGAGCAACATCGAGAACATGATCGGCGCGGCCCAGATTCCGATGGGCGTCGCCGGGCCCGTGACGGTCAACGGCGGCGCCTACGAGGGCGAGACGTATCTCCCCCTGGCGACCACCGAGGGCGCGCTGCTGGCGTCGGTGAACCGCGGCTGCTCGGTCATCGACGACAGCGGCGGCGCGGAGGTCCGCGTCACCAAACGCGGGATGACCCGCGCGCCCGTCTTCCGCGTCTCGGGGATCGCCGAGGCCGAAGCGCTGGCGGAGTGGGCCCGGGACAACGTCGAGCAGCTCCGGGCGACCGCGGAGTCGACGACCAGCCACGGGACGCTGCTCGACGTGACGCCCTACGTCGTCGCCGACAGCGTCCACCTGCGCTTCCGCTACGATACGGCCGACGCGATGGGGATGAACATGGCGACCATCGCCACCCGAGAAGCCGCCGAGGTCGTCGAGGACGAGACGGACGCCTCGCTCGTCGCGCTCTCGGGGAACATGTGCACGGACAAGAAGCCCGCCGCGATCAACGCAGTCGAGGGCCGTGGGCGGAGCGTGACCGCCGAGGTGAGCATCCCGCGGGAGGCGGTCGAGTCGACGCTCAAGACGTCGCCGGAGGCGATCAGCGAGGTGAACACCCGGAAGAACCTGCTCGGCAGCGCGAAAGCCGCGAGTCTTGGGTTCAACGCGCAGGCGGCGAACGTCGTCGCCGCGATGTATCTCGCGACCGGGCAGGACGCCGCGCAGGTCGTCGAGGGGAGCAACGGGATCGTCTCGATGGAGGCCCGCGAGGACGGCCTCTACGGGGCGATCTCGCTGTCGAGCATCGAGGTCGGGACGGTTGGCGGCGGGACGAAACTGCCAACGCAGGCCGAGGGGCTGGATATTCTGGGGATCCGGGGCAGCGGCGACCCGGCTGGCGAGAACGGCGACGCGCTCGCGGAGTGTGTCGCGGTCGGGGCGCTTGCCGGGGAGTTGTCGTTGTTGTCTGCGCTTGCGTCACGACATCTGTCGAGTGCGCACGCTGAACTGGGGCGATAGGGAGTAGGTTTCTGGTTTTTAGCGGTTTTCGACGGTGAATGCTGTTTCTGGCGTTTACTGACTGCTTTCTCGACGGCTCCGCTCAGCAACAGCGTCTCGAGGTTTGGACACTTGGACCGCACCGCCTGCCGCCCCGCGGCCTCAGGTCCTCCCCAGCCGACTCGCTCAGGCTAACCCTTCGCTCGTCCCTCGCGCTCGCTCGCGCACGGCGGCGCGAGCGCTTCGCGCCATTGCTGAGAAGTAGTCTCCCGTCCGCTACACCAACCGGAGCTCCCCACCGGACTGGATAACCTCCCCCTGCCGTCGCAGCTTCTCCAGCAGCTTGGTCGCGGCGTCACGCGGAACCCCGTCCTCGACGGCGCAGGAGACGATTTCGCGCTCCGTCCCGCCCTCCCGGACCGCGTCGCGGACGATCTCGTCGCGGCTGCGTGAGCGCTCGCGAGCGGTGTCTCCCGCTTCCTGCACCTCGTCGGGATCGAGACCGGACTCTTCGAGATACGCCGCTTCAGAGATCCCGCTCTCCTCCACCTGGGCTTCGAGTTCGGAGACGTGGGCCACGTCGGCAAACGCCTCGCTGTCGCCGTGTTTCTTGGCCAGGAGTGCGGCACGGGCCTCCCTGGCTGCCTCGCGGTCCTCGCTCTCGTAGAACGTCCGGAGCTTCTTGGTCTGGTGGCGGCGTCCGCAGGTGGGACAGGTAGCCGAGTCGCTCTGTTTCGGGTCCGTGAGCAGCCAGTAGCTCCCGCAGTCGGTGCAGCCGACGACGGCGTACATATCCGGGACTGCGAGCGGCGCGGAGTTGAAAGCTCCGGGAGGCATCCGGAGGAGCGAATTCGAATCTGACCGCCATCCCCGGGCTTATCCCGACTTCCCCCGACTCCAAAGTATGCGAGTGCTCGTTACCGGTTCGGAAGGTCGTGTCGCCTCGGGAATCAAGCAGTATCTCGACGGGGACTCCCCCCACGAGTTTGTCTATCTCGACCGGGAGGAGGCGCCGGACGTGGACCACGTCGCCGACGTTTCCGACTACGACGCCATCCGGCCGGCGTTCGACGAGGTCGACGCTGTTGTCCATCTCGCTGCGGACCCGAGCGTGTCCGCGTCATGGGAGTCGGTTCACCAGAGCAACCTCGTCGGGACTCACAACGTGCTCGAAGCGGCCTCCGACGCCGAGGTCGAGCGGGTGCTGTTCGCCTCCTCCATCCACGCCGCCGGGATGTGGGAGGAGGAGGGGAAGCCGGAGGTGTACGAGCTCGACGACGACACCAACGTGACCGTCGACGACGACGAACGGCCGGACTCTTACTACGGCGTGTCGAAAGCGTACGGCGAAGATATGGGCCGGTTCTACATCGAACAGCACGAGTACCCCAAGCGGTTCTACGCCGCTCGCATCGCCAGCATCCGTGCGGGGGTGTACGACAACCCCTACGGCGACGCGGAGATGGGCGTCGAGCGCGGCGACTGGGAGCGCGGCGACGAGAAGTACACCGAGCAGGTGAAGCGTCTAAAGGGGACGTGGCTCTCACTGCGCGATTGGGCGCAGTTGGTGGAGCGTTGTTTGAGCGACGAGCAGACGGAGTTCGGGATCTTCTTCGCGACCAGCGACAACCCGCGGAGCTGGTTCGATATCGAGCACACGAAGGAGCTGCTGGGGTACGAGCCGGAGGATTCGGCGTCTGATTGGCAGTCGCCACCGCAGGAGTTGTTGGACTGAGTGAGTTGAGTTGGATGCCTTTGTGGTGTGAGTGCGCTGAGAGAGCTACGACAACCCGCGACGGCACTGCGACCGTCATAGCGAAGTGTGCTTGGACACTTGGAACCGCAAACAGCAATCACCCCGAAAACGGCACGCTGAGGTCGCTTGGACTCTGGGATCGTAGTGTGCCGGGCACGAGGCCCGGCACAGCCCGCAGACCCCCTCACCTCCCCGCGCGCTCGCCAGCGGTCCGGTCGCGAGCGCGCGCTGCCTACCGCTTCCGCGGCGGTGGCGCGAAGCGGGAGCGCCCTCGTGGCGCGACCAAGCGCGAGGGGCTCGTGAGGGTTAATCCCGAGCGAGCCGGCTGGGGAGGACCTGAGGCCGCGGGGCGGCAGGCGGTGCGGTCCAGGTGTCCCTGGGAACTCCGCGGTGACGGTAATGCTGGCCGCAGTCACGCTAACATCCGACACTGAATATCAACTTAGTCCCCAAACCCATTCGCCGGGAACTGAGGAACTATACGTCTCCCCGCGCCACACCACCACATGGACCATTACGTCCCAGACGAAGCCGACTACGTCGAAGCTGTCGACGACGTCCACCTGACCGTCGGCGCCTCCGGCGGGGAAACGAGCGTCCAGCACTTCTCCATCGACCCCGGCGCCGAGGTCCCGTCTCACGAACACCACCACGAACAGGCTGGCCTCATCACCCAGGGCGAACTCACCTTCGAACTCGAAGATGGCGAACGCATCACCGTTGGCCCGGGCGAGTCCTACACCCTCCTCGGCGACGAGGTCCACGGCGCGGTGAACGAGGGCGACGAAGTCGTCAAAGGCATCGACGTGTTCGCGCCGCCGCGCACCGACCCCGACTGGGCGGAGTAGCACCGGGACGAATCAGGCGCGAGCATTTTTCTGGGTCCGTACCCGATAACGGCGATGACCGATGAGGCACTGGAGGCACTCCGTGAAGAGTTCGTAGAGGTCGACACCGATAGCGATGACCTACTCGCAAGTGCGCGAACTCTCGCACTCGAGAACGCGGGAGAGTAAGGAAGGGAGCATTTCGTTCTGGTCATACTGCCGGACAGAATGATACAACCATCGCTTGCCGTGAATCGGCCGTCAGCTCGTGTGAGAGCCAGAGACTGGTGAGCGAGTCTGTACTGACTTCTGTCCGGCAGTATCAGAACTGTCGATTTGCTTGGCCTGCAAATAGTCAGAAAAATCGCGGAATCGGGATTCGCTTACGCGAGTTCGTGAATATTCTCGACGACCGTCTCGGCATACTCCGTCGTGGAGACCTCCTCGGCGTCCTCACGCTGGCGCGCGAGGTCGTAGGTGACCGTCCCCTCGTCGATCGTCTTCTCGACAGCGTCGCGGATCAGCGTCCCGGCATCTTCCCACCCTATGTACTCGAACATGAGGCGGCCGGAGAGCATGAGCGCGGACGGGTTGGCTTTGTCCTGGCCGGCGCGCTTGGGCGCGGAGCCGTGGACCGGTTCGGCGAGACAGCGGCCGTGGCCGAAGTTGGCGCCCGGCGCGATGCCGAGCCCACCGATCTGTGCCCCGGCGGCGTCCGAGAGGTAGTCGCCGTTGAGGTTCGGCATGGCGAGGACGTCGAACTCGTCCGTCCGAAGCTGCATCCACTGGAGCATCGCGTCGGCGAGGCGCTCCTCGACCATGACGGCGTCCTCCGGGATGTCGACCTCGTCCTGCTCCTCCCAGAGCGAGTCCGGTGCGGCGAAGACCTCGTCGTCGGGGTACTCCTCCTCTGCGACCTCCATTCCCCAGTCGCCGAACTGGCCCTCGGTGAACTTCATGATGTTCCCCTTGTGGACGAGCGTGACCGTGTCGCGGTCGTTCTCGACGGCGTAGTCGATCGCCTCACGCACGAGGCGCTTGGAGCCCTTCTCCGTGATGGGCTTGATGCCGATGCCGATCGGGCCGTCGTGCATCACGTCGTCGAAGCCCATCTCCTGTTCGACAAAGTCCCGAACCTTCTCGACGTCCTCGGTGCCGGCCTCCCACTCGATGCCGGCGTAGACGTCCTCGGTGTTCTCCCGGAACGTCACCATGTCCATCTCCTCGGGCGCCTTCATCGGCGACGGGACGCCGTCGAGGTAGTAGGTCGGCCGGACGTTAGCGAACAGGTCGAGCGTCTGGCGGAGCGCAACGTTGAGGCTGCGGAAGCCGGCGCCGACCGGAGTCGTTAGCGGCCCTTTGATCGCGACGCGGTGTTCACGGATCGCCTGAACCGTCTCCTCGGGGAGGTTCTCGTCGTAGATGTCGCGGGCGGACTGTCCGGCGTAGATTTCCATCCAGTCGACCTGCCGACCCGTCGCCTCCGCGGCGGCGGTCAGCACCTTCTGTGCGGCCGGCCCGACGTCCTTCCCGATGCCGTCCCCGTGGATGATGGGGATGATGGGGTGGTCCGGAACGTCGAGCTCGCCGGTCTCCTCGTCGGCGAGACGGATCTTCGTGCCCTGCTCGGGCGCTTCGATGTGCTCGTAGCTCATAACACGTAGCGGTTCAGCCAGCGCCACTAAATGCCTGCCGCTCTCCGAGTATAGCCGTAGCGCAAGGTGGCCCTCACGAGCCGAGTAGCCGGTCGGGAGCCCCGGTTCCCGTGGATTGATGATGGCGCCCGACGGCTGGACGGCTATGCGCATTATCGTTCACGGCGGTGCCGGCGGCGTCCCCGACGAACCCGAGCCCCGACAGGCGGTCCTCGACGACGCGGCCGTCGCGGGCGCCGAGGCCGACACACCCCTCGACGCCGTCGAGGCGGCGATCAACGTGCTCGAAGCCTCCGACCGCTTCAACGCGGGCTACGGCGGCGCCGTCCAGTCCGACGGGATGGTCCGAACCGACGCCGGCGTGATGACCTCCGGCCGGGAGACCGGCGCCGTCGCGAGCATGGACGGCGTCCGCGACGCGGTGTCGGCGGCCAGAGTCGTGATGGAGGAGACCCCCCACATCTTCGTCAGCGGCGAGCACGCTGTCGACCTGGCCGGCGAGTTCGGCGTCGAAACCGACGTCGACCTGCTCACGCCCGAGAACAGCGAGAAGTACGAGGACGAAAACCCACCGACGGCCGGGCCAAAAGTCCATCTGGAGTGGCTGGAAGAGCGCTTCGGCGGCCACGACACCGTCGGCGCCGTGGCCTTCGAGGACGGCGAGTTCGTCGCCGCCACCTCCACGGGCGGCCGGACGTGGGCGCTCGCGGGCCGCGTGGGCGACGTCCCGCAGGTCGGCTCGGGGTTCTTCTGCACGCCGGCCGGCGGCGCCTCGGCGACCGGTGCGGGCGAAGACATCGCGAAGGTGACGCTCACCCGGCGAGCGGTCCGGCACCTTGAGGAGGGCGCCGACGCCCAGACCGCTGCAGAGACCGCCATCGACGAGTTCGACGAGATAACGGGCTCCTCAGCAGGAGTTATCGTCTGCGACGAGGACGGCACCGGCGCCGCGTTCAACTCCGACGGGATGCAGACCAGTACGGCGACGCG
>NZ_JAZKRY010000015.1:0-39923 GCF_036626355.1 Halolamina sp. | reverse complement strand
CTCCGCAACGGGGAGCTCGTGGCGCTCGAGGAGATCGACTCGCTGCTCCGGAAAGGTGGCAAACGCGTCCACGTCCGGAGTCCCGACGACACGCTCGAGGCGGAGCTGCGTTCGATCGACGACGTCATCGATATCTCCACCGCTGGGGAGGAAATCCAGTTCACGTACACCGGCGAGTACAATCGCCTGCTGGCCCAGCTTACGAACTACGACATCATCGATATCGACATCAACGAACCACCGCTCGAGGACGTCTTCATGCATTATTACAGTGGCTCCAGTGGTGATTCGGTACCGGACGACTCGCTGGCTGAAGCAGAGGTGACTGCGGATGAGTGAGACGTTCTGGTACGAAACCGAACGGCGACTCAAAGGAACGGTCGTGTTCGCCGTGGTCGTCAGCCTCTACGCCGTCTTCGCGGTCGGCCTGTTCCCATCGGTAGAAACGGCGAACGTGGATTTCGAGCGGTTGATGGAGTCGTATCCCGAGGCACTCCGGGAAGCGTTCGGTGTGGAGGCGATCGGGACGATCGAGGGGTTCCTGGCCGGCGAACTGTATAATTTCGTCTGGGTACTCCTCCTGGGCGTGTACTTCGCCTACCGCGCCGGTGGGATGATCGCTGCCGACATCGAGCGCGGCCGGATGGATCTCCTGTTGTCGTTGCCCATCTCACGCGCTCGGTTACTGGTCGAGAAGTACGCGTCGCTGATCGTGCCGATCACCGTCGTCAACATCGTCACCGGGATCACCGTCTACGCCGGGACGGTCGTCATCGGCCACGCTATCGATCCAGTTGCGATCGTCATGGTCCACCTTCTCTCGATCCCGTATCTGCTCGCGTGTGCGGCCATCGGACTCGTGTTTTCGGTCGTGCTTGATCGCGCAGACATCGCCCAACGAGCGGCACTCGGCGCCCTGTTCGTGCTCTATCTGATCGAATCCCTGGCAACCAGTACGGAGCAGTTCGAGGCGCTCAAATATCTGAGCCCGACGTACTACTACGCGCCAACCGACGTGCTCGTCAGAGAAAGCTACGCGGTTGTCGATACGGCGATACTGGGTGGGATGGCTGTTGGACTGCTATTCTGTAGCTATCTGCGCTTCAAGAATCGGGATATCTGATCGTCGAAAACACGAACTCTCGTGAGTCCATCGGAGAACCAGGAGTCTCTGTCGGATCGGAATCGAGTGTCCGGAGGATGGGCTCTGGCGGATTTGAACCGCGCGAATACCTCGCTTCGCTCGGCATTCTCTCCTTCAGGCAGTCGTTCGTCACTGCGCACTCCGTTCGCAGGAACTCATGGGCCCTGGCGGATTTGAACCACCGATCACCCGGTTATGAGCCGGGGGCTGTAAACCAGACTGAGCTAAGGGCCCGCTATCTGATAGCAGAGTCAGGATACCCTTTAGCGTATCGGGTCGCGATAGCGTGACGGTACTCGGGCCCGTTGCTCACCGACCATCGTTTTAGCTAAAATCGACGCCGTCGCCAGGGCTCGAACCTGGGACAACCACGTTAACAGCGTGGTGCTCTACCATCTGAGCTACGACGGCTCAGTTTCTCGTACCGCGGTTTCACACATATGGGTTTCGCTTCCGCCCGGTTGGGGCGACCCGACCGACACCGTTTCACCACAGACAGCCGAACGCGGAGTCATGACCCTCGACGCCGTGCTCGAAAGCGTGAGCGAGCGCATAACGCCCGAGGCGGCCGAGCGCGAGCGCCTGCAGACCATCGCCGACGAACTGGCCGAGCGCGCCGCCGACGTCATCGACGACCTGCCCGTCGACGCCGACCCCGTCCTGGTGGGCTCCAGCGCACGCTCGACGTGGCTCGCGGGCGACCGGGATATCGACCTGTTCGTCCGGTTCCCGCCGGGCCTGGAGCGCGAGCGCCTGGAGCAGTACGGCCTCGAAGTCGGCCACGCTGTCCTCCCGGACGGCCACGAGGAGTACGCCGAGCATCCGTACGTCAAGGGCGAGTACGAAGGGTTCGAGGTGGATCTCGTCCCCTGCTACGACGTCGATTCGGCGACGGAAATCCGCTCGGCCGTCGACCGGACGCCGTTCCACGACGCCTATCTCCAGGCACGCTACACGCCCGAACTCGCCGAGGCGGCTCGGCTGTTCAAGCGCTTCACCAAAGGGATCGGCGTCTACGGCAGCAACCTCCGCACCGAGGGGTTCTCTGGCTATCTCGCCGAACTGCTCGTTCTCGAATACGGCGGCTTCCAGCAGCTCATCGAGGCCGTGGCGGAGTGGCACCCGCCCGTTCGGTTCGACCCCCGCGGCGACGGCGGCCCCGCCGAGATTCCACCCGAGGAGGCTGAAGCGGCGACGTTCGACGACCCGCTGGTGGTCATCGATCCGACTGACCCCGACCGGAACGTCGCTGCCGTGCTCTCGGAAGCGAACCTCGCGCGCTTCCAGCACTACTGTCGCGACCTGCGTTCGGCCCCCCGGGAGGCGCTGTTCTTCCCCGAGGAGCCTGAGCCGATGGACGCCACGGACGTGCGCGAGCATCTCACCCGCCGAGCAAGCCACCCTGTTGCCATCGTCTTCGAGACGCCGGATATCGTCGAGGACCAGCTCTACCCACAGCTCCAGCGCTCGCTGGATGGAGTTCGAGGGGAGCTGGGTCGGCGCGGGTTCGACCCGCTCCGGGCCGCAACGTTCGCCAATCGGCCGGGAGAGAAGGAGGCTACGGACGACGAGTCAACCGACGAGGCCGACCACGCCGTCCTCCTCGTCGAGACGAGCGTCGCCGAGCTCCCCGCGGTCGTGCGTCACCTCGGCCCGCCCGTGCACGTCGGCGAGCACGCCCATTTCTTCTACGAGCGCTACGCCGACGACGAGACGGTGTACGGACCGTTCGTCGACGGCAACCGCTACGTCGTGGAGCGGGAGCGCGACCACCGCACGCCCGAGGCGCTCCTCAGGAGCGGCGGACTGTTCGACGTGGCGCTCGGCGCGCACGTCGAGACGGCGCTGCAGAACGGGTACGAGGTGCTCGTCGACGACGAAATCGCGGCGCTTGCCGAGGGGTTCGGCGAGGAGCTTCAGGCGTATTTCGAGCCGACAGTCTGAGCGGGCAGCCAGCAGTCCCGGGGCTTAGAGCCCGTGGATCTCACGAATATCGTCGACGAGGTCGACGACGTCCTCCTCAGGGTCGCCGTCCACGGCGACCGGCTCACGCCCGTCGAACGTCTCGTGGACGATGCCGACGCTCTCGGAGAGCGTATCCAGCCCGTAGCCGCCTTCGAGGATGAACGCGAGGGGGGCGTCGACCCCGGCGGCGAAGCGCCGGACCGTACTCGTGAGATTCGCGTACCCCTCGGTGGAGAGTCGCATCCGGGAGATGGGGTCGTGCCGGTGCCCGTCGAACCCAGCCGAGATGAGCACGAGGTCGGGGTCGAACCGCTCGAAGGCGGGTTCGATAGCCGCCTCGAACACGTGACTGTACTCCGCGTCGCCACAGCCCGCGGTAAGGGGGACGTTCATCGTCGTCCCCTCGCCCGCGCCCTCGCCAGTCGCCTCGAGTTCACCCGTTCCGGGGAAGAGCCCCCGCTCGTGGGTGGAGGCGTAGAACACGTCGCTGTCGTCGTAGAGAATCTCCTGCGTGCCGTTGCCGTGGTGGACGTCCCAGTCCCAGATGGCGACCCGGTCGACGTCGTTATCCGACCGATCGATAGCGGTTCGTGCGGCAACGGCGGCGTTGTTGAAGAAACAGAAGCCCATCGCCTCGTCAGATTCGGCGTGGTGGCCCGGCGGCCGACCGATCGCGAACGGGGTCTGGCGGCCGTCGGCGCCGTCGAGCGCCGCCACAGCGGCCCAGATAGCGAGTCCGGCCGATTTCCGCGCCACTTCGTAGCTTTCTTCGCTCGCGATGGTATCGGGATCCCACTCGCCGCCGCCGTCCTCGCAGAACTCGCGAACGGCCTCGATATACTCCTCGTCGTGGGCACGAGCGAGCGCCTCGGGCGTCGCACGGTCGCCGTCGACGTAGCTCACCTCGTGGCGGCCTTTCAGCCCCTGGCGGATGGCCCGGAGCCGGTCGGGCGACTCCGGGTGGCGGGCGCCGGTGTCGTGGTCGAGACAGCGGTCGGAGTAGCCGAACTGCATCACTCGAACAGCTCGAAATACGTCTCGATGTCGTCTGCCTGGACGGTTCGTCTGTCGGCGTGTCGTGCGAGCTTCGCCGCCGCGCGGGCGACGTTATCGGCATAATCTCCGAGGATGTCCGCCAGCGCGATGCGGGCTTCCATCGACACTCGGTAGCGGTCGTGGATGCGCAGGCGCGCGATGCGGTCGACGGGGGCGACTGGCAGTTCGACATCCTCGCGCTCGATCACCTGTTCGACGCCGAAATCCGTCGCCATCAGCGTCTTTCGGCCATCGGTCGTCGCCTGCTCGGCGGCCGCCTCGGCTAGTTCGGCGCCGTGGTCCTGGATGCGTGCCGCGAGCGCCTCGGCGGCGCCCGCGCTCACTCGGAGCCCGTCGGCGTTGCGCCGAATGATGTCGTCGACTGGGGCGAACGGCAACTCGACGGTCATACACACAACCCTGTGCGTTGGCGGTAAAACGCTTCCCTTCGCACGCTCAGCCCGTGAGGAGCGAGGAGAACCTGTCGCTACGGTTCAGTATTTCGGGGACGAGAAGCGGTGACACAGCTGTGAGCGTTCGGGAGACCAGGGGCGCGCCGGGTCAACGGAGTTCGCCATCGCTCGCGGTTTGGCGGCATCAGAAACGTCCGGACGGAGATTTGAACGCGAGAGACTCACGATGTTCGTCTCTCTGGCTGCAAATCTCCGCGACAGCCGTTTCGCTCCAGGGGCTCCTCGCTGTCGCTCGTCGCCGTCGTTGCGTGAAAACGTCCGGACGGAGATTTGAACTCCGGTCCCTGGCTCCGCAAGCCAAGAGGATAGTCCACTACCCTACCCGGACTCACCTGAACAGACGGGCAAGCCGCATAAGTCGGTTACGGTCTGGCCCCCGCCGTGCTCCGGTTACACAAAGAGCGTTTTGTCCATCCATCGTCCTTATGAAAGTTGCCGTCGACCGCCAACTATGGAGCGTCGAACCTACCTCACCACTATCGTGACAGTGCTCGCCGCGACTGCCGGGTGTACCGGGGGGTCCACCGGCGACACCGCGCCGACCGAGAGTCCAACCCCGACCCCGGCCCAGCCTCGTATCACTAAGTACTCACTCGAAGGGCGAGAGAACTGCGACGAGCAGGGGGCGGCCGACATCGCCGTCGATGGCCAAGCTGTCGTCATCGAGGGCTGTATCGTCGGCAAGGACGGCTGTCAGCTACCCGTGCTCGACGGCGTGGTCCACGAGGCTGACGAACTCGAAGTGCGCGTGACAACCGAGAAACGCACCGACGCCGACGTGTGTACCCAACAGCTCGTCGACCTCCCCTACAGAGTCACAGTGACGTTCGAGACCGGTCTCCCGGGGACGACGCGGGTGATCCACGACGGCGTCGACGGTGAACGGCTGGCCGGAGAAGCCGAAACCAACTAAGCGAGAGGGAGGCGTGGGACTAAACTCTCGTCACCCAAAGCGAAGCCATGGGCATTCTCGACGCGGTGAACTCCGTGCTGGGCGACGAACTCGACATCGCAGACCACGAATTCTACTGGGACACGGACCGGCCTAACAGTCCCGACCGCTACCCGTGGGTATGAGTTCGAACCACCCGGCGGTGTACGACCATTTCCGACCGAGAGAGGAGGTAGAAGGCGATAGCGGAGCGGGAACCGCCGGCCCGATTTTCCGCATCGTCGGCGCCCAGAACGACGCGGCGACGCTGCTCCGCATTACCGACGCCGACGGAAACCGGGAGGCGACAGGTGACGTCCGGCACGTCCCGCTCGACCGCCTGCAGCGGGAGTTCATCCCTGCGGAGAACCCCGATGCGGGTTGGGGATGGATGGAGTATTTCGCCGCCCTGCTCGTCGTCGTCGGCGTCGCTGTCGCCGGCCACCCTGCCTTCGACCTGCTCACGGGCACACTCCTGGTCGTCGCCGGACTCTACACGCTCTGGCGACGCGGAGCGCTGGCGCTTCCGGTTTGAACCTTTGCTAAGCGCGTGTGAACACCCCGCTCACGTGGTTCAGTTTCAGTTCCACTCTGCTGTTAACGAGGGTTTATCCCCAGGGACGCACAAGCTCGGTGTATGGCAGAAGACGACCTCGAAAGCCTCCCCGGCGTCGGACCCGCAACCGCTGACAAGCTCACTGACTCGGGCTTCGAAAGCTTCCAGAGCATCGCCGTTGCGAGCCCCGGCGAGCTCTCGAACACCGCAGACGTGGGTGAGTCCACCGCCTCCGACGTCATCAACGCCGCGCGCGAGGCCGCCGACATCGGCGGCTTCGAGACCGGCGCGACCGTGCTCGAACGCCGCGAGCGCATCGGGAAGCTCTCGTGGCTCATCGACGACGTCGACGACCTGCTCGGCGGCGGGATGGAGACCCAGTCCATCAGCGAGGTGTACGGTGAGTTCGGGTCCGGGAAGTCCCAGGTCACCCACCAGATGTCCGTCAACGTCCAACTCAGCAAGCAAAACGGTGGCCTCGACGGCGGCTGTATCTTCATCGACACCGAGGACACGTTCCGCCCCGAGCGGATCGACGACATGATCCGGGGCCTCGACGACGAAATCATCGCCGAGGAGATGGAGCGCCGCGAGATCGAGGGGTCACCCGGCGACGAGGAAGCGATGGAGCAACTGCTCGAATCGTTCCTCGACCACATCCACGTCGCGAAGGCGTTCAACGCCAACCACCAGATGCTGCTGGCCGAGAAAGCGCTCGAACTCACCCGTGAGAACGAGGGCACCGAGAAACCGATCCGCCTGCTCTGTGTCGACTCGCTCACGGCCCACTTCCGCGCCGAGTACGTCGGCCGTGGCGAACTCGCCGAGCGCCAGCAGAAGCTGAACAAACACCTCCACGAACTCGACAAGGTCGGCAACCTCCACAACGTCGCCGTCCTCGTCACCAACCAGGTCGCCTCCAACCCCGACTCCTACTTCGGCGACCCGACCCAGCCCATCGGCGGCAACATCCTCGGCCACAAGTCCACCTTCCGAATGTACCTGCGCAAATCGAAGGGCGACAAACGTATCGTCCGCCTCGTTGACGCGCCGAACCTCGCCGACGGCGAGGCCGTCATGCGCGTGCAGGACGGCGGGCTCAAGCCCGAGTAAGGGCGAAGACAGCGGTCGCGGGTTTCGCGGTTGTTCATTTCGGACGGCTCGGCGTCAGACAGCCGCGCTACTTGTCTGCGGCGTAGGGCGGCAACGCCGCAACGTCCTCACGCGTCGCGTCGTGGTCGTCGGGCAATCGCTCGATACAGTCGAAACAGAGGAAGAACTCGGAGCCGTCAGCGAGCTCGAGATCCATCCCGTCGCTCGAGCCGTCGTTGCTGAACGACCAGAAGTCGCCGATCCCGCCGCCGATACGGACGCGCCGGCCACAGCCATCACAGTTATCGGACGCCATTGGCGGGTCTACGGGACGGAGCCGTTTAGACGTGTGGCGCAGGGCAGTCGCTAACGGGGTGAGTTCTCCGAGAACGAGATGGGAGCTCAGTCTTCTTTGATCTCCTGGAACTGGTCGAGTAGCTCTTCGGCTGAGTCGCCGGAATCGTAGCTTACAGTGCCCGAGAACTGCTCGGGGCGCTCCTCGAACTCGGCATCTGCCTGGGAAGTTAGTTCCTCGCGACGCTCGTGTTCACCCTCGTCATAGGCACCAAATGCCATGGTATAACCTCACTTAGGTGGAATGTCGCATATACATATCGGTTGGTTTCAATAATTCCGTGTCTGGTGGAAGGACGTAAGACCGCTGGAAGCGCACCGCAGTACGTAAAGCCCCCGGGGCGTTGGACACACACGTGGCGAAGCCGCTCCGTTTCCGACACGCACCAGGCTCGTGGTCCGAACAACGAGTCCGAAACGAACTGCTGCAGGCGCTCGACGCCAATCTCGGCGCCGAGATGGGCCGCCCGTGGCACAAACCGCCCAGTGGCTACGAGGCCCTGCGGTTCGAGATGGAGAACGGGGATATCGCACTCTTCTGCTGGACCGACGGCGCCGGCTACTGGCTCGGCAACACCGAGACGCCGTCCGCGCTCTGGCGAACCGACAAGATGGGGCTGGAGGAGGCCCCCTCCGAACTGAAACGCTGGGTCGAGCGGGAGCTTTTGGCCCAACTCGAGGAAGAATCGCCGTGGCTCAAGCCGTACCCGCATCTCTCGTGGTTCTTCCTCCCGGTGTTCCTCTCGAAGGACGGCCGCGAGACGACCCGAGAGTTCTTCGAGGAGCACGCCGCGGGGTTTCCCGACGCCGACCGCGACGAGACGCTCGCGTTCTACGAGGAGCTACTCTCGACCGGCGCGCTCGACGAGTACCGTGAGACGATGGCCGGGAAGCTCGGCACCTCCGAAACGCTCGATCTCACCCGGATGTCGGCGACGATGGGGGAGTTCAACGCCGCCTACGTCCTGCTCGAGGCGGGCTACGAGGTGACCCCGGAGGCCGCAGTGACGACCGGTCACTCCATCGACTACCAGGTGAACCGACCGGGCGACGACGAGTCCTCGCTGGTCGAAGTGACCCGGCCGCTGCCCCCGAAACACCGCGCTGCGGGCTCACCTATCACCGCCATCCGAGAGACGGCGGAGACCAAATCCAGTGGGCAGTTGCAGGAGCACGGTGGCGGCGTGACGCTGTTCGTCGACTGCTCCTCGTTCCCCGACGACGACTGGCAGGCCATCGCCGGCGAGCGCCCGGAGGTGCGCCATCGCCCGGCAGTCGTCTTCCGTCTGCGTCCCTCTGGCCACGTGGAGGGCTACCGGAAGGGGGGGCTGCCGCTCGACCTCGACTCCGCGATCGAATGGGTCGAGTGAGGGCGCAGACGTTCGGAGTACCGACACCACAAGCGGTTTGTTCTGTGGCCAGCGACGAGCGATCATGAGCATCGTCGCCGACCTCCACACCCATACGACCGTCTCGGACGGCACCCTCACCCTCGAGCGACTGGTGCGCCTCGCTAACGAGGCAGATCTCGACGCCGTCGCCGTGACGGACCACGACCGCTACCACCCCAAGCTCTCCAACCCCGTCGAGCGCCGGCCCGGCGTCACCGTCGTCCGCGGCATCGAACTTCGGGTCGAGGCCGGCGACCAGCGGCTGGACCTGCTCGGTTACGGGCTCGAACCGACGCCCGAACTCACCGCCGAGATCGAGCGCATCCAGCAGGACAGAATCGACCGCGGCCGGCGCATCATCGAGAACGTCGAGTCCCATCTCGGCGTCGACCTGGAGATCGAGCCCCGCGAGGGGCTGGGGCGCCCGCACATCGCCCGTGCCGTCGTCGAGAGCGACGCCGACGACGACGAGTTTGGCGCGGTGTTCGACGACCTCATCGGCGAGAACGGTCCGTGCTTCGTCAGCCGGAACGTCCCCGAGTTCGAAACGGGCCTGGCGCTTCTCGAGGACGCCTGCATGCTGGTCGGGCTGGCGCACCCGCTACGGTACGGCGATCCGGAGGCTGCGCTGGCCCGAGCGGCAGACCTCGACGCCGTCGAGCGCTACTACCCCTACGACCGCCCGCTCTCGCCAGACGAGCCCGATGCGCTTGACCCGCTCCCAGTCGAGAACGCTATCGCCGAGCACGACCTCCTGGCGACTGGGGGTAGCGACGCACACGAAGAGGAACTCGCCAGCGACGGCCTCCCGGCGCTTGCCTGGGAGCGCGTGCGGGAGCACCTTCCCGAACCGGTCGAGAGCTAAGGCGGCCGGCGGGGGTTGGCAGCCGCGGAGGCTACGACGGTGGAGGCTGTGAGGATAGAGACTGTCGACGGCGGCGGCTGGTGACGGATGAACCAGAGCAGAAGGGCTTTACTGCGGGACACTGCTACCAGCAGTCGTGAGCGAGCACCTCCTCAGCGAGATTCCCGGCTGGCTCCAGTCGCTGCTGAACTCGGAGTTGGCGCTGGTGGTGCTGCTAGGCGTGTTCGTGCTCGAGGGGGCGATGCTGATGTATTTCGTCCCGAGCGAGCTCCTGGTTCCGGGCTCGCTGCTGCTGCTGGGCCACAGCCCCGAACAGCTGCTGTCGGTGCTTGGCGTCGCGGTGCTCGGCGCCACGATCGGCCAGTATCTCCTCTTTCGACTGGCCAAGCGCGGCGGTCGCGAGTATCTGCTGCAGAAACGCTGGTTCCGCGTGAGCGACCGCGCACTCACCCGGTTCGACGGCTGGTTCGACCGCTGGGGCCCCATCGCCGTCACGGGGAGCAACGCGATGCTGTTCACCCGCGGAATGTTGACGGTGCCGGCGGGGCTCGCCAGAATGGAGGACCGGCGCTTCGTCGCCCTCTCGGCTGTCGGGACGCTGCTGTTCGAGTCGATGCTCGCCGCGCTCTACGTGTTCGGCGTCGATCTGCTCTGGTGAGGAACGGTCGGCCCAGCGACCAGCCGACATTCCAGGGCGATGGCGTTATTCGGCCCGGTCGATCTCGGTCCGCTCGCGGAGCGCCTTCAGGCTCTCGTCGTCGGTCAACTCCTCGACGCGCTCCTGGAAGTGGCGCTCACAGAGCCCAACCTTGACCCCCTCCGTCGCCGCGGCGTAGACGGCGTCGTCGTCACAGTAGTGGCACTTCATGGCTGTTCGTACGCCGGCCAGCGGGTTAAGAATGCGGATGGTGGCTCGTCAGAACGACGGGAGAGCGGTCGCCGTTCCGTGCCGCTACCGGTCTGAACTCCGGGGTTCCCAGCAAACGAATCGGTTTTCCCCTCGGCTGCCAACGTACGGCTATGAACCGACCTCACGGCGACTCGGCGCTCGGGCGCGATGACGCCCGCCGGCCCCGGCGCCTGCGCGCCGACGGCGTCCGGTCGCTCGTCAGCGAAACGTCGCTCTCGCCGTCGGACCTCATCGCCCCGGTGTTCGTCGACGCCACCACGACGGAGCGCCAGCCTATCGAGTCGATGCCCGGCCACGAACGCGTCCCGCTTTCCAACGCGGTCACTCGCGTCGAGGAGGTGCTCGCGACGGGCGTCGAGGCGGTGATGCTGTTCGGTATCCCCGAGTGGAAAGACGAGCGCGGGAGCCGCGCCTACGCCGAGGACGGCGTCATTCAGAAGGCCGTCCGGCGGGTGAAGCGAGAGACTGACGCGTACGTCATCACGGACGTCTGTCTCTGTGAGTACACCGAGCACGGCCACTGCGGGCTCGTCGAGCACACCGCCGGGGAGGACCCACCCGTCGCAGCACGGAGCAGCGAGGAACCCGGGCTCACCGTCAGAAACGACGAGAGCCTCGACCTGCTCGCCAAGGTAGCCGTCTCCCACGCCGAGGCGGGCGCGGATATGGTCGCACCATCCGCCAGTCTCGACGGGATGGTCGGCGCGATCCGGCAGGGTCTCGACGACGAGCGGTTCGACCAGGTGCCCATCATGTCCTACGCCGCCAAGTACGAGTCGGCGTTCTACGGCCCGTTCCGCGACGCCACCGACGGCGCGCCGTCTTTCGGCAACCGCCGGCACTACCAGATGAACCCCGCGAACGCGCGGGAGGCCCGCCGGGAGGCGGAACTGGACGTGACGGAGGGCGCCGACGTGCTGATGGTCAAGCCCGCGCTCCCGTACCTGGATATCGTCGCCGACGTGCGCCGCGAGCACGACCACCCGGTGGCGGCGTACAACGTCTCTGGCGAGTACGCAATGTTGCACGCCGCCGCCGAGAAGGGGTGGCTGAATCTGGAAGCGGTCGCCCACGAATCGTTGGTGTCGATCAAACGGGCTGGGGCGGACCTGATTCTGACGTACTTCGCCGAAGACGTGGCTGGGTCGTTGTAGCCACGCTCCAGTCTCTCGACTGGCCACGGTATCGGCTCTCGACGGAGTTCGTCGCACTCGAAGCGGGGCGGGGGATCCGGTCTGTCACTCCAGTTCGGGCCAGCGCTTGGGCTGTATGTACTGTATTAGGAGATGGGAAGCATATGCCCAGAGTACTCTTCACTGTCCGGCAGTTCTCACCGATATGGTGGTCGAAGAGGCCTTACAGTTGGTTCAGGACCGACTCCGTCGCCAGCCCACGACGCAGGAAACGCCCCCGGTTCGGTTCACCGACGAGGCGAGCCGCGACCTGCAGTTCACTGCCTACCGCGAGTCGGATTTCGACGCGCTGGTGGAGATGTACGACGGGTTCGATCCGGCCTGTCGGGCCCAAGGCGTGCCGCCGATGGGCGAAGAGCGAATCCGCGACTGGCTCTCGGACATCCTGGGCGGGCCGAACGTCGTCGCGCGCGACGGCGATCGGATCGTCGGTCACGTTAGTTTCGTCCCCGACGGGACCGGCCGTCACGAACTCGTCATCTTCGTCCACCAGGCCTACCAGGAAGCGGGTATCGGTAAACGGCTCCTCGGCGTCGGCATGGGCCACGCGAAAGCGGCGGGCGCGAGCTACGTCTGGCTCACGGTGGAGAAGTCGAAACCACATCTCCACCGGTTCTACAGTCGCGCCGGCTTCAGCGCGGTGAACCCGATGGGCGCGAGCCACCGGATGTCCCGGACCCTGTGACCCGCGGGTCGCCGAGTTCCCAGTAACCGGCCCTGTCGACGGAACCCGACAGGTTCTTTCGGTCCCCGCGAACAGTCCAACCTATGAATCACGAGCGCTCCGGCGAACTCTACGACCGCGCGCTATCTGTCATGCCTGGCGGGGTCAACTCCTCGGTCCGGGCGGCTATCGAGCCGTTCCCGCCCTTCGCCGAACGGGGCGATGCGGGCCACCTCATCGACGCCGACGGCAATCGCTACATCGACTGGGTGATGGGGCTTGGCCCGCTGCTGCTGGGCCACGACACCCCCGAGTCCGTGCAGGCCGAGATCCAGCGCCACGCGAGCCAGGGGCCGATGTACGGGATGCCGACCGAGATCGAAGTCGAGCACGCCGAGTTCGTCGCCCGGCACGTCCCCAGTGTCGAGATGATCCGCTTCGTCAACTCCGGCACCGAGGCCACCGTCTCGGCGACGCGGCTCGCGCGGGGGTACACCGACCGGAAGAAGATCGTCGTGATGCAGGGCGCCTACCACGGCGCCAACGACTCCACCTTAGTGGAAGGCGACATCGAAGAGCGCAGTCCCTCCTCGGCGGGCATCCCCGCAGCGTTCGCCGAGCACGCCATCCCCGTCCCGTTCAACGACGGCGAGGCCGCCCGCAAGGCGTTCGAGAGCCACGGCGACGACATCGCCGCCGTCCTCGTCGAGCCGATTCTCGCCAACAAGGGCATCGTCCACCCGGTCGACGGCTACCACGAGATGCTGCGTGACCTCTGTGACGACAACGGCTCGCTGCTCATCTGGGACGAGGTCATCACCGGCTTCCGCGTCGGCGGCCTCCAGTGCGCCCAGGGGAAGTTCGGCATCGAACCCGACGTGACGACGTTCGGCAAGATCATCGGCGGCGGGTTCCCCGTCGGCGCCATCGGCGGCAAAGAGGAGATCATCAGCCAGTTCACCCCCTCCGGCGACGTGTTCCAGGCCGGAACGTTCTCGGGGCACCCCGTGACGATGGCCGCCGGACTGGAAACGCTGCGATTCGCCGCCGAGAACGACGTCTACGAGCACGTCAACGAGCTTGCAGAGCAGCTCAGAACGGGGCTCACCGAGATCCTGGCCGAAGAGGCACCCACCTACACCGTCGCCGGCACCGACTCGCTGTTCAAGGTCATCTTCACTCGCGAGGGCCCCGACAACCTCTCGGGCCAGTGCGAGGGCGGCTGTCAGCAGCGCACGGAGTGTCCGCGATTCGACGACTGTCCGAAGACCGGTGCCGACGTCGCTGCCGCCGAAACCGATCGCTGGCGCCGCCGGTTCTGGCCGGCGATGAAGGAGCGGGGCGTCTTTCTCTCTCAGAACCAGTTCGAGTCCCAGTTCGTCTCCTACGGCCACACCGAGGAGGACGTCGAGGAGACGCTTGCGGCCTATCGGGAGGCGCTGTAACTCCCTCCGGGAGACGAACCAGCCCTGACCCGTTCCGGAACACGCCACGCGAACGCACTCCTTTTCCCCGCCGCTCTCCCACTCAGCACTATGAGCACCGACAGGACCCTCCGCCTCGCGACCCGCGGGTCCGCCCTCGCCCGCCGGCAAGCTGCCATCGTCCAGGAACGGGTCGGCACCCGTCGTCGCCCCGTGGAACCGGTCGAGGTCGAGACCGAAGGCGACCGAATCCGGGACGAACTCATCCACCGCCTTGGCCGAATCGGCGCGTTCGTCCACGCACTGGATCAGGAGGTCGTCGAGGGTGACTGCGACGCCGCCGTCCACTCGATGAAGGACATGCCGACGGAGTTCGCCGAGGGGGTGGTCATCGCCGCCATCCCCGAGCGCGCGTCCGCTGGCGACCTGCTCGTCAGCGAGGACGGCCGGGAGCTCGACGAACTGCGCAAGGGTGCCGTCGTCGGCACCTCCTCGCTCCGGCGCACCGCCCAGCTACTCAACGCGCGCCCGGACCTCGATGTGCGGCCGCTCCGCGGGAACGTCGACACCCGCATCGAGAAGCTCCTCGCTCCGGAGCTCCAGCGGGAGCACGAGCGGCGCCTCGGGACCGAGGAGGACCTGGAGAGCAAGGAGATGCGGGAGTACAACCTCGACCCCGAGGGGGTACTCGACGACGAGAACGAGGACCTCGAGGACGGTGACGAGGAGTACGAGATGAGCGTCGAGGAGTGGTTCGATAGCCTCTCCGAACTGGAACGCAACGCGATGAGTCAGGAGCCCGACCACGAGTACGACGCCATCGTGCTCGCGGACGCCGGGCTCGAGCGCAGCGGGCTGAAACACCAGATCGGGACGAACCAGCTTCCGGAAAACACGTTCGTGCCCGCTCCGGCCCAGGGTGCCATCGCCATCACCGCCGTCGACGACGACGTGGTCTCGCGCCTGCAATCGAAGCTCGACCACCCGCCAGCTCGGGTCGCGACGACCGTCGAGCGCACGGTGCTCTCGGAGCTCGGCGGTGGCTGTGTCGCCCCGCTGGGAATTCACGCGAAAGTCCAGGGCGAGCATGTCAACGTCCGCGCGCAGGTGCTCTCGACCGACGGCACGGAGGTCGTCGAGGGGAACCGTGACCTCCCCATCGAACATCACGTGACCGCCGCAGAACGGTTCGCCGCCGACCTCGCTGAACGCGGCGCGAAGGAACTGGTCGACGCGGCCCGCGAAGAACGCGAGGAGTAGGAGGCGCGAAAATGAGCCAGGAGGGACGCACAGCCGTGTTTCGCCCCGACGACGGTCGACTCGAGGCCGCGGCCGACCTGCTCGACGCGCTCGGTGCGACGCCCGTGCCGGACCCGATGCTCGAAATCGAACCGACCGGCGAGCGCCCGCCGGCTGCTGACTACGTCATTCTCACCGCTTCGACCGGCGTGGATATCCTCGCCGACGCCGGCTGGGAGCCGGGCGACGCGGTGCTCTGCTGTATCGGCCCGTCGACGGCCGAGGCGGCCCGCGACGCCGGCTGGACTGTCGACCGGGTTCCCGAGCAGTACGACTCGGCGGGGATGGTCGAAGAGCTCCACGGCGACGTCGACGGCGCATCAGTCGCCGTCGCCCGCTCGTCCCACGGGAGCGAGACGCTGCTCGACGAGTTGCGCGAGGCCGGCGCAGACGTGACCGAGACGGTGCTCTACCGGCTCAACCGCCCGGAGAACTCGGGCAGGTCAGCAGAGATGGCCGCCGAGGGGGACCTGGAGGCGGTTCTGTTCACCTCCTCCCGCACCGTAGAGGGGTTTCTGGACGCGGCGGCCAAGCGCGGTATCCGAGCGGAGGCGGTCGCTGGGCTCGCTGATGCGGTCGTCGGCGCCATCGCTGAAGGGCCCGCAGAAACTGCCCGCGAGCACGGCATCGACGTAGATATCGTCCCCGAGGAGGCGGATTTCGACCTGCTGGCGACGGAAGTCATCGAGCAAGCGGTGCCGAGCTACCGGGAGTAGCAGCGGTCCACTGTTACCGGTACTCTTCGTGGACCTTCTCGCCTTCCTGCTTCAGTACGTCCGGAAGCACCTGAGTCCCGCCGCCCGCCTCGAACACCTGCGTCGAGGGGAGCCGTGCGCTCCCACCCTTGAGTTCGGCGGCGCGCCTGCCGGAGACGCTGTAAGCGACGGCACGGAGCCCCGCGATATCGATGCCGCCGGCACACATCGGGCAGGGCTCGGTCGAGGTGTACATCACCAGTTCATCTGCGTCGTCGCGCTCGTTCGCCGCGCGACGTGCGAGCGTGAGTTCCGGGTGGAGCGCGATGTCGCCCTGGGAGTTGGTGGCGTTGCGTTCCTCCATCACGATCTCGTCGTCTTTGACGAGCACGGAGCCGTAGGGACCGTCGCCGCGCTCGGCGGCCTCGTGGGCCAGTTCGATGGCGCGCTGCATGTGGGACTCGTGGTCGAAGGGATCGAGGTCCATGCCGGTACTGGGGCCGGGAGCGGCGTATAGCTTCGGTCCGAACCGGCTGAGAGCACCGGCGATCGTCGTCACCTTGGTCGCGCTCATGCTCGCCAGGCACCAAGAGAAGGGATCGTCGAGCTCCTGCTGGCCGTCACACTGGTGCTCCCGAGTAAACTGCGCTACTGGAGTCGAGTGAGGGCCGAGAAGCGAGTTCCCGGGAGCCTGGCACGGTGAGCGGGCCGAGCCAGCCAGCGAGCGCTCAGAGCGTCGGCAGCCGCCAGTCGTAGCGCAACGCGCCGAGCCTGAGCGTCAGCACGGCCCCCGCAGCGAGCAGCGTCGTCGTGCCGCCATCGACGCCCGCCCGCGCGGCGACCCACGCGACGATCCCGCCGACGACCGCCGGAGTCGCGTAGAAATCCTCCCGCAGGACTGCAGGGACGCGGACGAGCAGCAGGTCCGAGAGACTCCCGCCGCCGACACCGGTGAGCGTCGCGACGACGACGATGCCGAACAGTGTGAGTCCCGTCTCGATACCGACGGCAGCGCCGGTGGCGGCGAACGCCGCGAGACCAACTGCGTCGGAGAGCAGCAGCGCCGGTGTCTCACGGGGGTCGTCACGGAGCCGAATCGAGACGATGACCGCGAGGACGATCCCGAAGGCGGCGAACAGCACCTCCACGTTCGACTGGAGCGAGGTCGGGACGCGGCCGACCAGCAGGTCACGGATGGTGCCGCCGCCTAACGCTGTGAGAAAGCCGAGCACCACGATGCCGAACAGGTCGAGGCCAGCAGCGCGGCCTTTCAGCGCGCCGGCGGCGGCAAAGGCGACGAGTCCGACCGCGTTCATCGCCGCGAACGCGATACCTGCGTCGACCACTACTCCTCGCTGGCGTCGGTGTCCGCGATGCGGCGGATGCGCTCGACGCCGTCGACCTCGTGAATTGTCTCGACGACAGCGTCGGGAACCAACGACTCCCAGTCACCACCGGTGATGAGTCGCTCACGGATCTCGGTCCCCTCCAGGACGTCGCGCTGGAACATGTGGGACTGGCGAACGTCGACGCCGGCCTCCTGGAACAGCCTGACGACGAGCGGGTTGTTGGAGTAGGCAACGTCGAAATGTGGGGTCATCGAGCGGACGTGGCCGACCCAGACGGCGTTCCGGTCGAGGTCCTCGATCGGAACGACGTAGGTGGTGATATCGATGTCCTTCAGTGCTTTCGTCACCATCATCACGCGCTCCCCGGCAGTGAACGGGTTGCGCGTCGTGTGGGAGTCGCCCGCCGAGCCGATGCCGACGACGAGTTCGTCGAGCTCCTGGGCGATTTCCGCGACCATCCGTTGGTGGCCGTCGTGGTACGGCTGGAACCGGCCGATGTAGAACCCCCGCATACTGGCTGTTTCCCGTCGGTTCGACATAAAAACGGCGAGTCTACCGAACACAGGGGTTTATAAGCAACTGTCGATCTCTCGCGATCCGATTTCGAGCGCTTCGAGTGCTCAGACTGGCGTTTACGCGGATGCGCCGGTGAGGCAGAATGGGAGAAAGTATATCAGTCCCGCGAGCCTCTAAACGGTAGCGACAGCGTTCTATGAGCAACGACACGGACGATACCGACGTGCCCGAAGAGCGGCCGGAGGAGGAACAGGACTCCCCGTTCACGCTCGACGGGTCGGACGCGCCCGAGGAGGGCGAGTCCGGCGAACAGCCCCCATCCGACCCCTCCACCGCGGAGCGCCGGGTTCGCGACCAGCCGGAGGAGGACGCTCCGGCCATCGACGACCTCGGGAGCGAGGTGGAGTTCGACGCCGAAATCGCCGAGGAGGAGGAGATCGGGAAGGACGACCTCCTCGGCGGTCTCCGCATCGGCTCGACCGCCGAGATCGAAGTGCCGAACCGACTGGTCGACCAGGTCATCGGGCAGGAGCACGCCCGCGACGTAGTGATGAAGGCGGCCAAGCAGCGCCGCCACGTGATGATGATCGGCTCGCCCGGGACCGGGAAGTCGATGCTGGCGAAAGCGATGGCCGAACTCCTCCCCAAGGAGGAGCTACAGGACGTCCTCGTCTACCACAACCCCGACGACGGTAACGAGCCGAAGGTTCGGACCGTGCCGTCGGGGAAAGGCGATCAGATCGTCGACGCCCACAAGGAGGAGGCCCAGAAGCGCAACCAGATGCGCAGCTTCCTCATGTGGATCATCATCGCCGTCGTGGTCGGCTACGCCCTGCTGGCGATGCAGAACATCCTGCTGGGCATCATCGCCGCGGCGGTCATCTACGTCGCGTTCCGCTACGCCTCGCGTGGCAGCGACGCGATGATCCCGAACCTGCTGGTCAACAACGCCGACACCCAGACCGCACCGTTCGAGGACGCCACCGGCTCCCACGCCGGGGCGCTGCTCGGCGACGTGCGCCACGACCCGTTCCAGTCGGGCGGGATGGAGACGCCGAGCCACGACCGCGTCGAGGCCGGCGCCATCCACAAATCGAACAAGGGCGTGCTGTTCATCGACGAGATCAACACGCTCGACGTCCGCTCCCAGCAGCACCTCATGACGGCGATTCAGGAGGGCGAGTTCGGCATCACCGGTCAGTCCGAACGCTCCTCGGGCGCGATGGTCCAGACCGAGCCCGTGCCGACCGACTTCGTGATGGTCGCCGCGGGGAACATGGACGCGCTGGAGAACATGCACCCCGCGCTCCGGAACCGTATCCGCGGCTACGGGTACGAGGTCTACATGGACGATACCATCCGCGACACCCCAGAGATGCGCCGGAAGTACGCCCGGTTCATCGCACAGGAGGTCGAGAACGACGGCCGGCTCCCCCACTTCGACGAGGAGGCCATCGAGGAGGTTATCCTCGAAGCGCGGCGCCGCGCCGGACGGAAGGACCACCTCACCCTCAAACTCCGCTCGCTGGGTGGACTGGTCCGTGTCGCGGGTGACATCGCCCGCGCCGATGACGCTGCGTCCACCACCCGCGACCACGTGCTCGAAGCGAAGGGCCGCTCGCGCTCCATCGAGCAGCAGCTCGCCGACGACTACATCGAGCGCCGGAAGGATTACGAGCTGCAGGTCGCGGAGGGGTACCAGGTGGGCCGGGTCAACGGACTCGCCGTCATGGGCGACGACTCCGGGATCATGCTGCCCGTGATGGCGGAGATCACCCCCTCGCAGGGGATGGGCGGCCAGGTCATCGCGACCGGCCAGCTCAAGGAGATGGCCAAGGAGTCGGTGCAGAACGTCTCGGCCATCATCAAGAAGTTCACCGACGAGCAGATCGCCGACAAGGACATCCACATCCAGTTCATCCAGACCGGCCAGCAGGGCGTCGACGGCGACTCCGCCTCGATCACGGTGGCGACGGCCGTCATCTCCGCACTCGAAGATGTCGGCGTCGACCAGAGCCTCGCCATGACCGGCTCGCTCTCGGTCCGGGGCGACGTGCTCCCGGTCGGCGGCGTGACCCACAAGATCGAGGCTGCCGCGAAGGCCGGCTGCACCCGGGTCATCATTCCCGAAGCCAACGAACAGGACGTGATGATCGAAGACGAGTACGAGGAGATGGTGGATATCATCCCGGTCTCCCACATCTCCGAGGTGCTCGAAGTCGCACTCGAAGGCAACGCCGACAAAAGCTCTCTGGTCGCCCGACTGAAGAACATCACCGGCTCCGCGCTGGACAGTTCCGAGGTCACGACCACGGGCGGCTCCGAGCCCGCGCCGCAGTAGCGTGCCCGACTGGACAGCCTTCGGGGCTGTCACGGTCACGCTCACCGTTCTCGTTCTCGTTCTCGCTCGTGTGACGCAGTCCGCGTTAGAGAGTCGTCCACCGGGTCCGGCGGAGCCGGATGCCGCCAACGAGGGAGTCGTCGACGAGTTCGAGCCGGAGCCACCGGAGCTTGACGCCGGGTTCCAGCTGGAGTCGGTTTCGACCGCTATCCTCTATCTGAACGTCGCGGGCACGCAGGCGCTGTTTGGGGCCCTTCTACTGGCCGGCATCTGGTTCACAGACGTCCCGATCCGGAGTCTCGGCGTCACCGCACCACCGACGGCGGAGCTCGCCGTCGGCGCAGCACTGGGGGTGGTACTGTTCGGCCTGAACCAGGCAGCGGCGAGGCTCGGCCGGCAGTTCGGTCTCGGTGGCGACGAGGCACTCCGGGCGGCGCTCGCCCCCGAGACGATTCCGGGCTGGCTCGCACTCCTGTTCGTTGTCCTCCCCATCGTCGCGGGGTTCGAGGAACTGCTGTTCCGCGGCGCGCTCATCGGCGGCCTCGCGGCGGGGTTCGAACTCCCGGTTGTGCTGTTGGTCGTCGCGTCCTCAGCAGTGTTCGCGCTGGCTCATGGCACACAGGGGCGTGTGGGGGTGGTGGTGACGGGGCTACTCGGACTGGCGCTTGCTGGGGCGTTCGTGGCGACGGGGAGTGTTGCGGTGGTGGGTGTGGCGCACTATCTGAGTAACGCCCTGGAGTTCGTCGTTTATGAAGGGGTTCGAGGGTGACGTCGCAGGTGCGCAGGCGGAGGTAGTGGCGAAAGACAGCTCCTGAGCCAGCGCGCTGGCGTTGCGTTACAGAACGTCTCGCTTCGCGAGCGTCACCGAGTTATCGGAGTCGGGGCTACTGGAGACGATACGGCTGGTGTCGCCCGACAGCAATCCCAAGAGACGGCAGAACGCCACCACTGCCACCCGCACCATCGATTACGCAGGGGACACGAGACTGTTCGCCAGACGAGATCATCGATATGGATATTGGCCCCACCGACCGCCGTGTGGAATCAGCCGGCAGTCCAGCGCAGCAGCGCCAGCGTCCCCTCGTAGAGAACAGTTAGTAGGCCGTCCGGAGGCCGAATATCCTTGAGCATTGGTTCACCAGACAGCAACGGCACCGCCAACAACACCGCGGAGTTACCAGGGACTCTGGGACAGCACGGTAACGGGCACGAAGCCCCGTACAGTGCCGGGGCCCCTCACTGCCCCCGCGCACACGCCTCGCGGCGACGGCGAGCGCGACGCTTCCGTCCACTACTGCACCGCGGCAGCGGTAGCGCGAAGCGCGAGAGCGTCTGTGGCCTCATAGTGATTACTGCGAATAGTGTCATCGACGGTGTCGAACGCCGCCGGTTCAGGGGCTCCCATCACCGACACGGATGGTCACGGCGGGACAGACTCGCAGTACTCACTATCAGGGCGGGAAGCGGTGCGGTCCCAGTGTCCAAGCTTCGGAGTGCTGTTTGCTGTCGTCGCGGTAAGGCTGTTCGCTGCCGGGGGAGAGAGATGCTGTTCGCCGTCGCCGCGGAGAAACTAATTTCCCGAGTAAGTTACTGGGATCCGCCCGCATGAGTCGCCATCTCGCTGGACCCCCGGAACGAATCCAGCTCAGTTCCCCGTCCAGCGCAGCAACGCCAGCGTCCCCTCGTAGAGGACGATCATCGTCGCCGCGATGATGAACGGGGTCATCCCGGTCGGGTCGGGGTTGACGATGAACGCGACGGTGAGGAACCCACCCCAGAACAGTAGGCGCTTGTCCTCCAGCCAGAGCCGGGTTGTCAGACCCATCATGATGGCCAGCATGATGAACAGCGGAATCTGGAACACCACCGCCATATACCCCATCAGAATGAGGATGAGGTTGAACGTCTCCGCCAGCCCGTACGCGACGGAGGCGATGTTCTCCTGCGTGTAGAGGGTGAAGTAGTCCATGATCGCCGGGATGATGACGAAGTGGGCGAACGACATCCCGATGGTCCCGAGCACCAGACTCGTCGGGACCGCCGCGAGGTAGTAGCGCCGCTCGTGGCGGTAGAGCCCCGGCCGCATGAACAGATACGTCTCGTAGACGAACACGGGAAGGCCGATGAGCAGCCCAGCCAGCGCGGTCACCTTCAGCTTGGTGAGAATCAGCTCCAGCGGGCCGTAGAGTCGTGGACGCCGGTCGTCGAGTTCGGGCGCTCCCGGAATCGCGTTGTCCCAGAGCGCGTCGATGAGCTCCACGGCCGTCGGCAGCGGTTCGAACGCCTGGCCGAGTCCCAATAACGTCAGCGCCACGGCCCCGGCGACGAGAAACACCACCGAGAGCCGCCGCATCATCTCCTCGATGTGGTCGGCGAGGGGCATCTCCTGATCGGACTCGGGACCGCTCCCGAACAGGTCGCCCTCCTCGTCTTCACCCTCCAGGGTCTGCTGGGGCACGTCGACGCCGACGCCATCCTCGTTCTCTGGCAGTGTCTGGTCGGACTCCTCTGCGGTCTCGACCCCCGCATCGACCTCGGCCTCGTCGGTGAGTTCGATATCTCGCTCCTCGTCGTCTGTGTCGGCGCCCGTCGCCATGTCCGGGACGGTGAACTCCTCGATGTACGTCTCCTCGCCGGAGTCGTCCGTCGGCTCTCCGTCGGAGTCCTCGCTGTCCGACGCCGCCGTCTCCTCCGCACTCAGGTCCGGTTCCGGGACGGGTTCGGTATCAGCGTCCGATTCCGAATCGGTCGTGACCGACTCGTCGGCATCATCGCGTTCTGCATCGTCATCCGCCCCGTCGACCTCGTCTTCCGTGTCTCCTTGCTCTGCATCATCGTCTTCCGCATCCTCGCCGTCTGTGTCGGCACTCTCTGCATCCTCGCCGTCTGTGTCGTCACTCTCCGCATCCTCGCCGTCCTCGTCATCATTCCCTGCCTCGTCGCGTTCCTGTGGCTCTTCGGATGGCTCGTCTCCCGCTGCATTACTGGCCGACTCGTCGGTCGACTCCTCCGCAGGCGCGTTGTCGTCCGTCTCCTCGGCTGGCGAGTCAGCCGGGGAATCGGCGGACGAGTCGGACTCGGAGGCCGGCGAATCAGGCGACTTCTCATCGCCTTCATCGCGCTCCGAATCCTCGGACATGAGTCGTCATCGACCGTCCGTTCTTATAGGCCTTTTCCGATGCGCCCGAGGGGAGGTGAAAAGGTTGATAACTGGCTGGGGGCACTCTTCGGGCATGTCCAGCGCGCTCGACGACGATACCCAACGCGCGCTCGCCGACGGTCGAGAGACGGCTGCCGCCATGCTGCGGTCGGCCCAGAAAGACCTCCAGAAGGTTTTCATCGTCTTCCTCATCGGCTTCCTCGGGACGTTCTACGCCCTCCGACTGTGGATCTGGGATTACCTCCGTGACGTCACGATCCAGCGGATGAGCGTCTCGCTGGGCGACCAGTTCGATATCATCGCCCAGACACCCTTCGACGTCATCCTGCTACAGGCCAAAATCGCCCTCGTCGCCGGTATCATCATCGGCATCCCGCCACTGATCTACTTCTCGCGGGACGCCCTGCGGGAGCGGGATATGTGGCCCCAGAGTCCGGTCCCGATCTGGAAGCTCGTGGGCATCCTGCTGATGTCCGGCGTGCTGTTCATGGGCGGGATGGCCTACGGCTACCTGCTCTTTTTCCCCATCATGTTCGAGTTCCTCGCGGGCAACGCGCTCGCGGCTGGGTTCGCACCCCACTGGTCCATCGTGAAGTGGACGGAGTTTATCTTCCTGCTCACCGTGTCGTTCGGGCTCGCCGCCCAGATGCCACTGGCTATCACCGCGCTCTCCTACGCCGGGATCGTCCCCTACGAGACGTTCCGGGAGCAGTGGCGCTACGCCGTCGTCGCGATCTTCGTCTTCGGCGCCTTCTTCTCGCCGCCGGACCCGTTCACCCAGGTGATGTGGGCCGCGCCGCTGCTCGTCCTCTACGGCTTCAGTCTCTATCTCGCGAAGTTCGCCGTCACGATGCGTCGCGGAAGCGAGCGACTGAGCGCCACCGGCGTCGCCGCACGCAACTGGAACTTCCTGGCGGCGCTGTTCGTCGGCGGGGTCGCGCTGCTATGGGCGTTCTCCCGCGCTGGCGGCCACGGCGCGGCCAACAGCGCTCTCACGGCGGCCGGCAGTAGCTATCGCGTCCCCGTGCTCGGCGACACTGAGACCATCGTCGCCGGCATCCTGCTCGGCCTGGTACTCGCAGTCGGCGGACTGCTTTACGCCGCCTACAAAGAGCTCGAAGCGCTGGTCGGCCCCGACGCCGACACCGAGATGGGCGACCCCACCGGCATCGATCTCGAACAGCTCGACGAGGCGGGTGTGCGCGCGGCACCGAGCGAGTCCTTCGCCGCCATGACCGAGCCCGAAGCGCTCGAAGCGGCCGATACTGCCATCAACAACGGGCATCACGCGAAGGCCCAGGCCATCCTCGACCGGTTCGACGAAGCACACGAACCCGACCCGGACGCCCCCGAACCGCCGACCCACGAGACGGAGCCGCTGTTCACCCCTGTCTCGCTGTTCGGCGCCATCCGCCGCGGTCGTGAGTGGGTCGACTGGCAGGCCCGCGCGAGCGCGCTGTGGAATCTGCTGGCCGGCATCGGCGTCCTGCTGTTCGGCATCGGCTACGCGCTGGTCGCCTACCCGGACGCCGTCGAGTCGCTGCTCTCGCGGGGAGGGCTCACCCTCTCGGTCCCGGCGACCGGGCTCGGAACCACCCCAGCCATCGGCGTCGTCGCCGGGGGCACGCTGCTCGTACTCGGCCTGCTGGTCGGTATCTACTACCTGCTCGCGAGCTACTTCGCGGGCACCGACCCGACCGCCGTCGACGTGAGCACGCTCTCGGCCGAGGAAATCGAGCGGGCACCGCCCGCGTTGTTCGCGGAGATGAGTGAACCGGAAGCGAACTTCCTCGCGAACCAGGCGCTCGAAGCCGGCGACGAACACCGCGCCCGGGTCCTCTTCGACCGGTTCGACGATGCGCAGGCGAACGCCCACCTCGCGGACGAAGGCGGCGAGGCCGACGAATCGGCGCCCGGCAGCGTCGGCGACCGGAGCCAGCGCGCCGGCAGCACGTTCCTGGAAGAGCTCACCGACGGCGAGACCGACGAGGACGATATCGGCGGCTACTACCGGGATATCCGGTTCATCTTCGACGCCATCACCTCCGGGGCGTTCTACATCGTCGGCGTGTTCATGGTCGTGCTCGCAAGCACGTTCGCGTGGCTCTACACCGGCGGCATCGGCGACGTCTACGCGGGCTTCCTCCGCCGAGTACCAAACGAGGTGCTCAAGCCGGGCCAGACCGCCGGCGAGGCAGCGAAAGTCATCGCGCTCCACCCCGTCGAGGCGCTGGTGTTCGAGGTGAAGTTCTCCGCCCTGGTCGCCGGACTGGTCGTCCTGCCGATGATTGCCTACTACGCATGGCCAGCACTTCGTGACAAAGGGTTCGTCCGCGGGCGCCGGGAGGTCATCTTCGGCTGGGCCGGCCTGCTGCTCGCCGGGCTGCTCGGGGGGCTGGTCTTCGGCTACCTCTTCGTTGCGCCGACGGTCATCTCCTTCCTCGTCGAGGACGCGCTGGCGGCGAATATGACCATCAGCTACCGCATCACCGATTTCTTCTGGCTCATCTTCTTCACCACCGCCGGTATCGGGCTGCTTGCAGACGTCCCCGTGTTGATGGTGCTGCTGAACACGGCCGGCGTCTCCTACGGCGCGATGCGCTCGCGCTGGCGGGAGGTGATGGTCGGCATCCTGCTGTTTGCGGCGCTGTTCACGCCAGCGGACGTCATCACGATGTTCCTCGTGACGGTGCCGCTGATGGTGGCCTACGGAACCGGCCTCGGGCTGCTCTACCTGTTCACTCTCGGCGGCCGGCGCAATCTCGCCAGACCCATCGTCACGCAAAAAAGCGACGAGCCGAATCTCCCCGGCAAGTAGCGCAAACGGAAACTGTAACTCCGTCGGCTCGAATTCGGCGTATGGCCAAGGTTTCCGTCGAGATCCCCGATGAACTACTCGCAGACCTCGATGAACACGTCGGCGATGACGGGAAGTTCGTGAACCGAAGCGACGCCATCCGGGCCTCGATCCGGAAGACGCTGGACACGCTCGACGAGATCGACCAGCGTCACGGCCGCCTCGACGAGGGCGGCGACGAATGAGTGCCGAGCGCCGTCCGTTACCGGTCGACCGGCTGCTGCTCGCCGCGCTCTTCGTCACCGCGCTGGTGACCGCACAGCTGACCGCTGCGAAGCTACTCGCGTTCGGCCTGCCGTTCTCGCTGCCGTCCGCGGGCTCGGCGCTCGTCCTTCCGGGTGCGGCGCTGGCTTACGCGCTAACCTTCTTTGCCTCGGACTGTTACGCCGAACTCTACGGCCGCCGGGCGGCCCAGGAACTGGTCAACGTCGCGTTCGCGATGAACTTCGTCGTGCTTGCGCTGGTCCAGTCGACCATCGCCGCCCCCGCCGCTGACCCCGAGTTCGCGTCGACGTTCGCGACGGTGCTCGGCGCCAGCACCAACATCGTCGCCGGCAGCCTGCTGGCGTACATCGTTTCCCAGAACTGGGACGTCATCGTCTTCCACCGCATCCGGGAGTACACTGACGGCGCGATGCTCTGGGCCCGCAACCTCGGCTCGACGGCGTCGAGTCAGCTACTGGACACGGTCATCTTCGTCGGGACCGCCTTCTTCGTCCTGCCGGCGCTCGGCATCGGGACGGAGCTCGGCCTCCCGCTTCTGGCCTCGCAGGGCCCGAGCATCCTCGCACTCATCGTCGGCCAGTACGTGTTCAAACTCGGCGTCGCGGTGCTCGACACGCCCTTCGTCTACGCCGTCGTGCGAGCCGCCCGATCGCGGGAAGCGACCGAGCGGCGGCTGTTCGTGGAGTAGACAGACCGCTGCTTTCCGTATCGCTCGGTGAAAGCTGCGAGTATGGGAAGCGACGCGATTGTCGATCTCGACCAGGAGATCTGGGACGTCCTGGCGAAGTACAACCTCGTCCTGACGGCGCTGTTCGGTCTGCTCGCGGTCTGGGTCCGGACGGCACCGCCGGCAAACCCCGAGAGCGTGCTGCTCGTCGAGAACGGCGTGCTTGCACTGCTGTTCGGGTCGATACAGACCCACGCCTGGATCTCGAGTTGCGTGGCCGCAGAAGCGTCGACCGCGAAGCGAGTCAGTCGACCCGCTCGGCGAAGCCGAAGGTGGGCTTCACGTCGGTGACGGAGACCTCGATCTCCTCGCCCTCCTCGGCGCCGGCGACGAACAGGGTGAACTCGTCGACCTTGGCGATACCGTCGCCCTCGCTCCCCGTATCGGTGATTTCGACGGTGAACCGGTCGCCCTTGGAGATTGGCGCGGTGGTGTGGCCTTTGCCGATGAGGTACACCTCGCTCGAGGAGTCCCGCGAGGCCGGCGGTGCGACGATGCGGACGTACTGGAACGACTCCTCGAGGTCCTCGCGCAGGTCGTCCAGGTCCCGGCCCTCGAACACCTTCACGACGAAGTCACCGCCGGGTTCGAGGTAGTTCTCGGCCGTCTCGAACGCCGTCCGGGCGAGATGGACCGACCGGGCGTGGTCGAGCTCGTACTCGCCGGTCATGTTCGGCGCCATGTCCGAGATGACGACGTCGACGACGCCCTCGCCCTCCTCGGCGCCGAGTTCGCGTCGCAGGCGGTCCCGGGTCTGCTCCTCGGTCATGTCGCCTCGCATCGTCGAAACCTGGTGGTGGTCCGCCAGGTCGTCGATGCGCTGGAAGTCGACGCCGACGACTTTCCCCTGCGAACCGACTTTCTCGGCGGCGACCTGCAGCCACCCGCCGGGGGCGGCGCCGAGGTCGACGACCGTGTCGCCCTCCTCGAAGATGTTCGCCGTCTCGTCCAGCTGTTTCAGCTTGTACGCCGAACGGGCGCGGTACCCTTGCTGCTTGGCTTTGTTGTAGTACTCGTCTTTACCTGCCATCGGTACCACCCAAAGTTGCGTGACATCTTCCGTCGCGAGACGGTGGCGAATCAGCGTTCATACACTACGGGAGGGGTTCAAACCGGAAAGGCACATCGGATAGGGTCGCCGTCGATCTGACGTTCTGCGACGGTGTGAGCGGGCTGCTCCGGAACGTACGAACGTTTCGTGAGAATCCGCGTGTGGGAACGACGTGGTGGTCAGACGTCGAAGAACCGGTCGGGCTTCACTCGCGACAACCGCATCGCGTTGCCGGTCACGCCGAGGCTCATCCCCATATCGCCGACCACAACCGCCATAGCGACGTTTACCAGTCCAAACGGGACGCCGAGTGCGAGCAGTGCCTTCACGCCGAGACTCCCCCAGATGTTCTGCCGGATGACGCCGTTTGCGGTGTGGGACAGCGCGTACAGATACGGGAGCTTGCCGATTTCGTCGCCCATCAACGCGATGTCTGCGGTTTCCAGCGCCGTGTCCGTTCCCGCCGCACCCATCGCGATTCCGACATCGGCGATCGCCAGCGCGGGCGCGTCGTTGATGCCGTCACCGACCATCGCCACGTCCCCGTACTCCGCTTGCACCGACTCGACGGCGTCGACCTTCTCGCCCGGCAGGAGTTCGGCGCGGTACTCGTCCACGCCGACCTGCTGCGCGATCGCCCGGGCCGTCCCCTCGTTGTCCCCGGTAAGCATCACGACGTGTTCGACGCCAAGGTCGTGCAGTCGCTCGACCGCCCGCGATGCCGCCGGCCGCAGCTCGTCAGCGATGGCGAGGATGCCGAGCAGTTCGGTGGCGGTGCCGACGAGAACGACGGTCTTGCCCTCCTCCTCGAACCGCGAGATGGCGCCGCTCTCGAGGTCGGCACAGTCCTCCCGCTCGCACTGGTCGCGGGCCACCTCGGCGGCCGTTCCGCCGTCGGGACGGAGGTGGGCGTGAGACAGGTCGAAGCCCAGTTCCTCGAAGAGCGTCGGCTTGCCGACGTAGTACGTCTCACCAGCAATCTCGGCGCGAATCCCTTTCCCGGTGAGACTCTCGAACTCGCCGACGGTCTGCACGCTCTCGAGTTCCGCCGCTGCGGCACGGTCGAGGATTGCCTGGGCGATTGGGTGTTCGCTCCGCTGTTCCAGCGCTGCCGCGTCCCGTAGTACCTCGTTCTCGGTCGCGCCACCGAACGGCAGGACGTCAGTAACCGCGAGTTCGCCCTTGGTGAGCGTCCCCGTTTTATCGACGGCGACGGCGTCGACCTCGCCCATCGCTTCGAAGTGGTTCCCGCCCTTGATCAGGACGCCGTTCTTCGCGGCGCTCGTGATGCCCGAGACGACGGAAACGGGCGTCGAGATGACGAATGCACAGGGGCACGCGATGACCAGCAGCGTGAGCCCACGGATGAACCACGTCTGCCAACTCCCGGTGAACGTGTGGGAGACGCCCGCGACCGTGACGGGTGCACCGCCACTGATGAACAGCGGCGGGAGCGCAGCCGTCAGAATCGCCAGGACGACGATCGTCGGGGTGTAGTAGCCGGCAAAGCGGTCGACGAACTGCTCCTTCTCGGTTTTCTGCTCCTGTGCGCCCTGCACCATCTCGATGATCTGTGAGAGTGTCGACTCCGAGGCGGTCGCGTCGACCTCGAACTCGAAGTACCCCTCCTGGTTGATGCTGCCGGCGTACACCTCGTCGCCGACACCCTTGTCGACGGGCACGCTTTCGCCCGTAATCGGCGACTCGTCGACCGCGCTCCCGCCCTCGACCACCGTTCCGTCCAGCGGGATCTTCTCGCCGGGGCGGACGATGACGGTCTCGCCGACGTCGACCGTGTCGGCGGGGACTGTCAGTTCGTCCCCGTCGACGGATTCGCCGTCTGCTCGAGGCGTCTCCGACGATCCGGCGTCGCGGCGGACGGTCGCCTCGTCCGGCGACAGCTCCATCAGTTCGCGCAGGGAGTCCCGCGCTCTGTCCATCGCGTAGTCTTCGAGGAGCTCCGCGATGCTGAACAGGACCGCCAGCGTCGCCGCTTCGACGAAGTAGCCGATCCCGGTGGCGGCGATGATCGCCGTCCCCATCAGGAGGTCGATATCGAGGCTCAGATTCTTCGCGGAGTAGTAGCCGCCGCGGACGACGGGGGAGCCGCTGGTGATGATCGCGACGAGGAACAGTCCGTCCGCGAGGTAAAGCGGATACCCGAGAACGCTCGCAACTGCTGGGTTCTGTCCCGTGAGGATGAAGTTGAAGAGGAGGCCCAGGACCACGAACACTGCGCCGATCCACGTCTTGATCGCTCGAGAACTCGTCCAGACCTCGGACGGCGGTGCGATCTCCGCTTCGCCGGCCGGGGACTCATCAGCGTCAGTCCCGCGGTCGACCACCTCGTAGCCCGCGTTCTCGATAGCCGCGACGACGTCGGCCTCGGTGACGCTGCCGGCGTCGTACGTCACCGTGACCGTCCCGGTCGTTGGCTGAAGGGTCACGTCAGTCACACCGTCGACGCGCTGGAGGCTCTTATCGACCTTTTTCGCACAGGATGGACAGTCCATCTCGGGGACTGTGAGATGACCCGTCAGCTCCTGTCGTCGGCCGTCGACGCTCGGCGGCTCTGGGGCGTTCGATCCGTCTGTCATTGTCTCGAGAGACGGGTGGCACCTCGATAAGCTTTGGTTGGAATATTCCAACCGCGAGCGGGCATCAGAGCTGAAGTGGTCGCTCCAGGACGCCTTCACCGGTGACGTGACGTTTTGCGAGCTGTTCCTCGGCCCGCCGGAGTCGGTACGTGAGCGTCGACCGCGGCACGTCGAGATGGGCTGCGAGTTCGCCAACATCGACCTCGCGCGGCGATTCGTAGTAGCCGTGTTCGACGGCAGCACGGAGCGCGGCTTCCTGCTCGGGGGCCAGTTCGACCCGCTTGCCGTCCCCGTCGCCGGTCGCCGCCGAGGTATCCACGGTACGGAGCATCTCCCGTTCGGCACAGTCGCCGACCGCCGCGTCGAGATCGTCGAAGAATCCGGCGACATCACCCGCTCCGGAGTGGATGATTCGCCACGTGTAGTGGCGTCCCTCGTGGCGGGTCTCGAACAGCACGCCATCACCGAGATGCTCGCGTGCAATGTGGGGGACGGACTCGCAGGTTGGCGTCCGTTCCCAGTCGGAGTAGAGGACGAGCGTGTCGCCGGTGTGGTCGAGGACACGGGTCGTCTGCGTCGCGCCACAGACGTCGCTCGCGAGGCAGTCAGCGTAGTAGTCGCTGTTGAGAACGGCGCCTTCGATCGCGTCGAGCGCGTCGGCCGTCCCGGTTGCGTGGTCGACACGCCAGAGACTTTCGGCGGTCGCGTGCAACGAGAGCGAGCGGATTCGGGCGCCCGGGTGGGCAGCGAGCGTGTCTGCCACCTGGTTACAGCCGGGGTTGTATTCGAGGGCGAAGACGAGTTCCCGCATAGGCGCTCTTGGCGCCGACGGGATTTAACCTCCCGGCGATCCCAGCGCTGTGCTACTCCCGGACGGCCGTCGGCTGTGCCTCGCGGGTGACGCCCTCGAGGAACTCGCGAACGGGCCCAGCGAACTCGTCGGTCTGCTCCATCGGCGCCTGATGCCCGCCGGTGTAGCACGCCTGCTCCCCGCCGACGCGCTCAGCGAGTCCCGCCGCGTGCGCTCGGAGCGGCTCGTCGATGCCCCCGCTGAGTCGGTCGGTGACCCGCCCATTCAGCCGGTCGGAGAGCGAAATCGCGTCGAACAAAAGAGACAGCCCGAAGAACAGCCCTGACAGCAGGAGCATCCGCGGGCGGCGCCAGTTGTACGCCGAGCCAGCGAGCACCAGTCCGTCGAGGCGCTCCCCGTGTTCCGCGGCGGCGTGCATCGCCACGTACCCGCCCTGTGAGGCCCCACGAGGACGGCCGAGCCCACGTCGTCGAGGATCTCACCGACGTCTTCGACGGCCCGGTCGAAACTGAACTTCGCGACCGGATGCGTGCCGTGGGCGGGGAGATCGATGGCGACGACGTGATACTCGTCCTGCAACGCCGCCGCATGCGGTGTCCAGCGATGACGCGTCCCGCCGGCCGGATGTAGCAACAGGACAGTCGGCGCCGCCGGATCGCCCCAAGTCCGCGCGTGTCGAATAAGTATCGGTAGCCGATCCACGTTGCGACGCGAGGCTGCGGAACGGCGCAGTCAGAAGAACGCGGACAATCGAGGCCTAATGAGGCCGCTACCCACACCAGAGAGGGGCAGCTCGCTCGAAGCGAATTATCGGTTGTGGCCGTACGTGACCGCGGTCGCGAACTCGTCGAGGCGGGTCTTCAGCCGTCCGAGGTAGACAGCCGGGAAGGCGGCCTTCCGCATTGCCGACTCCTCGACTTCGATGCAGTCGTCGCCGAACGGGTCCCGCGTCTCGCCCTCCTCGTCGGTCATCTCGACGACGCTGGTCATGGTACACCGGCCGCAGGCCTCGGTATCTTTTCCTCCCATGGGATTATCTCACATAGACCGTAGTGGTTCAGGAACTTTACCGTTTCGGGCGGCAACAGCGGGAATCAGCCAGTAGCGCATCCGGGAGTGGCCAGGCGAGGGTATTTGTGGGTCGGAACTATCTTCCCTAGGTATGGGCTACCATCACGTTGACCCCGCCACGGTCGACCCGACACCGGACCGCCCGAGCGTGCAGCGGGCAATCAGCGAGACCCTCGGCCTGGAGAACGTGGCGGTGAACCGCTACGAGGCGGAACCGGGCGAGGCCATCCCACTGGCGTACCACTACCACGACGACCAAGAAGAGGTGTTCTACGTCCTCGCGGGAACGCTGGTCGTGGAGACACCCGGAGAACGATACGAAGTCGGCGCCGACGAGGTGTTCGCCGTCGAACCGGGGAGTCCCCAGTACGCGAGCGCCGCCGAGGACGTTCGCGGGAGCAAAGCTCCCGCGGGCCAACCAGAAGCGGATGCTTCTGGTGACGCCGACAGGACCACGGAGGTACTGGCTATCGGCGCCCCACGGGTCGACGACGTCCACGCGTACGAGGAGGGCGATGGATGAGCACCAGCGACGACCCCTACGAGAACCTCGAACCTGCCGAGGAGGACCCCGACGTGCCCGACTGGAACGACGAGTATCTCGACCGGGTCAGCGACCGCCTGATGTTCAACTACGACCTGGAGAAAGAGTACCGGACGGAGGGCGAATCGTTCGACCTCTACGGCGAGATGCAGATGCACCACCAGAAGCACTTCCTGCACCCGATGCTCTCCTTCGCCCACCACGACACGTTCGAGTACGTGTTCGCCCGCCACCAGGACGGGGTCCGGGTGACTGACCTGGAACGAGTGGTCGAACTCGGTCACGACCTCGCCGACGAGTGGATAGCGGCCGACGAGGAACACCACAGCACGGAGTTCATCTTCGCGCTGGTGACCGAGGAGATATCCGACGACGTCCGCGAGTTCGTCGCAGACTTTCGGGACCGGACGATGCTCAAACGCGGCTACTACGGCCACTACGAGGTGCGCCTGCTGGTGGTCGCACCCGACTGCGAAGAAATCGTGTCCAGCCGGAACGCTCACGTCGAGGAGGCGTTCCGCCTGTGGGAGCCCATCGAGGAGAAAGACCCCACGTGGTGGGACCTCCTCACCCGTCGGCTCCAGGTTTAGTCGTCGCTCGGTTCGGTGGGCGATTCGGGCGTGCCCCGGTCGAAGAACTTCTCGCGCGCCTCGGTGACGTTGTCGTAGCCCATCTTGAGCACCGACAACGCCAATCCGACCAGGACGAACGCCAGGACGATCTGGATGGACGTCGACGCCATCTTGTAGGCGGTCACGCCGCCGTCGCCCCACTGGCCCAGTATGAACTTCTGGTAGAAGTTCTGGTACACCGCCAAGTACAGCAACGCCGACGTGGTGATGGCGAACATGAACGCCATCGGCAGCCCCGTCGACAGCAACTGCTTGGTGTCGTCCCAGTTGGCGAGCCAGACCGTTGCGACCAGCAGCGCCAGCGCCGCCAGGGTCTGGTTGGCGCCGCCGAACAGCGGCCACAGGTCGGCCCAGCTCCCGGATGCGACCAGAGCGTAGGCCGGCACGGCCTGGACGAACGCGTTGACGTAGCGGTTGGCGCCGTACTCCTCGAGTGCGGTCTCCGGCGTGCCGATAATCTCCTCGAGCATGTAGCGGCCGAGTCGCATGGCCGTGTCCGTGCTCGTCAGCAGGAAGCTCACGAGCACCAGGCCCATGAACGTCGCGCCGAGGACCTGTGGGATGCCGAAGCTGGTCAGGATGATGCCGCCGCCGGTCGCGAAGTTCGGCAACGCCAGCCCGATGCCGCCGCCCGCCGGGGCCTGCGCGTACACCGCGACAGTGACCATCGCGGTCGCCGCCAGCAGCCCCTCGCCGAGCATCCCGCCGTAGCCGATGAGGCGGGCGTCGGTTTCTTTGTCCAACTGCTTTGCCGTGGTCCCCGACGAGACCAGCGAGTGGAACCCGCTGATGGTGCCACACGCGATGGTGACGAACAACAGCGGGAACAGCGGCACCGCCGAGAACGACGGGTTCCCCCAGAAGCCGTGGAACGCCTCCAGGTTGACCGTCAGCGGCTGGCTGGACGTGCCGAGGATGGTGCCGACGATGACCGCCAGCAACGTCCCCCCGACGCCGGTGTAGAGGACGCTGGAGGTCAGGAAGTCACGCGGCTGGAGCAGCACCCAGACCGGCAGCACGCTCGCGACGATCGCGTACACGATGACCACCGGGATCCACATCGCGATGTTGCCGCTGCCCAGGACCGGCGGGAGCGGCGCCCCGCCGAGGAGGGTGATGAGCGTCCCGCCCCGCGTGTACTGGATGGGCGCCATCGAGACGGGGTACTGGACGCCGACCCAGACGCCCGCGAAGATGCCTGCGATGAACGTCGCCGCACCTGGCAGGAACGGGCCATCGAGCTGATACAGATACCAGCCGAACGCCAGCGCCAGGGCGATGAAGATGAAGCTCGCGGTCGCAGACTCGGGATACGTGTGGAACACCAGCGCGATGACCAGCCCGAACACCGCAATGACGAGGATGATGGTCAGGAACGCGAACCACAGTATCATGTCCTTGCCGCGATCGCCAACGTACTCGCCGATGATGTAGCCGATCGACTTGCCTTCGTGGCGGACGCTCGACGATAGCGACATGAAGTCGTGGACGCTACCGAAAAGCGGGTTCCCGATGGCGATCCAGAGGAACGCCGGAACCCAGCCCCACCACATTGCCGCCGTGATGGGACCCACGATGGGTGCCCCGCCCGCGATACTTGAATAGTGATGCCCCAAGAGTACGGGTTTTTTCGACGGCACGTACTCTTGTCCGTCTTCGTACTTGTGTGCCGGCGTCTCGCGGTCGTCGTCGAGTTCGACGAAGCGTGCGAGGTACTTCGAGTACCCGAGGTACCCCACACTGAACGTCGCCAGAACGCCAAGCACCAGCCAAATTGCCTGTACCATGTTGTTGGTCCCCGCGTGGTATGGTGTGACAACCGTCACTTAAACCTTACAGTAAATATAATCAGTATGATATAAGCAGGCCACGACAAAGAATCGTTAGAACCGGGGTAATCAACCAGTAACCGTGCCGAGCGCGAATCAGTTCGGGATGAATGGGTCGAACGAGAGAGATGAATTTCAATAACTGCTTTCTGTTGGTCGAACGTGTCGGCCGAAAGAAACCAGGCGATAGCGACGGGACCGCCGGCGCTCAGCGTTCGATACCGCCGACGAGCATCCGGACGGCCTCGGCGTCGTCGTTCGCTTGGGGCAACACCGCCACCGCGACGACCACGTCACCGTCGTGCTGGACCTGCGCCACGTAGACGAACACCTCGGTGCTCCCGTCAGGACCGCTGGCCGCGGTGGCGTACTTCCCAAGCGTCGTCTGGGTGCCGAGCATCGTGACGGTGGTGTTCTCGACGTGGTCGAGGTCGCCGAACTCCCCGTAGGTGTCCTGAGCGTGGGTCACGACATCGGACACCGACCGACCGCCGAGCGGGTTGATCGTCGCAGCCACGTCGTCCGGTTCGACCAGCGGGACGCTGTAGGCCGCGAATACCGATCCCTCCCCGCTGGCGTAGACGCCCCGGCTCGTCGTCGCCTCGATCCGGTAGGTGACCTCCATTTCCACGTCACCGGAGACGTCGAGGGTGCCCGAGTCAGACAGCTGTCGCTCCTGGACGGTCCGCTCGCTGAACCCGGTCGCGGACAGCGCCACGTCGCTCACGGTCGCCTGGCCGGCAGTGGCCGTGATGGTCTCCGGCGTCCGCTCACCGCTCGGTCCTCCGCAACCGGCCAGGACCACCAGGAGCGCCACGGCGACGACACCGACTCGGTGCCGACGACGATCGGCAGCACTCGAACGCATTGTCTGACAGTCGAGCGAAAAGCGGAAAATACTACCCGCGGGTGTGTGGCACAGTCACAACCGCGAGCGGCCCGACGGGCAAGAGCGCCGGGCGCCGGCCCGGTCGGGGGTGAGCGGCTGTCAGGCCGGCGCTTCGGCGGCCACGTCGATGTCCAGTTCGTCGGCGACGTCGGCCAGCAGGTCGCCCTTGACCTCCTCGATCCGGGTCTCGATGGTCCCCACGAGCGGCACGTCGAACTCCTCCCGGATGACCTGGATGCGCTCGCGCTCGGTCTCGACGCGGTCCCGGAGGTAGCGGGCGCCGCGGCCGTCCTCGTCGTCGTCAGGTGCGGGCGTCACTCGGTTGAGGACGAGCCCGTCGACGCCGAGATCGTAGTCGCGCAACTGGGCGATGGTGCGGTCAGTCTCCCGGATGGACAGTTCGTCCGGGTTCAACACCAGGTAGAAGTCGGCGTCGTTCCGGAGGGTCTGACCGGCGAACTCGAACTTCGCCTGCCGCTGCTGGAGGTGCGCGATGATCGGGTCCTCCTCCAGTTTGCGGCGGGCCTCCTTCTCGCCGATGGCAGCCTTCTCGAACAGGTCGATGCTCTTGGCCCGCTTCTCGATGAGGCGGTCGATCCAGTCGTCGAGAAACTCCGGCAGCGACAGCAACCGGAGCGTTCCTCCGGTCGGCGAGGTATCGAAGATGACACGGTCGAAGTCGTCCGACTCCCGCATCACCTCGATGAACCGGTCGAACATGGCCGACTCGTAGGCACCGGGGGTCTGGTGGGCCAGCTCTATCTGGCGATCGATTTCGTTGACGATGGCCGGGCTGACCTGGTCGCTCATACGGCGCTTTATCTCCATCATGTGGGCCTCGACCTCCTCCGCGGGGTCGAGTTCCATCGCGTGGAGGTTCTCGTGGCCATCGACCGGCCGCGGCTGGTCGTCGAACTGCTGGTCGAACACGTCGGACGTGCTGTGGGCCGGGTCCGTCGAGACGACCAGCGTCCGCTGGCCCGCGCGGGCACACTTCAGCGCGAACGCGCTGGAGACGGTCGTCTTGCCGACCCCGCCCTTGCCGCCGAAGAAGACGAACTTGTGCATCAGTGGAAGTGGTACTGCTGGCCCTTGCGTTCGAGCAGCGATTCGCGGTCCCACATCCGGCGCTCCCACTGCTCGAACTCCTCCAGCAGGTACGGGAGGAGTTCGACCGTGTAGTACGAGACCGGACTTGGGATGCCGAAGGCGTCCGAGAAGCAGGCGAACAAAAACACGTCCTCGATGTCCTCGGCTTCCTTCTCGATCTTCTCGAACGCCGGGTGCTCGATCATCCCGTGGTAGAGACCGTGGAGCCACTCCGCGACCCACTGCCGGAACTGGCCGTGCAATGTCTCCGGGTCGGCGGCGCCCCCGTGGCCGTGGCTGTGTCCGCCCCCGGACGACCCGTGGTCGTGGCCGTCCGCCTGCCCGTCGGGGACGTGGTCGTAGATGCCGGTGACCCGGTCGTCGTCGCTGTCCCCGCGTTCGGTGTCCGATGCCCCGCCGTCGTCGGTGTCGTTGCCGGTCATGTGGGTGTCCCTCACGTCACGGACGCTTATCAGGTAGCCGCCGCGTTCAGCACGCGCAGCCGGTCGATCCGGCGGACCGCTCGAACGTCATCTCGTCGTCGCACGCCGGACAGTCAGGCGCATCCTCGCCTTCGACGTCGACGTCGAGGATACGCTCCTGGCAGTCGTGACACCAGTAGGCCCCCTTCGACTCCGAGACGCTGTCGCCCCGGTTCGGGTTCTGCGTGGACGCTTCGAGTATCTCCTTTACCGTGTCAATGACACTCATGGGTTCTGATAATGGGAACGAACGTAAAAACGTGTGGCCTATTGGCAGGGATGGCGCACACACACCGGCCACATCTACACTCGGACGTGATCCGTTCAACAGTCACTATCGGAGATTCGGTGGATCAGCCGGTCTTGCGTCGCCTCAGATCGGGCGAAGTTGAGCAAAGCACGTCCGAGTGTATCGAACGGCCGGCCGCCGGGCCGGTCAGCCCAGGTCGTCGGCGAGGCGGTCCAGCAGCCGGTCGAGTTCGCCCCGGCGCTTCCAGGCGGCGACCCGGTCGCTGAGAGCGGGGAACGGCAGTCCGAGACTGACACCCGAACGGGCGGTCACGACGACGCCCTCGTCCTTCCGGTCCCACGTCAGGGTGGTCCACATCTCGTCGAACGGCCCCGCATCGCCCTCCTGTTCGTAGTAGAACCCGTCCTCGTGGGGGTCGAACCGGAGCGTCATCCGGAGGCCTCGGGCACCGGCTGTCACTAGTGTTGTCCCCGATCGTTCCTCGATGTCGAACACGTCGAAACTCCCCTCGTAGGCGACGACGGACCCCGGGTCGAGCGCCCGCTCGAGTTCCGTGGGCATCGCCGGGACGAATCGCCTGACCTCGGTCTCGCGCATCGTTGGGCGCTCGGCGCCCCAGCTATTGAACCTACTGGCGCTCACCACGCGACGACCGAAATCAGCAACAGCAGCATCGCCGCGGTGGCGACGGCCACGAGATAGACCAGCCGACGGAACCGGACCGGTCCCGGTATTTCCTCCCTGCGAATGGGGTTGACGTCGTATACTAGCTGGTGGTACGCGGCCAGCAGGGTCGTCCCGAAGGCCACCGATGTGACAACGAGCGCGCGTTCGACAGTTAACCCCAGACTGAGCAGGTACCCCGGCGCGAACGCGAACAGCAGCAGGAAGGCGATACTCCCCGTCACGAGAAACGGGATCGGGTCGACCTCGGTCCCCTCCCGATTCCTGAGTCTCATCGCCAGTACGCAGGGGGTCCGAGCGCAAAAGGGTGTGGCCAACGGTCAGCCGGAAAAATATTCACTCGACATTATTTCCAGGGAGTCGGTGCGGCTAAGTCGGTGGGAGGTCACAAGCACACGATGGCTCGCTCGCAAGGGGACCCACGGGTGCTGTTCGTGTTGAACCTCCTGCTGTCGTTCGCGTTCTGCTCGGTCGTCATCTGGGGGCTGGACTTCATCGGCCTGGGGTCGTTCGCCTGGGAGCGCGTCGGCGTCGTCACCGCCGGCCTGATGCTGTTCAACTGGCTGGTCGTCCTTCGGTGACCGCCCACGGAGCGGCGACCAGAACCGCCGTTTCCGGGGGTTTTAGCCGTCGGCGGCGACTGGGACGCCGAACTGGACGACGACACCAGCCTCACCGTCGACGGTGACCTCATCACCGCCCGCGCGCCGGGGTCCTCGGCGGAAGCGGCGCGCACGCTGCTCGCGGAACTGGACGTAGCTGCGCCGGCCGACGAGGTGAGACCCCAAAGCGGCGATCGACTACCTCACTCCTGACCGACACCTGCGC
>NZ_JAZKRY010000014.1:0-40200 GCF_036626355.1 Halolamina sp. | reverse complement strand
TCACCATCTGGTTCGAACTGAAACAGCTGTTCAGTTGGTGTGCTATACTTTCCAAGCCGTGCGGGTGTCATAGACCGCTTGTCACGGTGATTTATCTCTCACAGAGCGAGAAATGAATCAGAGAGTACTACAGTTGTATCAATTTGCTTCCAACAGACGCTAAGCCCACATCCTCAGCGACCGCGTTAGCGCGAGCAGGGGAGGGTAGTCAAGACTACGACCGATACGTCTCCGCGTGCCGAACCGTTGCGGAACAATGTCACTGCGACCTCTGGACGGTGTACCAGGCACTCTGGCTACTGTGGTCGGACGACGCCGGATGACGCGCCGCCCGGGAAGCAGCGACGGTCCGGCATCCTCGTCTCACCCGCGCTACTCCTCGAGTTCGTGGCGAATCGCCTCGTTGAGTTCGGGGACGACCTCGTGGAGGTCCCCGATGACGGCGTACTCGGCCTTGCCGACGATCGCCGCCTCAGGGTCGGTGTTGATGACGAGGATGTTCTCCGCACCCTTGCAGCCGACCATGTGCTGGACAGCGCCGCTGATTCCGCACGGGATGTAGATATCCGGACTGATTTTCGCCCCCGTGAGCCCGACCTGGTCATCATGCGGCCGCCACCCTTCGTTGACGGCGGCCCGCGACGCACCAATCGCACCGTCGAGGAGGTCCGCGAGCTCCTCGAGTTGGTCGAAGTCCTCGGCGTTTCCGACGCCCCGGCCGCCACTCACCACGACCCGTGCCTCCTCCAGCGGGACACCCTCTACGTCGGATTCCTCGGTGCGCTTGACCTGTACCCGGAGGTGCTCCTCCTCGAGTGCCGGGGTGAACTGCTGGACGCCGGGGTCGGTTGTCTCGGCGGCCTGCGCTACCGGGTACTCGTGGGCCGACGCGGTGAGGAGGTTCCGCTCGGCGTCGAGGCGAGCGTGTTCGGAGATGCTGCCGCCCCAGCGCTGTCGCGTCACCTCGTAGGCGTTACCGACCGTGACCTCGACACAGTCGGCGAGCATCGGCTGGTCCAGGACGGCACCGACGTGAGCCAACACCTCATGGCCGCGGTCTGTTCCGGGCGCGACGACCGTCTCAACGTCGAGTTCCTCGGCGAGCTGTGCGACGCTCTCACCCCATGCTTGCGGTGCGTAGCTGTTCAGCCGCTCGTGGGTCACGTGGTGGACTTCGTCGACGCCGTATGCGCCCAGTTCGTCGACGACCGGGTCGACCTCGGTGCCGAACACCACGACCCCGAGTTGGGTTCCGATTTCCTCGGCGATCCCCCGGGCCATGGTGAGCATTTCGAGGGCCGTCTCGTCCGGCGTGCCGGCCTCGTGCTCAAGGAGTCCGAGTACTGCGGTCACAGGACTTCGACCTCCTCGGTGAGGACGCGAACGATTTCCGGGACAGCCTCCGCCCCTTCTCCGAGAATCTCGGCGTCGGAGTCGTCCTGCTCCGGTGCCTCCAATCGGACCTTCTCGACGGTCCCCGGACCTGATTCCTGTTCTGGTTCCCGGTGGTCGAGTTCCGCGCGCCGTGCCTTCATCTTTGCGCGCATCGACGCGTACCGCGGCGCGTTGATGCCTTCCTTCACGGTGACGACTGCCGGGAGGTCGACCTCGTAAACCTCCTCGCCGCCGGTAATCTCGCGACTGGCGACCGCGGTTCCATCGTCGACATCAAGGGTCTTGATCCCGGTCACGCAGGGGAGCCCCAGTTCCTCGGCAACTCGGACCCCGACCTGATAGTTCGCCGCGTTGGCCGATTCGTTCCCGAACAACAGCAGGTCGAATTCCACACCGTCCCCGGACGGCTCCCGGGCCGCCTCCACGATGGCACCTGCGGTCGCCCGCGGTCGCCACTCCGCGCCGTCGGTCTCCAGCAACACCCCTTCGTCGGCGTCCATCGCCAGCCCCGTCCGGACCTGTTCGGCCGCCTCCTCGGGGCCGAGCGTCAACACTGTTACCGAGCCTCCGTGTTCCTCGACCTGCTGGATGGCTTCCTCGATCACGCACTCCTCGTGGGGGCTCATCGTGAACCCCAGGTTGCTGGTGTCGACCGATTGCTGGTCGTCCGTCAGTACGATCTTTGCACCGGTGTCGGGTACTCGTTTGATACAAGTTAAAACGTCCATCGTTGGGTGTATCGAGTTGTTATCGCGTCTCCGATAACCCCGGGTCTGGGGTGGCTGTGCATCGATGCTAGCTGCGGATTCGGTCGTTGCTCGGGTCGAACAGCGGCCGGCTCCCGACCACTTCGACAGTCACCGGGTAGTGCCCGCCCATGTACTCGACCTGAAGCTGCTTGCCCTCCTCCGCGTGCTCCGGCGGGAGGTACGCCATGAGGAGGTGCTTGCCGACGCTCGGGCCGGTGCCGGCGCTCGTGACGTAGGAACGCCGCCCCTCGTCGTCGATGATGACCTCACCGTTCTGGTCGAGGACGGGTTCGTTACCCAGCATGAACCGGGGCTGGCCCCCCTCCGGTGCGTGGTCGTCGACGGAGAGCGTACACAGCGTGGCGACGTTGTTCTCCTCGATTGCCTCGGCGTAAGCCTCCTTCCCGTTGAACTCGGCGTCCTTCACGCCGTGGAAGGTGAGCCCGGCCTCCGCGGGGTTGTACTCCAGTTCCAGTTCGTGACCGAACAGCCGGTAGCCCTTCTCCATGCGGCCGGTGGTGCCGTAGACGCCCATGCCGACCGGCCGGATGTCGTACTCCTCGCCGGCCTCCTCGATGTGATTCCAGAGGCGGCGGCCCTTGCTCATGGGGGTGTAGATCTCCCAGCCGAGTTCGCCGACGTACGACAGCCGCATCGCCCACGCGTCGACGTCTCCGACCGTTATTTCCTGAGCAGTGTACGGCGCGAATGCCTCGTGGGACATGTCCTCCTCGGTGATGGAGTCGACGACGTTCCGGGCGTCGGGACCCCAGACGCCGAGCGTGCACAGCGAGTCCGACTGGTCGATGAGTGTGACCTCCTCGTCGTCCCCGATGTGCCCGTTGAACCACGCCCGGTCGGAGCCAGCCACGGCCCCACCGGTGATGACCCGGTAGCGCTCCGGGCCGAGGCGGGCGATGGTTAGGTCCGAGACGAACCCGCCGTTCTCCCCGAGTATCGGCGTGTACACCGTCTTGCCGACGTCGACGTCGGTCCGGCCGACGGCCATCCGCTCCATGTAATCCACGACGTCGGACCCGACGAAGTCGAAGATGCCGAACCCCATGTCGCCGATCATACCGACGTTGTCCCGCGTGTGGAGGTGCTCGCCGAGGATTATCGGCGACCACCACCGGGAGTCCCACTCGTTCGGCCGGTGGAGACCCTCGAGTTCGTCCTCGTAGACGTCCAGCAGGTCCTCGTTGGACTCGAACCACTGCGGCCGCTCCCAGCCGGCGACCTCGAACCAGCGTGCGTCGAGGGCGTCTTGCTGCTCGTAAAAGCCGCTCGTCCGGAGCGGCCGACCGGACTGCCACTGCTCGGAGGGATGGACGATGCCGTATATCTCTTGGTAGAGCTCGTTGGCACGGGCCTTTACCCAGTCTTTCGGCGTGCCGTACTCGTAGAACCGATTGATGTTCGCCTCGCTGAGGTCGATGTCCGACCATCCGCGGGTCATCCACTGGGCGACGCCCTCGCCGATCGCCGGCGCCTCCTTGATCCAGACGGCGGCACAGGACCATAGTCCCTCGACGTCCTGCAGGGGGCCGAGCAGCGGCGCACCGTCCGGCGCTTCCGACAGTAGCCCGTCGATTTCGTAGCGGACGCCGGCCCCGGGGTCGTCGAGTACCTCCGGCATCAGCTCCAGTGCGTCCATCATCGACTGCTCGAAGGCGTCCTCGGTGAGTGGCGGCTGGGTCGGCGACAGCGGTGCCTCCTCGATCGAGGGGATGTTGTCGACGTCCCACAGGATGGGTCGGTGCTGGTACGAGCCTACCTCCATGTCGTTGCCGCTCGGCCGTTCGTACATCTGGGTGTCCATGTCCCGGACGACCGGATGGTTGATCTCGCCCTCGAACTGCTCGAAGAACTCGATCGGGCCGACGCTGACCATCTGGTGGACCGCCGGCGTGAGCGGGATATCCACGCCGGCCATGTCGGCGATTTTCGGGCTCCAGAGGCCGGCCGCGACGACGACCTCGTCGGCCTCAACAGTCCCGCGGTCGGTCTCGACGGCCTGAATTTCTCCGTGCTCGACGTGGATATCGAGCACCTCCGTGTTCGGTGAGACGCTGAGCCCCCCGTCTGATTCCTCGTCCGCCCGGGCCCGCATGATCTCGCCGGCGCGGAGCGGGTCGCAAGTGCCGGCACCCTCACTGTAGAACCCGGCCTTGATGATGTCGGTGTTGATGTAGGGAACCAGCTCCTCGACTTCCTCCGGTGTGAGCATCTGGGCGGGTTCGCCCCACGCCTTTGCGGACTGCATCCGCCGCTTCAGTTCCTCGACACGCTCGTCCGTGCGGGCAACCTCGATGCCGCCGCTCTCGGTGAACGTGTCCATGTCTTTGTACTGCTCGATGCTCTCTCGGGTGAGATGGGTCATCTCCTTGGAGTGCTCGACGGGCATGAGGAAGTTCGACGCGTGGCCGGTCGAGCCGCCGGGGTCCGGTAGCGGTCCCTTGTCCATCAGGACGATGTCGTCGCGGCCGTACCGGGTGAGGTGGTAGGCGAGGCTGTTGCCGACGATACCGGCCCCGATGATGACCGTCTCGGCGCTCGATGGCAGGTCGTTGGAACTCATCGGTTGTCACCGACCCTAGCGTCGTACCCGTGTCCACTCGTAGAGATCCTATCGACGAGACTGTTTTGCACAGTGATGGGGTTCGTCATCCTCTCGCATGGTTCTCGGGGTTGGCTGTCTATTAAAAGACCGCATAATTGATAAATAAATTATATGTCGAGCTACGAAGGTAGACCCCGGCGCGAGAAACCACTGGATAGAGATGCTCCCAGTTGCGTTAATCACGCCGACTGGGAACCCCCCCTTCGGGTTCCCACATAGTAACTGATACCTGATATGTAGTGTTTCACGGTCGGCTCCGCAAGGCGGCCGAGCAACTCAAGGCTCTTCTCGGTATGCTCCCGGAAGCCCGGTCCCGCGCCGGCCACGATACGTGAACAATCGTTCGGAGTCCGCGACTCCCCCCGTGTCACCCCCGGATGAGGGTTTTTTATTGAGCACGATTTCGTCAGGTGTACCTGCGTAGTTGAACCCAACCGACCCAGCCGTGAACAGGTATTTCTTCGGTCCGGGGCTTCGGTCGGTATGCCCTACACGGAGCAGTCTATCGGCGAGTTCCTTGCTGCCGTCGGGTCCGAAGACGTGGCTCCTGCCGGGGGCACGGCCGTGGCTGTCGTCGGAGCCATCGGGGCGTCGCTCTGCGAGATGGCCTGTGTCCACTCAATGGACGGGGCGGCGAGCGCCGCCGAGGGGTCGGGCCTTGCCGACGTTCGCGCCCTCCTCGGAACCCAGCGGAGCACCCTCATGGGACTTGCACGGGCGGATGCGGACGTCGTCGAGAGCCTGTTCGCGGCCGACGCCGACCGGACGAGCCAGTCCGAGATGAAGCGAGCGGCCGGCATCCCGCTGGCCATCGCCGAGCGATGCCTGACCGTCGTCGACCTAGCCGTGACCGTAACCGAGGAAGGCGACAGCGACGCGACCGCTGACGCCAGGATGGGAGCCGTCCTCGCCGCCGGCGCACTACGGGCGTCGCTACTCGCGGTTCGTCACAATTTACCGTGGATCGAGGACCGGTCCTTCGTTGCGGGGACGCGACGCCGCGTGGCCGAACTCGAGGCCGCAGTCGCGCGGTCACTCAAGGATGCGACCAGTGACGTCGACGCCACTCAGTCGTAGAGTGGATGCTGCGTCACTCAGTCGTCCACACAGGCGGTTGCCGTCGGTTGGCGAACCAGCGAAACCGCACCTGTACGGAGTCGACGGCCGTCCGACTGCCGGAGCGGGAAACTATTTCTCTCGAAAAGACGATGCGACGAGCAGTCCCCGGTCCGTGTGTTGCCAAACAAACACGTCGTGTCCTTTCAGTATCAGCTTGGACAACGTTCTTGTCCGCCTACTGAGAATCATACGACGTTATGACTTCACCGGACGAGAGTCAGGAAACGATGCCAACGGACTACGAGATCGCACAGTCGGCCGACATGGAGCCGATATGGGAACTCGTCGAGCCGTGGGGGCTCGACCTCGAAGACCTCCAGTACTACGGCGAGTACACTGCGAAAATCAAACATCCTGCTATCAATCGGCTCCGCGACGAGGCGGAGGAGAACGAGAACAACCTCGTTCTCGTGACCGGGATGACGCCGACGCCCCGGGGAGAGGGCAAAACCGTCACCACGGTCGGCCTGGGCCAGACGCTCAACCACGTCGGCGAGAAGGCGATGATCGCTATTCGCGAGCCGTCGCTCGGGCCCGTGTTCGGCGTCAAGGGCGGTGCGGCAGGGGGTGGCCGTTCGCAGGTCCTTCCGATGGAGGACATTAACCTCCACTTCACCGGCGACCTCCACGCGCTCACGTCGGCACACAACCTCATCGCGGCGATGCTCGACGCCCGCATCTCCCAGGGGAACGACCTCGACATCGACATCAACGACGTCGAATGGCCGCGAGCGGTCGACATGAACGACCGCGCCCTCCGTGAAACGGTCGTCGGGCTTGGCGGGAAGTCCGGGGGGACGCCCCGCGAGGACGGGTTCATTCTCACTGCCGCATCCGAGTTGATGGCAGTGCTCTGTCTCGCGAACGACCTCGCCGACCTGAAAGAGCGCATCGCCCGCATCATCGTCGCCTACGACACGGACGGCGAACCGGTCACCGTCGACGACATCGAGGCGACCGGCCCCGCGACGATGCTGTTACGGGACGCTATCAAGCCGAACATCGTCCAGACCATCGAGGGAACCCCGGCGGTCGTCCACGGGGGGCCATTCGCCAACATTGCACACGGGACCAACTCGCTTATCGCCGACAAGGCCGCCTTCGGGATGGCCGACTACCTCGTCACTGAGGCCGGCTTCGGCTCGGATCTGGGTGCGGAGAAGTTCATGAACGTCGTCTGCCGGATGGGTAACATGACCCCGAACGCGGTCGTCGTGGTCGCGTCGGTCCGGGCGCTCAAGTACCACGGCCTCAATCAGTGGCCAGTCGACTACGACGAAATCGAGGCGGCCGGCGTCGACGCCGTCGAGGCCGGCTTCGAGAACCTCGACAAGCACGTCTCGAACCTCCAGAAGTTCGGCGTGCCCCTCGTCGTCGCGGTGAACCGGTTCCCCGAAGACACTGACGCGGAGGTGCAGGCCGTGCTCGACCATTGCCGGGGCGACCTCGGGGTCAGGGCCGCCGAGTCGGAGGTCTTCGCGGAAGGGAGCGAAGGCGGCGTCGACCTCGCCGAGCGCGTGGTCGACGCGGCCGAGGAGAGCGACGAGGACGAGTTCACGCATCTGTACGACGACGACGACCCGATTACCGAGAAGATCGAAACCGTCGCCACCGAGATATACGGTGCCGACGGCGTCAAGTTCACCAGGGACGCGCTGGACGACATCGACCGGATGGAGCAACTCGGCTTCGGTGAGTTCCCCGTCGTCATGTCCAAGACGTTCCACTCGCTGAGCGACGACTCGAGCGAGAAGGGCGCGCCGGCGGGGTGGGAACTGGAGATTTCCGAAGTCTACCCCTCTGCCGGTGCCGGCTTTCTCGTCGCGCTCACGGCCGACGCCCTGACCATGCCGGGACTGCCGGCGCGGCCCGCCGCCGCGGATATGGACGTCGACGAGGACGGCAACATCACCGGGCTGTTCTGACCGCCCGAGTCGTTCGGCTCCGGCCGGTCTGTCCATATCGTGGCCACGCTCGGACGGGCATCGGAGGAGGCCGGACTGTGACGCCCCCGGCCGACGGGCCCGTTGGAGAACTACACGGACAGGTTCGTGGACCGGAAGATCCTGAGACGGTGGCTACTCGTTGGCTTCCTTCCTCGCGTTGAGCTTTGCCTGCTCGCGGGCGCTGGGGTTGACCGACTCCTTGAACGGCACCTCGGCCACCGTGGCGAACACCGGCTCACCCGGTTCTTCGGCGTACTCGTCCGGGAGATGGACCTCGAACTCGAGGTCGAGGTCCTCCTCGTAGACCTCGTCGTCGAGCGTCGCGTCGGTCGCCTCCTGAAGCTTGTCGGCCGGCACGTACCCCATCCCGATGTTCGTATCGAGCTCCGGGCTCCACCACGGCGACGTCATGTAGCCGACCTCCTCGCCGCTCTCCGGGTCGGAGATGAGCCAGAAGTCAGGCGCGTAGTCCCGGATGGGCTCGCCGGCCATCTTCAGACCGACCAGTTTGAGTTCGAACGGGTACTCCCCGTCCTCGATGAGTTGCTTCTGCCTCTCGAGTTCCTCCTTGCCGATGTAGTCGGCCTCCTTGTCGTCGGGGACGTGGTACCCGAGGTTGACCTGGAACGGCGACGTCTCGTGGTCGAAGTCCTGGCCCCATGACATGATCCCCGCCGCGATGCGACGGTGGTGGCCGGGCGCAATCTGCATTCCGCCGTGGTCCCTGACGGCCTCCAGTACCGGGTCCCAGACGCGTTCGGCGTTCTTCATTGCGTCTTTCACGTAGATCTCGAAGCCTTTCTCGCCAGAGAAACCGGTCTGGCTGACGAGGACATCGCTACCGTTTATCTCTGCCTCCATCAGTCCGTAGTAGGGGATATCACTGACTTCCTCGCCGACGACGTCGATCATCGCGTCCTCCGAGCGGGGACCCTGTATCTGCATCGGGGCGACGTCGATTTCGTCGATTTCGACGTCATAGCCCTCGCCGACGTTGACGCCCTGCAGCCACTGCATGAGCGTGGAGTCGGAGATTGAGAACCAGAACTCGTCCTCCTCGGGCCGCAAGAGGACCGGGTCGTTCAGCACCCCGCCGTCCTCGTTACAGAGGGTGACGTATCGCCCCTTCATCGGTTCGATGTCCGTGGCGTCCCGGGTGATGACGTAGTTGGTGAACGCCTCGGCGTCCGGGCCCTTCACGCGAATCTGGCGCTCGACCGCGACGTCCCACAGGGTCACGCTGTTGACCAGCGCGTCGTACTCCTCCATCGCACCACCGTCTTCGGGTTGGACGAGCCCGCGAGGGTGATAGAGGCGGTTGTACACCGTGGCCCGCCACGCGCCGTTCTCGTTGAACGACTTGTGGAAGAACGGCGACTTCCGCACGCGGGTCGAGACAAGCATCTCGATTCCGGGGTCACCCGTCTGTCGCAGGTTTCTCGGTACTGTTCGGTCGGACTGGTCGACACTTGGGTGGTTCGGGTGGTTCCCGCCTCCGTTTCCGTGGTCTGTCATCGACAGGCCACTACACGGCCGACCCATAAAAAATAGCGCATCAGCGAGGTTCTGCTTTGCATCCTGTCGGTACTGTGAATAATGTCGTATCCGGGCAGTACCCAGGAATTTGCGTTCAGAGACACTTTCTCGTCCGGGAAACGCCGCGTGTCTAGACCACGGGGGAGCAACCGGCAGCGGTCCTCCGTGAAAATTCATCGTTCTGACACGTTGTGTTTTCGAGTCCACGAAAGATTGCCCCACGAGCGACATGGCCCCCGGCCCCCGACGTTTTCGAGTGACGGGCGGGCGCGGGCCCGGTCGGCTTCACGAGGTTCACCTTGTCGAAGACGGAGGCCACGTGGTCCCACCGGGTCGCCGACGGCTGACCAGCGCGTTCGACAGTGGTCTATCGCCTCGCGATGGTCCACACCTCAGTCGTCCTGTGGCGGTTCGACGTCGTGGTGGACCTCGACGGTCGGGACCCGCTCCCAGAGGCGGCGTATCGGCGAGGTGTGTCCGCCCTCTTCACGGCGGAACGTCAGCGTCAGGCCTGCCAGCGCCACCAGCGAGAGAACAGCGAAGGGACCGCCCGTCATCACTGCGAGCGCCTGCAGGGTTTCGGCACCGCCGACCACCAGCGCCGACACGGCGATGGTCCCCTGAAAGAAGCCCCAGAAGACGATGCTCCCGGTCGTGGGCGACTGCCCTCGACGCCTCGCCAGCACCGCGACCACGAGCGTCGAGGTGTCTGCCGACGTCGTGATGAACACGACGATCAGTGCGAGAAAGAGGAAGATCAACAACTGGTCCATCGGGAACGTGGCGAACAGCGGGAAGCTGGCGACGGCAACTGAGCCACCACGGTCGGCAATCGCGCCCAAGATGTCCGCCGTTCCGGAGTGCTGGAGGAACAGCGAGGTCCCGCCGAGCAGGAGGAACCACGCTATCGTCGCAGCCGACGTGGCGACGACACCCGTCAACACGACGGTCCGGACCTTCCGTCCCCGTGAGAGCGCCGCGAGAAAGAGGCCGGCGAAGGGGGCCCACGAGAACCACCACGACCAGTTCCAGACCGTCCAGTTGGCGACCCAGTCCGCCCCCATATAGAGGCTCATCGGCACGAAGTTGACTGCATAGCTCGCTACCGCTCCGGTACCCCGCTCGACGATGAACCCCAGCGGACCGAGGCCGGCGATCAGCAGCGCGAACAGCGCGAACAGGACGACGTTCAGACTGGCGATTCGCCTGATTCCACGGCGGACGCCCGTCGTCGCCGAGAGGACGTAGATCAGGGTCAGCCCGCCCACGAACAGTATCGGGCCGAGCGCACCCGCACTCACGCCCCACTGGTAGTCGATGCCGGCGAGGAACTGCTGGCTGACCAACGCGATCGAGGTGGCGATGCCGCCGATGGTCGCGAAGATGGCCAGCATGTCGACTACCCGACTCCACAGGGAATCGAGCCCGTCGACGCCGAGAAACGGCGTCAGTATCGTCGAGACCCGGAGGGGTGCCCCCCGTTCGTAGACGAAATACGCGATCGGCAGGCCGATCACAGTGTAGGCGGACCACGCGGAGATGCCCCAGTGGAACAACGAATAGGTGAGCGCCGCCCCGATGGCCACCGTCGACTGTGGCTCGGCCCCGAAGTACGGCGGCGGGTTGCCGTAGTGATACAGCGCCTCCGCGGGCCCCCAGAAGACGATGCCCGCTGCGATGCCCGCAGTGAACACCAGCGAGAAGTACGTCGGATAGGTGTAGTCCGGTTCCGTGTCAGGTCCGCCGAGCCTGATCTCCCCCCAAGGGCCGAGCAACAGGAACAGACAGTAGAGGACGGCGAGGAACATCGCCCCGAGAAAGAGCCAGCCGATGTCCTGAAGAAGGAACGTCTGCACGGCACTCACCGCGACGTTGGTCTGCTCGGGGACGACGTACTGGACCAGAAAAAACAGCGCGAACACGACCACTGGGACTCCGAAGGTAACCCGGTCCTGGTTAGCGAGGAACTGCCGGACAGTGTCGGACCAGGTGAGCCGCCGGATGCGAAGGAGGTAGCTGGCGGTGTGTTCGGAATCCCGGTCCTCGTCGTTCTCGCCCGGTATTACCGCGATGTAGCCGAGGCCGGAGCCAAAAAACACCAGTGAGATGATGAGCCAGACGTGGCCACTGATGTTCGCGCCGACGAACGAAGGGAAAAAGAACCCCGAAACGACGACGGCCCCGGATAGCGCGAAGACGGGAGCCAGCACCGTCCCGATTGACTGCTCAAGCGGGGTAGCTCCTTGGTAACCCATAACAGGGAATAGGAACCGGGTGGTAAATTACTACTGCACCCGCCGACTTCGAGTGGCGTCCAGTTCGCGGTTCGAGTGCTCGGCGTACGTGCTGGTTCCCGAGTTGCGACAGTTCCACGGACAGAACCCGCTCGCGGGTCACTCCTCGACGTCACCAGTTCCCCCGTCTTCGGAAGCGGCTTCCTCGCCGTTCCCCGGCGTGGGTCCTCCGTCCCCGACGGATTCAAACAGTTCCTCCGTAGTCGTCCCTCCGAGCACCGACCGGCTGAGAAGCCGTCCGCCGATGGTCATCGGACTGATGACCTCATCGGCACCAACCTGCTCGAGCTTTCCGACGTGCTTCGGGCGGTTGGCTGCCGCAACCACTCGGATATCGGGGGCGGCATTCTTCGCAGCAAGCACCGTCAGAACGTCTTTGGCATCGTCCCGTGTGGCGACGACGACGCCACTCGCGGCATCGATTCTGGCATCGCCGAGCGCGTCCTCGTCGGCCGGGTCGTCGGTGAGGACGCTAACGCCCTTATCGTCGAGTTCCGAGGCGACGCTCTCGTCGTCCGTCACCACCACCACATCAGTTTCGTCGACGAGTTCGTCGAGTAGCGATTCCGTGATGTCGCCGTAGCCGAGGACGAGCACGTGGTCCTCGAGCAGATTGAGTTCTGAAGCTGTCATGGTTCCGAAGGCGGCGGCCATCCGCGATTCGATTGCTGGGACGATGAGCGAACCGACCGCCACTGTGAACGCACCGGTCCCGAACAGGATGACGGTCAGGGAGAACACCTTCGCTTCCGGCGTCGTCGGCGTGAAATCGCCGTACCCGACAGTGGCGATGGTGACGATGACGAAGTAGAACGCGTCGGTCCAGGTAAGCAGCTCCCCCGTGAACTGGTCCCGCAGACCGTAGGAGCCGACGGTCCCGTACACGACGACCCCGCCGACCGAGAGGATCGAGGCGAGTTGCAGTGGCGAGAGGTCAAGCGGCTGGTCGAATTGCCCGCGGTTCCGGATAAGCAACGGGACCGTGAGTGCCACCAGCAGTAATAGGGGAATATCTGTCGTCTGGAACGTCGCCAACGGCAGCAGGCTCAGAAGGAGCAGGACCGCGACCGCCACGTACCACGCGATGCGCTTCCGTCGCTGTAACCCGATTGTGGTGATACCCAGCAGGAACGCGAACAGCACTCCGGCGAACCGCGCGTACAGTTCGGCCGCCGGCAGCACCGGTGCCAGCACGCCCTCGAGCATCACCCCTTGGCTGATGTTCGACAGTCCAGTGATGAACGACACGACGGTGATAGCGCCAGTCAGTACGACCGTCGGCTTCGAACCCGAGAACTCCCGCCAGTTGACGAACCGGACTCTGTCGGTCTGGTAGAACAGCGTCTCCAGGGCCGAGTCACGTTCCGGGTCGGTGTTCTCGGACACTGTCTGACAGTTTCCGCGTCGGGGTATAAAAATAGCACGCGCTCGTCCAAGAGGTTATACTAAATGCAACGTACGCGCCCAGCAAGGTGAACCACCACTGAACTGGCGTCACGGCCTGCGTCGCGGAGGAAGCCGTGCGAGGCGGTTACTCCTCGAGACGGTCCAGCCGCCATTTCTCGGTGTCGGCCGACTGGTTGAACGTGTAAATGTGGAGTCCGCGGATGTCGTACTTGTCGTCGTCGGTGTACGGGGCGAGACCGTCGACGAGAGGGTCGGGGGTGTACTTACCGCGGGAGCCGATGAACCGGCGGATGAAGTCCACGATGCCCGTGGTCTTCCGAAGGAATTTGACGGAGTCGCCGACGCCGACCTTGTTGGAGATGCCCAGCAGGCGCTGGTACTTCAGCACCCCGGGGATACCGACTTCGATTGGGAGGTCGACGCCGCGCTCCTCGCGGACGCGTTCGATCCAGTTGATGACCGCGTCGGGGTCATAGCAGAGCTGCGTCGCGATGTAGGTGGCGTACGGCGCTTTGTTCGTCATCGCCTCGGCGAGCGTCTCGTCGTCGATGATGGGGTGACCCTCCGGGTAGCCGGTGATTCCCACCTCGTCGAACTCGTAGCCGAGGTCCTCCAGCGACTCGAGCAGGTCGAGGGCTGACTCGAACTCGCCGACGGGTTCGTCGCGGTCCCCCCCGGGGACGAAGATGCCCTCGACCCCGGCCTCTTGCAGTTGGGCCGCGATTTCGTCGAGGTGGTCCTCGTCCTCGACGTACCGGGCGGCGATGTGGGGAATCATTTCGTACCCCTCTGCAGCCGCCGTCTTCGTCCACTCGATAGTCGCATCGAGGCCGAGCGTCGGGGAAGTGGTAACCGTCATCCTCGCGCCGTCCGGGAGAAGCTCCATCTGCTCGCCGAAGCTGTCGAACGGCATCACTTCGTACCGCGGGTTCCTGAGCAGCATCTGGGCGCCGTCGTTCGTCGTCGAACTTGTTCCGAGTGCCATGAGTCTGGGTGCAGTGGTACGCGGTCGTCCTCGCTGTCGGCGTGGTCGCGACCGTCCCCGACGACCGCCGCCGGGCCAGTCGCCTACTGGAGTGTATGCCGTTCTCTCAGGGGCCCCCGGACAGCTGTCGACCGGCAATCGCCGGGCTGGCAGTCCACGTGTCACCACGTTGGTGACCACTGGGTCCGACCGTAACCATCGGCTAATTCTACGGCACCACGAAGTTAGGTCTTGTCCCGGCAGACCGGAACCGGATCCGCTTCGCCGTCACCGGGGGCTCAACGGCCCGCTCATAGTGATTACGGCGAATAGTTGCATCGACGGTGTCGAACGCCGCCGGTTCAGGGGCTCCCATCACCGACACGGATGGTCACGGCGGGACAGACTCGCAGTAATCACTATCAGGACGTTCTCCCTCGCCCCGGCTACAAATGTCTGTTCAATGATGTTTTGTGGAACGACTGTCGACACCGAGTCCGACTTCCCCCGGACCCGTTGATTTGATTACGGCCCAAGAGTAGCTATACGTACCGTTCGGCACCGCGCTCTCGGGCCGGGACCGGACCGTTCCAGGGATAGACGACCGGGCCGCCCCGGAGACGGGTGCCGGATGAGCCAGACCATGTACCCCAGCACGACCGTTCACGCGATTGGAGGTGAGTCCCGGTGACGACCGTTCTCGACGGGAACGCCATCGGTGACCGGGTTCGCGAGGATCTCCACGATTGCATCGACGATCTGGAAGCCGAGGGTGTGACGCCATCCCTCGCGACGGTGCTGATGAGCGAGGACCCCGGGAGCGAGACCTACGTCTCGATGAAGCAGAAGGCCTGCGAGGAAATCGGCATCGAGAGCGTCCATCGGGAGCTCGACCCCGGGGCACCGGCCGAGGAGCTGTTCGACGTCATCGATGAACTAAACGCCGACGACACCGTCAACGGCATCCTCGTCCAACTTCCGGTCCCGGACCACGTCGACAAACGCCGTGTCCTGCGCTCGGTCGACCCCGTGAAGGACGTCGACGGATTCCATCCCGAGAACGTCGGGCGACTGGTCGCCGGCCACGCGCGGTTCAAGCCCGCCACGCCCCACGGCATCCAGAAGCTGCTGGAGGCTGCCGGCGTCGACACCGAGGGTAAGGACGCGGTAGTCGTCGGCCGGTCGGAGATCGTCGGCAAGCCGATGGCGAACCTCCTCATCCAGAAGGCCCCTGGCGGGAACGCGACGACGACAGTGTGTCACTCTCGGACCGATTCCCTCGCGGAGAAGACCCGGACCGCCGACATCGTCATCGCGGCCGCAGGCGTACCGGAGATGATCGACGGCTCGATGCTCTCGGAGAGCGCCGTCGTCGTCGACGTGGGCGTCAACCGCGTCGACGCCGACAATCAAAAGGGCTATGCGCTCGTCGGCGATGTCGACTTCGAGAGTGCGAAGGAGAAGGCCGACATCATCACGCCCGTCCCCGGCGGCGTCGGCCCGATGACCATCACGATGGTGCTGTACAACACGGTCAAGGCCGCCTCCCTGCAGTCAGACGTCGACGTCGAACTGCCCTGAGCGGGTCGGTTGTAGCTGTTCACCGCTCACCCACTCTCCCGGAAGACACCGATAATGACGTACGACAGACCCGACGAGACCACCGCTCGCGCCGCGCTCGCCCCCACGGCCGACCCGAAACTGCTCCACACGCCTCGAGGACGGCAAACCGACGCCGGAGCGTCCGCCTTTCGACCGCCGTACCGGCCCGCCTTGAGGCCGATTCGTGTCACTGTGACTGTTTTTGTCGGAGCCTCTCCCGTGTTCGACGTGTTTCAGCCCCTCCACACGAAGCGCGTAGTCGCAACCGGGGCAGGACTCCTGACGGGAATGGACTCCGTGGGGTTCGGTGAGCCATGGCGTCCCTGCTAAGCAGGCGTGGTGAGACGCCAGCGAAACAATACATGTCGGCTCGTGGAAGTGTTTTAAATCGCAGACTGGAGAGTCCCGACGTGTAATCGTGACCGTCTTGTTAGGTCACGATATCGAACTGCCAGACCGGTCTCATCCGAGTGAGGTGGACGTACGGCGGGCAGATTGGTCGTGCTGAGCCGACCACAGGGAATCGGACGGGTTTTCGCTCTAATAGTCAACAAATCAACTATTAGAAAATTTTAAGAGTAGTGAATAGAAGGACTATGCTAGGCTATTGCATGCCAAAGAGTCTACCAAACAGGTAACACACCGCGGAATTCAGTTAGCTCAGCGCAGGCACGGATACCAACCGACGACTACCACAGAAGGGTTCGGGAAGGTGACCGACGTGGCCACAGACCCAACAACGAACAAACGGAGACGGCAGACCACACTGTACCAATGACACGAAGACGACGTATCGAACGGACTGTGTATCGGATGCCAGATATCACCGGAGGTGACCCATGACTGACGACGCTGGCGAAGAGACTGTCGGCGAGACGTCGGAGGGACTGCAGGTGGAACTGTTCCACCCCGAGTCCGACCGGGAACCGGGGGACACGAACATCGAAAGGTACGGGTTCGACGTCCACCCCGTCGTGTTCCCCGCGGCCCTCGTGATGATCTTTTTATTCGTGGCGATAACGTTGGCGTTCGAGCCCATTGCGGGCGCGCTCGGGTGGACGATGGCCGGGCCAGACGGTGGCACGGTCACGATGACCTCGACGAACGCCTTCGAGACGTTGCTCAGCGAAATCAACAACAACTTCGGCTGGCTGTACATCGGCGCGGTCAACGTGTTCATCGCCGCGTTGGTGTACTTCGCCATCAGCAAGTACGGCAAAATACGGCTCGGCGGTGTCGAGGCCGACCCCGAGTTCAGCACGTTCTCGTGGATGGCCATGCTGTTCAGTGCCGGTATGGGCATCGGCCTGATGTTCTGGAGCGTCGCGGAGCCGATGTACCACCACGGTGACGGGACGAACATCTTCGCGAGCGTCGCGCCGGGTGGCCCAGAAGCCGCGGGGGCCGCATTGGCGACGACGTTCTTCCACTGGGGATTCCACCCGTGGGCAGTGTACGGCATCGTCGCCCTCGGCCTCGGGTTCTTCTCGTTCAACCGCGGGCTCCCACTGACGTTCCGGTCGGTGTTCTACCCGCTGTTGGGCGACCGCATCTACGGCTGGTGGGGTCACGTCATCGACCTCGTGACGGTGTTCGCCACCATCTTCGGGCTTGGGACGTCGCTGGGGCTGGGCGCACAGCAGATCAACGCCGGCCTCGGCAGAACGACCCAGACGCTGGCCGGTAGCAGCCTCGTCCCGCAAGGCGAGTTGGTGCAAGTAGTCATCATCGCCATCATCACCTCGATAGCGGTCGTCTCCGTCGCGGCGGGCCTGGAGGGGGGTGTCAAGCGCCTCAGCACCATTAACGTCTACATCATGGTGACCTTCCTGGCCTTCATGCTCTTCGTGGGGCCGACCATCTACATCTTGGACTCGACGCTCCATGCGGTCGGCATCTACCTCAACAACTTCCTGGAGATGGCGTTCTTCACGGGCCAGTTCATCCCCGCTGAGTCCGCAGGCGGATACGCAGGCTGGGCCGCACTCTGGACAGTGTTCTACTGGGGCTGGTGGATCGCGTGGTCGCCGTTCGTCGGGCTGTTCATCGCCCGCATCTCGCGCGGCCGGACGGTCCGCCAGATGGTCCTTGGCGTACTGCTCATCCCGACGGCGTTCTCGTTCATCTGGATGGGCGCCTTCGGTGGCTCGGCGCTGTTCGCCCAGATGAACATGGGCGCGGGCATCTACGGCATCGTCTACGACCAGGGGAACGCCTTTGCGATGTTCGCGATGCTGGAACAGTTCCCCCTCTCGACGGTCACGTCGCTCGTGGCGGTCCTGCTCGTCACGACGTTCTTCGTCACGTCGTCGGACTCCGGGTCGCTGGTCGTCGACCACCTGACCTCCGGCGGCAAGCACGACGTGCCCCGTGCCCAGCGTATCTTCTGGGCGGTAACCGAGGGCGTCGTCGCGGCGACCCTACTGGTCGGCGGCGGCCTGTCCGCACTGCGGGCCGCGTCCGTCGCCACAGGACTCCCGTTCGCCATCATCCTGCTGGTGATGGTGTACACGGTGTATCTGGGTCTCGACTCGGAGTACGAGATCCTGCAGTCCGAAGAGTTCCGCGAGCGCGTCAGCGAGATTAGCGGCGAAGGGGAAGTCGAAATCGATCGTAGTGGTGGCGACGTCGTCACCGACGTCAGCGAGGGCGCGGATTCGGGTGAGTAGCGACTCCCCTTCGTTTCTCACTCTTTCACCCCAACAGCGCCGCGCTTTCGCTTCGCTACCGGTCTGAACCCGGGGCAACCGTCAGTAGTAGTCCCATTCGTCGTCGCCGTCCCGACTGAGCTCTTCTTCCTGTTCGTCGTCGGGCCACTCGATGCCCCCGGTCAGGTGCTGGTAGACCATTCCGGCGAGCGCGGCGAGCGCGAGTGCCAGCACGATCGTTCCCGCGAGTGAGACTAGCTTCGGGACGAGGTCCGGAAGACCCAGCTGGAGTACGATACCCATCATCACTACGTCCATGGACGGCCTCCAACGGAATGAGTGTTACCCACTCGCACACCCCAGTCCGTCGCTGGACGGGTTTCCCACTGGAGAGCACCACCGGTCAGATATCGGCCCTAGCCGACGCCCGGAGCCAGTCCCTGACCGCACCACCGATACCGAACGAGACGAGTCCGACCCAGACAACCCCGGCGACCAGCGGTTCGAGGCCCGCGACACCACCAGCCAACAGTGCCCCAAGCGCTACCCCGGACCAGCCGGCCGCCTCGCCCCAGACATCGACGATGGCGATGCCGACAACGGTGAACCCAACCGACCCGGTCACCCCGAGGAGGACTCCTCCCAGCAGGAGGCCCACAGTACCGAAGTTCACGCCGGCGACGTCGACCAGCGCGAGCTGGCTGCCGAGGTAGAGCGCTGCGAATACGAGTACCGCATGCGTCGCGATACCGTACCCAATCGTCCTCAGGGGATCTGAGAGCGTGGCTGTGGTCGAGTACTCGACGAACCCCTTGTGGCGCCAGAGGAGAACGCTACCGACCAGTAAGACGAACACGAACATGGCCGACGCTCGGACCGGCCCCGCGAGGTCGAAGACGGTCGCAGGGTCCACTGCCTGTAGTTGGACCGCGCCACCCACCTCGGTAGCCAGACGCGCCGACGGTATCTGCATTGGGTCACTGTATCCGACGGGCCTCCGAATACCTGTCGCCTCGATGCCACCGGAACCTCAAGTTATCAATAGGGATTACATATTATTCTTACGATATGAACTCCCGTGGCCCTTATTTTCGTGTGGTCCTAATGGTCACACGATGGCCCCTTTTGAGGCGATTTACCGCGTCGGCCGTGATATCCTGGAGCGGCTGGTCAACCCGCTGAGAGCTGACGAACAAATAAGCCAGTTCACGCTCTCGGTCCCCGAGGCGCAGACGACGACCGTCGACAGCGTCCAGGGGGAACGGTTCCGGCCCCCGGCCGTTTTCCGGTGTCCGAACTGTGACGCCGACATCCACCAGCAACAACCACTCAGCGACGCCGACTGCCCCAAGTGCTACCGGACGTTCGACCAGTGGACGACCGACGACCTCGAACTCGTACGGATGACCTGTCCCCGGTGCGAGTCCGAAATGAAACACGGACGCCGCCATCCGAAGGTGTTCGACGGCCCCGAATGGGCGAGTTGTCCAAGCTGTCAGTATCACTGGGATCTCGACCACTGGTTCTGAGCCGTGCGGTGTGGTCCCCGTGACGACGTCCGGCCGTCGTGAGTACGAGGCCGGACAGTCTGTTACCCTCGCTCGTCGTCACGAGCCGACCGCAGTTGGCTCCCCGTGGCCAATATATATGTGGTTCCAGGTTGAATCGACCGACAGAACCAGCTGTGACTACGTTGACGACGTTACTGGCTGTTCTCACCGTGGTGTTCGTACTATCGGGGCTGGTGAGTTTCGTCCTCGGCGAGCACCTCTTCGCCGGGCTCTGCTTCCTGCTTGTCACGATGACTATCTATCTGCGAGAAACACGGGCATAACCGCCGTCCAGAGGTTACGCCGGGGCGGTCGCTGGATGAATCGGCACCCGGTCGCCGGGTGCATTCGTCGACCCGGCGTCGAGGGTCGTGTCGTGGCTAACAACAGGTGGAGTATCGGCACCGCAACCCGTTTAGCTGTCCTGGGTGCGTCTGAGCGTAATCACCGGGATTTCCGAGGACCGGAGGACTTTTTCGGCGGTACTTCCCAGTAGCGATCCGATTTTGCCCTTGTAGCCCGACCCCATGACGATGACATCGTTGCCCTCCTCGACGGCGTACTCGTTAATTTTCTTGGCCACGTCCGTCCCGACTTCGACGGCAGTGACGCTCTCGACACCGGCGTCCGCGGCCCGGTCGGCGACCGAACCGGTGATATCGTTGCCGTACTCCCGGGCCGAGTCCATCTGGTCGTCCATCGGTTCGTTCAGCCAGGGGTTGCCACCTTCCTCGATCACGTACAACCCGTGGACAGTCGCGCCGACGGCCGCCGCGAGTTCGATACCGTGTTTGATGCCTTTCTCGGCTTCGTCGGACCCATCGACTGGTATGAGTATGTTTTCGTACATTGTCGTCCCCTATTTGTATGGTAACCGTAATAAAAATCGGTGATGGTTCTGGGGCTGTAAGAATATCGTTCACCTGACAGATAATATCCGAGTCGGATTCGAAAACCGAGACAGAGTCCGGTCCGCGGCTGGACCTGGGTTTGCGGTTAGCGGTTCCGACGAAGAACGGACGCCGGAATCTCGCCGCGACGCTTGAAGACCCTCTTCAGCAGGCGCTCCACCGGACCAGGTTCGCTCGACAATCCGGCGGTTGCGGGTAGGTAGTACTTGGCCGCGCGTTGTTCTTCTGTATTGACATTGTGGCTTTCCGTAGCTGCCATGTGTTTGCCTGTTCGACCCTCTAGGTTTTAAACATCTCGAAGTATGGTTTCTGAATCGCAAAAACAATTCCGTATTGACCCCTTACACGGAGTCGGCGGAGTCTGTTGGACTGCCCGTCAGCGAGGACTGGGTCATCCCGCCATAGTGCCCCGTCAGGGCTGCGGCAGCGAGTCAGTGACGGGTTCTGGCAGGTTGGAGACAATTCGGTTCGTTGCTCGACATAGTACCTCGATATCCTGCGAGGCCGGTTTAGCTGTACTTATAAAAGCGGTGGTTATTCATCACCTGTTTTAATACGTTCTCTAACCTAAGCTTGAAGACACCAGCCATGTCACTCGGTAGCAAGGTCCAAGAGCTGGGTCGGTTTCTCGAGACGTGTGAGCATCGACGTGGCGTCGAACCCGTCAACTTTACCGAGATCTCGGGGTCGAGTTCCGCCTCCGGGGTGGCCGCTGACATCGACCTGAAGTTCTCGACGTGTCCAGCCGACGCGGACGAAATGGGCATGTCCTTGGTCGGGGCGAACGTCGGCGACTACGGTGAGATCCAACTGACCTTCGAGCCAGCGGATTCGCTCGTTCTTGAGCGGCCTGATGGCGTCGACCTCGAATTCTCGGATGCCACGTTCGAGTCCGACGGAACGGTCTCGGTCACCCTGACGGCGTCGACGACGATAGCGGATGGCAGTTCGACCGACGAGACAGGGGTGGCCGATGACACTACGGATGTCGACGGGGTTGCGACCACGGCGAAGATGGGCGACGTTGCGGGGGTGGAAGGGCAGGCGGGACGCGGCGACGGTACGGAGAATGCGGACGGAGGGACTGCTGCGGAGGGAGACGGTTCGGACAGGAAGGGAACGGAGGACGAGGAGCAGGTTACGGGGACACGGGATGTCCCTCCGTTCAGGAACCCTGAACTCCTCCGGGAGATCTACGAGTCCTATGATACGTTCGCCGAGATGCGGGACGCCCTGGAGATGGACATCACCGCCGAAACGGTTCGTCGGTACATGATTAGCCACGGCATCCACGAGCCAAACACCTATGACACCACGGGGGACGATGCATCGGAAGTGGAGTCAGTGGAGACGGGTGACGATGAGTTCGAGGGTGAGTTGCTGGAGACCGGTGACGACATCGAGACGCCGGACGTGATTGCCGACGGCATCGGTCTTCCGGAGGACGTCAGCGTCGACGCCCTCATCGACACGGTGCAACGGGCGAACACCCTCTACGAGGTGCAAACGGAGTTCGGAATCGACCGAGACGAGTCGCTCTCGCTGCTACGCCAGACCGGCCTGATCCACCACGTGGTCGGTCGGCTCTCGAAGAAGGGGAAGCGGGAAGCCAGCCGGGAGACAGTTATCGAGAGTCTCCGACGAGAAATCAATTCAGGATGACACCGCCCCCAGCGGCGACAGACGTAACCGGCTGGCTGGAGAGCAAGCCGGGGAACCGAGTACGGAGGGGATACAGTTGGCGATAATCACCGAAGTCCAGTTCGCCCACGAACGCGGCGCGCTCGCCGAGACGCTCAACACGCTGCCCGACGTGGACGTTACGGTCGTTCAGGACGCCGGAACGGACCCGGAACACAACGTCTACCTCATGCGATTCGAGGGAACGGCTCTCGACGAAATCAAAGCGGTTCTGGAGACCGATCCGTCCGTCACGAGCATCGAACCGATGCGGGGATTCGAGGACCAGCGGCTGCTTGGAATAGAGATCACCCCGGAAACGGTGCTCCTCAATCCGAAGGTTACGAGCGAGGAGGGGTTCGTCATCAAGGCCCAAGGGGCGGCCGTCGCCGAGGGCGTGCGCGGGTGGCACGAACGCTGGTTGCTTCCCGATGGGGAGACGCTCCGCCAAATCTGGCAGTACGCCCGCGAAAACGGGTTCGAGTTCACGGTGCTCGATTTCCGTCAACGCGGTGAGTCGATTCCGACCTTGCTGGAAGCTGACCTGCTCACGGACCAACAGCGTGAGGCGCTCGTGACGGCACTAGAGGGGGGGTACTTCACCGAGCCACGGGAGATGTCCCTCGAGGAACTAGCCGAGCGGCTAGATCTCTCGTCGGGGGCAGCTGCCAGGCGGCTCAGGCGCGGGATGAAGTCCCTGATCGGGAAGACACTGGTCGTGGGCGACAGCAGTAAGTAGCGACCCCGCCGGATGCCCCGGAAACCGAGCCAGGAATGCTGGACCGGGGACGTGCGCCGGCCGGTGCGCGCAGCTCCTCACCGAAAGACGTTAGACGCTTCCTTCTAGACCATGTGAGTAACTCCCGTCAAATGTGTCCGGGGTCGACGACAACGTGTTCTGGCTCTTGCCCGCTACGAGGTGGGTGACCGATGGTCATAGCGATGAAGATGTACGTGGAGCACCCGGACCTCCCGCTCGTTCCGACCATCCGCACCCTCCCCGAGGTCGAACTCGGCGTCTTCTCGAACGCGGCTACCGACCCGGAGCATGACGTGTACATCTTCTGGATCGAAGCGTCGGATTTCGACGCCGTCGAGCAAGCCCTCTCGGAAGACCACACGGTCGCCGACTACTCGGTCATTCTCGAAACCGGGAAGCGAAAAACGTGCAGCATCGAGTACAGCGACGAAGTGACGCTCATCACTCCCGGAGTCGTCGAAGTCGGTGGCCTCACCCTCGAAGCGCGGAGTTATACGAACGGGTGGTTGATCCACCTGCAGTTGCAGGACCACGATGACGTGTTCTCGCTCAACGAGTACGCCGAGGAGCACGGTATCCACCTCGACCTGCTCGAACTGCATCAGAACGACGAACGGGACGAACTGCAGGGGTACGGACTGACCGAATCACAGCGCGAGGCACTGGTGAGTGCGTACGTCCAAGGCTACTACGACTACCCACGGAACACGATGCTTGAGGAACTCGCGTCGACGCTTGACATTTCTTCGACTGCGGTCAGCGGCCGGCTCAGACGTGGCTCCGCCCGGCTCATCGAGGAGGTGCTGGTCGAAAACGAAACCGACGACTAGTTCGCCCGGTTCAACAGAGTGCCGTCGGTGACGGAGGACAGTCACAGTGCGAGGGCTCCCCACCCTGCCTCCCCCTCGACGGTGACGACTGGAGAAGAGTGATACTGATTACGGCGAATAGTTGCATCGACGGTGTCGAAAGCCGCCGGGTCAGGGGCTCCCATCACCGACACGGATGGTCACGGCGGGACAGACTCGCAGTAATCACTATGAGGCCCGACAGCGCAATCCACAACGTGGATCAATTCGACTCACTCCGACGAAACCGGTGACTGGCATCCCGGACCGGAAGCTGTACAGGGATTGTCCTCACGTTTCAGGAGAATGCGGGAGAAGTGGGCCGGCGCGAATTCGAATCGCGGTTACGGCCACCCGAAGGCCGAAGGATACCAAGCTACCCCACCGGCCCGCATGCACCCAATGGCCTGCAGCGGGGTTAAGGGTTACCATCTGCCCGCTTTAACAGGCCGACGAAGCGATGATGTCGCGCTACTCGGGCTGCTGCAGCAGGTCCTCCTGTGACTCCTGTTCGGAGCTGAGCTGGTCGTAGGCGTCGACCAACGCCGCGGAGGTGAAGATGGTCAGGAACCCCGAGACGGCAAGCGACAGTAGCGTGCCGAGCAGCGGACTTGCGATGCCGACGACCTCCCCCACAATCGTGCCAAGGAAGCCGATAACGGCGAGAATGACTACCAGCCCGAAAATCGGGAGCCGGTCGCCTTTCGAGAGCCCCCAACTCGAAGAGAGCGCCTCGAGCGGTCCCTCCCCCTCGACGGCGATGTACACCTGTGTGAAGTAGAGGCTCACCAGTAGGAACAGCCCCGGGACGATGAGCAATACGAAGCCGATCCCGATCAGAATCCCCTGAATGATGCCGGCGATGATGAGAAACAGCACCGTCGTGGGCAGCGCCTTGGTCACACCGGCGGGGATCGCGTCGAGTTCAGCAGTTTCGTGTGCGACTGTCCGAAGCACTACCACCGTCAGCACGGCGCTGAGGATGAGGCCAACGAGCAGCAGCACAACCCCACCAGCGGCGCCGATGGGAAGCGCCAACGCCGGCCCACTGGGCTGGGACATGCTCGGCGCGAGTGCCGTGCTGATCGTTTGGGAACCGATGCCCGTGAGCAGGACCGCGATAACGTAGAGCGCCCCGAGCTGGAGCCCCGCTGTCGTCGTCAGCTTCTCGGCGCCTGTTGAGATGGTGTCACCGATGTTTAACGACATACGGATGGGTCGAGACGGATATCTAATAAACCCAACGACAGTGTGTCTGTTTCTAATACCGACTGATATCTCCGACTCAGTACGTGGTGAATCCGCCCGTGTCGAGATAGTTATGCGTCACCGTGATGGTGTGGTCGGCATGGAGTCGTTTCGGGCCAACCCGGACGCGGCGGTCCGCGGCATCATCGAGACGCTCGCGCTCGGCATCGGTGAAATCGTGGTGGTCCGAGAGCACGAACAGCGGCTCATCGGGCAGTTCGGCGTCGACCAGTGGCTCACCGTCCTCGTGGAGCTGGACCACTGTCGACCCCCGGCTCGCCGCCGAGAGCGTCGCCTCGAACCCAATCCGATAGAGCGAGACGCCGGGACTGGTCTCGACGGGCTGGTGACCGATGGCCTCCTCCCGCTGTTCGAGCGCCTCGCGAATTAGCGCGGCCGTCGAGCGCTCGTCAGGGTTGAGTCGGCGAAGCGAGGCGCCCTCGAACCGGACGGTGTACTCGTCGGCGAGCACGAGATGGACCCGAACGTTCTCCCGAATATCGTGTGAGAGGAAGAAGGCGGCGTTGACACAGCGACACAGCACGTCGAGACGGCCGGCGCCGCCGGCGATGTCGTCGAGGGAGAACGACGGCTCAGTCGGTACGTCGTGACCGATGACGAGGAACTGGCGCATATAGAGGCTCGAGCCGGCGTGCGCTAACCGGTTTCGGTGCGATTCGCTGCCGACGGCCCCTGGAAGCGGGGACAACGGATTACGTGACCGGCGCCCGGCGCGTTGCCAGGGCCCAGAAGGGTTCCACCCCACGCGGCTGCTCGCCTCTTTCTGGGAGTTCGTGTCGTTCGGGAAGGAGTTTAGTGTCGTGCCGTTCGAAGAACACTGATGCGCCCTGGTCGCGACGAGTCGTTCCCGGCACTCTTCGGGCGACTCGACGCCGAGACTCGACGGGAGTTCGTCGCTTCCCTCTACGCATTACGGGGGTGGAATACTCACATCGACGACGGCTCCATCGTCGCAACACGGGATGGGGACGTCCCTGGGTTTCCGTCCGTCGACGCCCGCCCTGACGGCCCAACAGGCGAGTGTCGTCGTGACCGTACTACTCGTCATTATCGCCCTGGTGGTGGGGACTGGGCTCGTTCCGGACGCCGACCCGCAGAGTGCGCTTCCGGAGCCGAACCGCACGTACACCCCCGGCAGTGTCGGGGCTCTCGGGGGCGAGAAAACCTACCCATCCGGCCTCGGCGCGGACGGCGTCGAGGATGCCAGGCAACTCTCGTACGTGCACTACCGGTTCCTCGAGAACAACTCACGCACGTATCGGATTGCCGCGAGTGGGCCCCAGCACGCCGCGTTCATGCGTGGGCTTTCGGCCTGGAACACCACGGTGTACGTCGAAAACGACTCCCGCTACAGCTACCGGCGGCATGGAGTCGCGCCGCACGGCTTCCGCACCCGGAACCGTACCCTCCCGGACGGAGAGACCGTGACCGTCTGGACACCCATCCGAAACCCCAGTTCCGACAACTCGAGCGGGCAGGAAGAACTGATCCTACAGGTGTATGCGAACGAGACGACCAAGTTCTGGCGTGTCGATGCGCCGTTCGGCGTTCACTATCGTCGGCTGACGGCCGCCGAGGTAAACTCCACGCGAGAGCGGGCGTTGTTCTCGTTCACGGACCGGGTCGCATCGGTGAATCTCTACATCCGACAGTTCCTCGGGACCGACACCTCCAGGATTCACTGTACGGAATCCACGGACACCGGTGACTGCCGCACCTACCGCGTCGTTGCGACAGGTAACCCGAGGATCCGCGGTGACGTTGCGAATTACCGGGCCACCGCAGTGGTCGAATCCGCAGGGTTCGTCCGGTCGCTTTCGGCGGGCTATACGCTCCCGTGACTCGACAACCCCGAGGATCGAGTGTGGGCGGAGTTCCACCTGAAGTACGTCGCCGTGGGCAATGGAAGTGTCCCGGACACGCCGCCAGAGTGGCTGGAGACGGCGAAGAACCGAACCGCGGGAACCGACACTCAACAGCGGACGAATGGGACTGCGACAGCGACCGAAGCGATATCGCGAGAACCGCCGAGCCAGTTACGGGCGAGAGGCTGACAAATGGTCCGGACTGCTCGGGGGATTCTCGAGAACGTCCCGCCCTATTCTTCGATAACGAACGTCGCGCTATCGCTGAGCCGTTCGACGCCGCGGTCCGTATTCACCTGGACCGAAACCGTGTGCTCGCCGGGCTCGGCGACCTCCCACTCGGATTTCGATTCGCGGAACTGCTGGCTCCACTGGCGGGTGAACCGCTTGCGCTCGGCGCGGTCGAACTGGAACGTCGACCCCTCGTCCGGAACGGGACGCTCGACGTGCGAGGCCTCCTCGATGTCGTCGAGAGCCCACGTCCACCGCACAGGCGAGAGCGTCGATAGCGAAATCGGGATCGGGAGCCGGTTGCGGAACTCGACGCGGAACGCCACTGGCTCCTCGTGGTGGTAATGCGTTTGGTTCGTCTCGATGGAGACGTCGATGGCCAACGGCCGAACCCACTGGGGGACGAGCGCGTGGCTCGCGTTCTCCCAGTTGATCGAGCGGTACTGGCGCCCCTTCCCCTCCTCGCCAGGCACGAACGGAGTGTCGTCGTCACGGCTGAGCGCCTCCGACTCGTAGATACGGCGCATATCCGGACCAGGCGGTGGATGGGTAAAAGCAGGCGGGTCGACGTCGACGGCCTCAGAGAAACGACGGCAGCGCCGTCAGCCAGAGGCCGACCGTCTGGAGATAGCCGAACAGCCCCGCCAGCTTCCACGGCGAGTCCATATCGAACAGGGCAGCGAGAGCGCCGGTAGCCGGCAGGGCGAGCGCGCTCACGCCGACCGGGTACGCGAACTGGATGCCGGCGATGCTCTCGCCGCCGCCGAGCACTCCAACGAGTAGCGCCGTATCGACGACGGCAAAGAGCAGCGCGGGCTGCCAGCCCGGCAGCGACTGAATCCCCTTCCGGAGCTCCGCGGTGGTGACCTCACGGCCGCCAAGCGCCGCGAGGCGGCGTCCGACCCGGGTGATGGGACCAAGCGCCAGCCGCGTCGTGGCGAAAAAGCCCGCGAGCAGCGGGCCTGCCACCCACGGCATCATCGGCAGCGTGACGCCGCCGATGGCCAGCGCGCTCAGCCCGAGGAAGAAAAATCGGGTCGGGTTCGCTCCCAGCCGCTGCAGCGGCCCCGACTGTCCCTCGGGCTGGTAGGCGCTCACCAGCAGTCGCTTCTCGTTGCTGGATTCGGTCCAGGCGACCACGGGGTCAGGTGCGAACGTGGCGTCGGCCTTCACGGCCGTCGACGGGAGCCGCGAGAGCGGGCCGGTTTCGAGGTCATTCCCGCGGGCGAGGCTGTAGCGCACGTCGATACCGCTCGAACGATGGCTCACCAGCGTCGTCGCCAGCCAGCGCCCGTCGGCGGCGCCGAGTCCAGGGTTCTGACCGCTACCGAGCGCTGTCGGCTCGGCGGCAGGCGCCCCGTCGGTATTCAGACGGACCGCAGACACCTTCCCGAGATCGGTCCAGAGCAGTACCGCCCCCTCCGCACTGGCAGCCACTCGTACCTCCGCGAGTTGGCCAGTCCCGCTCATCGAGCGGAGAGTTCGGGAGTCGTCGACGACTGTCGGCTCGCCGGCGACGTATCCGCCGTCGGCGTTCCGGTTCGGCGAGACTGGCGCTGTCTTCGCGAGCGCCTCGTCCGTGTCGACCCAGGCGACGACGGCGCCGTTCGGGCTGGCACTCACGGCTGGCGAGACCGACTCGGGACCGATGCCGTCACCGAATCGACTGTAGCTGACGGTCGCCGAAACCGTCGCGAGCACGCCACGCCACGAGCCCGTGGACTGTGCGTACTCCTGATAGGCGACGATGGGTGTGCCGTCGACGAGCGCGACAGAGGGGTTGTTCACCCGAATCGAGTCGTTCGTGGAGACCGTTCGTGGCTCGCGCACAGCCCCGCCGTCGTCGACGGCGAGTGCCACCTGGTCAGCGTCACTGCGCTTCCAGACGACCGCAGTCGTGCCGTTCCGCTGGGCGATGGCGACGCTCTCGAGTTCTGCGTCGGCGCTGGCGAGCGTTCGCGGATCGCCGACAGCGAGGGTACCATCCCGTGAGCTAACGTTGGCGATCCGGAGTTCGTACTGGCCCGCCTCGGCGACGATCCACGCGATACGCCCGTCGTTCGCGGCGGTTGTCGACCCGGGTGCGTCCCCATTTGCGGTCGCTGCGACGTCGACCAGTTCGCCGGTCGGTCCAGCCGCCGTCTCGATTTCGGCCGGCTCGGACCAGTGGGGGCCGATCTCGAGCCCGACTCCGGTGAAGGCAAACTGGACGACGAGAACGAACGTGATACCGACGACCGCCGCGGGGGGGAGACGAGAGAGCGAGCTCACCGACTCAGAACCCGGCGTCGGTCACTGCTTGCTCGATCTCTGCCGGCTGGTCGTAGCGGTGGCAGGACTTCGGGTTCTCCACGTCGTCGGGCAGCGTTGGGCTCACCCGCTCACAGACGCTCTCGTAGTGCTGGCGGAGCGTCTCTTCGGCGCGGTCGAGCTCCGCATCGAGCGCGTACTCGATCGCGGTGCCGACCCGTTCGCGGTGTTCGCCGGTCGGCTTCTCCTCGAAGCGCTGGCCGAGCACTTCCTCGACCATCGCGTCGCGGTCGATGTCACCGGTGCCGGCTTCCTCGTGTTCGATCGCCTGCTCCGCGGTGAACGAGCGCTCCTCGATGGCTTTCCGCAGGTCCACGATATCGCGGTAGATCGTCTGCCCGATCTCCATGCCCTCGGGCGGGATGATGTGGGGACAGCGCGTGTGGAACGTACAGCCCGCCGGCGGGTCGATCGGCGAGGGGACGTTCCCGCGCAGGATGATGCGGTCGCCCTCCCAGAGCGGGTCGGGCTCGGGAATCGCCGAGAGCAGCGCCTCCGTGTAGGGATGCTGGGGCTCGCTAAACAGCTCCTCGGGGGTCCCCATCTCGACGATCTCGCCGAGATACATCACCGCGATGCGGTCACAGATGTGCTCGACGACGCTCAGGTCGTGGGCGATGAACAGGTACGAGAGCCCGAACTCCTCCTGGAGGTCCTCCAGCAGGTTCAGGATCTGCGCCTGGACGCTCACGTCCAGTGCGCTCACCGGCTCGTCACAGACGATGAAGTCCGGGTCGACCGCGAGCGCGCGGGCGATGCCGATCCGCTGGCGCTGGCCACCCGAGAACTCGTGAGGGTAGCGCGAGGCGTGGCTCGCCTGCAGACCGACGGTCTCCAGCAGCTCCTCGACGCGCTCCTCGCGCTCCTGCCCGCTCGCGAGCCCGTGGATGTCGAGCGCTTCCCCGACGATGTCGGAGATGGTGAGCTTGGGGTTGAGCGAGGCGAATGGGTTCTGGAAGATCATCTGGACCTCAGTGCGGTACTCCTGCATCTCGCTCTCGGAGAGCTCCGTGAGGTCCTCCCCGTCGTAGTAGATCGAGCCGTCGGTCACGTCCTCGAGCTGGAGGACGCTCCGGCCGAACGTGGATTTCCCACAGCCGGACTCGCCGACGAGTCCGACCGTCTCGCCCTCGCGGATGTCGAGGTCGACACCGTCGACGGCTTTGACCCACTCCTGCTCGCCCAGGAGCCGGTCGAGGAACCCCTCCTCGGACGGGTAGTACTTCACAAGGTCGTCTGCGCGGACGAGCACGTCGTCGTCCGTCGGTGCACCCTGTCGCTCTTCGCTTGCTCCAGTGCTCATGTGTCTGCCCCCTCGTGTCCGGCGTCGCGGTTCTCGTCAACTTCGACGTGGAAGTCGAGTTCACCCTGGAGCTCGCCGGTGTACTCCAGACAGGCAGCGGTGTGTTCGCTGCCGTTCAGCCCCTCGACGGGGGTGCCGGTCTCGACGTCGACGAGCGGCGGTTCGCGCTGCGTACACGCCTCCTCGGCGTACGGACAGCGCGGGTGGAAGCTACAGCCGGGCGGAAGCTGGACCAGGTCCGGCATCGAGCCCGGAATCGTGTCCAGTCGCTCTCGGCCGTCGCCGATGCGCGGAATAGAGCCCATCAGCCCAACCGTGTAGGGGTGTTTGGGGTCGTAGTAGAGCTCCTCGACCGGCGCCTTCTCGACGGCCTTCCCGGCGTACATCACCATCACGCGGTTACAGATCTCGGCGACGACGCCGAGGTCGTGGGTGATGAGCTGGATGGCCACGCCGAACTCCTCGGAGAGCTCCTCCAGCAGTTCGAGAATCTGTGCCTCGATCGTGACGTCGAGCGCCGTCGTCGGCTCGTCGGCGACGATGAGCTCCGGGTCACAGGAGAGCGCGATGGCGATGACCGCACGCTGCTGCATCCCACCGCTGAACTGGTGAGGGTAGTTGTGGTAGCGCTCCTCTGGGTCGGGGATGCCAACCCGGCGAAGCATATCGATGGCCCGCTCTCTGACCGCCTCGTCCTCCAGATCCATGTGGGTCCGGATGGCCTCGGCGATCTGCTCGCCAACGGTGTAGACGGGGTTGAGCGCCGACTGGGGCTCCTGGAAGATCATCGCGATCTCCCCGCCACGGATCTCCTGGAGGCGCTCCTCGCTTACCTCCAGCAGGTTCTCCCCTTTGAAGCGGATCTCGCCGCCGTCGATTCGGCCCGGGTTCTCGATGAGCCCCATGACCGAGAGGCTGGTTACCGACTTCCCCGCGCCGGACTCGCCGACGACGCCGAAGCGTTCGCCGGCCTCGATCTCGTAGGAGACGTCGTTGACCGCTTTCACGACACCCTCCTCCGTGTAGAAGTTCGTCTCTAAGTTTTCGACTTCGAGTAATGCCATTATCGTCGGCCCTCCCCCAGGTCTCCCTGTGGGTCGATTGCGTCGCGGATGCCGTCTCCCACGAGGTTGATAGACAGTACGAACAGGAAGATCGCCAGGCCGGGGAACACCGTCACCCACCAGTTGCCCTGGATGAGCGAATCCCGACCCTGCGAGAGCATACTCCCCCACTCGGAGGTCCCCGGCTCCAGACCGAGTCCGAGGAACCCGAGCGCCGCAGCCGACAGCACGATCGTCCCGACACCGAGCGTCGCCTGCACGATGACCGGCGCGATGGCGTTGGGGACGATATGGCGGAAGATGATCGAACGGTCACGGGCCCCAAGTGCGCGCGCCGCGAGCACGTACTCGTTCTCCTTGACCGAGAGAATCTCCCCCCGGATGATACGCGCGTAGCCGATCCAGACCACCAGCACCAGCGCGAGGATCAGTTTCCAGAACCCCTGGCCCAGCACCGCGATGAGCGCGATGGCGAGCACGAGGAACGGGAACGAGTAGAGGATGTCGACGATCCGCATGATGATCTCGTCGATGATCCCCCCGTAGTAGCCCGCGATGGAGCCAAGCGGCACGCCGACAGACAGCGCCAGCGAGACGGCGATGAAGCCGATCGAGAGACTGAAGCGACCGCCGTAGACGATGCGCGAGAAGATGTCTTTCCCGGCCCAGTCAGTACCAAACGGGTGGGCCAGCGACGGCGATTCGAGCACCGCGCCGAAGTTCGACGCTCCCGGGTCGTACGGCGCGAGCGAGATCGGCTGGATCGGAATCCCCGCCACCGTGATCGGTCGGGCGAACATGGCGAAGAAGGCCATGACGGCGATGATGGCGAGCCCGATGAGTGCGGTCCGGTTGGTCTTGAAGCGCTTCCAGGCACGCTCCCACCGGCCGCGAGCCACGTTTGACTCGCCGGCCTCCCAGTCGAAGCCCTCACGCTCCTCGATCACGCTTGCATCGAACCCGGTTACCCGAATTCTCCCTCGTTGTGTTGTGGAGTCTCGTTCCGTCATGTCAGTAGCGAATCCGTGGGTCGAGCCACGAGTAGATGATGTCCGCGAACAGGTTGGCGAAGACGATGGTCGTCGCCACCAGCAGGACGACAGCCTGGATGATGGGGAAGTCCCGCTGGGTGATCGCCTGAATCAGCAGGCGGCCGACACCCGGCCAGGAGAACACCTGCTCGACGACGACGGTGCCGTCGACGATGAAGGCGATCTGGAGCGCGGCGACGGTGACCACCGAGATGAGCGAGTTCCGGAGCACGTGTTTGATGATGACCGTTCGCTCGCTCAGTCCCTTCGCGCGGGCGGTCCGGACGTAGTCCTTGTTGAGCTGTTCGACCATTGCAGACCGCGTGAGCCGCATGATCAGCGCGGCGGACGCCGTCCCGAGCGTGATCGCCGGCAGGATCATGAACTTGAGCATCGGGAACGACAGGAGCGGCAGATCCACCGGGGGGATGACCCGGAACCAGCCGAGTTCCACGGAGAAGACCAGAATGAGCATCAGCCCGAGCCAGAAGTTCGGGGTCGCAATGCCCAGCAGCGCGGCGACGCGGCTGACCTCGTCAGTCGTCTTGCCCTTGTTCACTGCGGAGATGACCCCTGCGGGGATGCCGATCCCGATGGAGATGGCGAACCCGAGCATGCCGAGCAGCACCGTCTGGGGGAGGCGACCGGCGATGGCGCCGCCGACGCTCCGGTCGGAGATGAGCGACTGACCGAAGTCACCCTGTAATGCGTCAGTGACCCAGAGTAGATAACGAGTCCAAATCGGTTCGTTGAGGTTGTACTGGTCGTAGAGCTCCGCCCGGAGCTCCGGTGTAACATCCTGGAACTGGAGGATGTAATCCACCACGTTCCCGGGCAGTAGTGCGACGAGCGAAAACGTCAGCACTGACACCGAGAACAGGATGAAAACCGTCAGGAGCAGTCGCTTGATTAGGTATCGTTGAAGTGACATTCGTTCTGAAGGGGGCGATAGTCGGCTATGCGACGGTGTCGCCCGTGTTTACTTGTCGACGTAGGTGTACGCCTCAGCGGACGGCGAGAACACACCCGTGAACTCACCGCTATCGATCGGGTACGTCTGGAAGCCTTTCACGCTCTCGCTTGCGAACGCGTTCATGGCCTTCCCGAACCGGATGTACGCTAACGGGGTGTCCTTCACCAGGCGCTCCATCAGATCCTGGTAGATGGACTTGCGCTCCTCGATGTCGTAGGTCTGGAGCCCGTCGTCGATCATCTGGTCGGTCTCATCGTTCCCGTAGTGCATGAAGTTACAGCACGCAGGGGTGAACTGCTTGGTGTGGAACAGGTTGTGGACGTACGCGTCCGGGTCCCAGCCAGCGGACCAGCCGACACAGATCAACTGGTTCTTTTCGTGGGTATCCTCGGCCAGAATCTTCCCGACGTAGGTGTTCCACTCGAACTGCTCCAGGTCGGCCTCGAAGAACTCCGTGCTGTTGATGCTCTCCTGAATCAGCTGCGCCCACTTCACGCGCTGTGGGTTCTGGTTCGTGATGATGGTCGTCTCGAACGGCGCCTCGATGCCGAGCTCGTCGAAGCCGGCCTGGATCTCCGCCTGGGCCTTCTGCTTGTTGTAGGCGGTGTACTCCTCACCCATCTGCTCGTTGAACTCGGGGGAGGTGAACTGCGCCGCCAGCGGCGAAATCGGCGTGTACGCCGGCGAACCGATGCCTTTGTACACCGTGTCGACGATGGCGCCGCGCGGGATGAGACGCGAGATACCGCGGCGAACTTTCGCGTTCGTGAACGGCTCGACGCTCATCGGGTAGGCGAACAGGTCGAACCCGCCGGCCGTCCGCTCGGTGACGGTGAACTCCTCGTTCTCTTTCAGCTCCTCGTAGCTGTCCGCGGGGACGTTGTTGATGAAGTCGACGTCACCGCCCTGGAGGGCTGCGAGCTGTGCGGACTGCTCGGTGATGATGCGGAAGGTGACCGTCTCGATGGGCGGCTTCTCCGGCATCGTCTCGCTATCGCTCCCGTCGAACCAGTAGTCATCGTTTCGCTGGAGGCGGAACAGGCTGTCCGGCTCGTGCTTGACGAACTCGTACGGGCCGGTCCCGACTGGGTTGTCGGTGAGCTTCAGGTCGCCGTCGGCGACCTCTTTGGGGACGATAGGCACGCCGCCGAGTGAGAACTTGAGCGGGGCGTACTTGTCTTTCAGCTTGATTGTGAGCTCGTACTCGCCGGTGACCTCACTGGAAGCGTACCAGTCTGTCACGTCGGCGGCACGGGGGGTCCCCTCGTAGCGGTCGAAGGTCGCCTTCACGTCCTCGGCGGTCAGCTCGTTCCCGTTGTGGAACTGTACGCCCTCACGGAGCGTGGCGACCCACGTCAGGTCCTCCTCGGCCTGCTCGAAGCTCGTGGCAAGCACGTTCTGGGGCTTCCCACCGAAGTCCGTCGCAAGCAGGGGTTCGTACACCAGCCCGAACGCCTTCGAGGACGTGGTGTCGTTCTGCTTGGTCGGGTCGAAGTTCTTGACGTCGGCGCCGAACGTCGCGACGAGCTCGCCGCCCATCTGGACCTTCTCCTTGTCAGCCGGGGTCGGCGTGGAGTCCGTTGGGGTCTCCGTCGGCTCGTCAGTTGCAGTCTCGGTCCCGTCACCGCCGGCGCAGCCGGCGAGGCCGGCGACGCCGCCGACGCCAAGTGACTTGACCAACGTACGGCGACTTACGTCAAACCGTTCTCGGGAGTTACCCTGTGGCATAGCTCTACGGGGTGCTCCGTCACGGATATACATTACGATACGTTCAGCTCTCATTTCACCAATCAAACGGGTGAGAGCCGCTACCCTCGGAAATGCCGTATTTAGCAGTTTTGGAGCTTCGCTCGCATGTTTGTGGTCCCGGCAATATTCGCACCATGTTACCAAGCCACGTAGCGGGAGTTAGCCGGTGATTATTGTGTCTTGGTACCGTGAAACGGGGGGCTTAGCCGGCGAAATACGTCTGTAAATCTGCAGCTTCTGTGGGGCAGATTAGCCAATCCAGCTGCGTTTTCTGGAAAGAGAATCAGGTGATTCGACGACAAGTTCCCCGGAGAAAATCGGGTAGTTCGACCGCAGGGTACAGTGGGTTAGTAGCCCTGCGCGTTGCCGTCCTTTCGCGGCTCGGTCGCCCCTGATAGCGTCCCGTCGGTGTTCCGGACGATCTGTGCGCCGCCGAAGGCACCCGGCGGGAGCACCCGGACGTCGTGGCCCTTCCGGGCGAGTTTGGTCAGCCGCTCGTCGCCGTTCATCCGCTCCTCGACGCCGAGTTCGCCGTCGGCCCGGTAGCGCCAGCGCGGCAGGTCGAGTGCGGCCTGGAGCGGCAGGTCGTAGTCCACGATGTTGGAGATGAGCTGCAGATGGCCCTGGGGCTGCATAAACCCGCCCATCACGCCGAAGGCGGCCCAGTCCTCCGCCTCGCTGTCAGGCGCGAAGTCGGCGATGGCCGGCACCAGCGTGTGGAACGGACGCTTGCCCGGTGCGATGCGGTTGGGGTGGTCCTCGGAAAGCGAGAACGAGGAGCCCCGGTTCTGCAGCGCAATACCGGTGTCACCTGCGACGAGCCCGGACCCGAAGCCCGCGAACCGGGAGTTGATGAACGAGACGACGTTCCCCTCGTCGTCGGCGACACAGAGCAACACGGTGTCGGCGTCCTCGGCGTTGCTCCCCTCGACGCCGAAGCTCACGTCGTGGTTCGCCACTTCGCCGATGAGTTCGGCTCGCTCCTCGGCCCATGATTTCGCCGCCAGCGGCGGGTGGTCCTCGTACTCGGGGTCGGTGATGTAGCGGTGGCCGTCGTGGAACGCGACCTTCAGCGCCTCCGCGAAGTAGTGGACGCGTTCGGGCGAGTCGAGCGGGTAGTCGGCGGCGCCGACCTCCTCGGCCAGGTTGAGCGCCTCCAGCGCGATCAGCCCCTGGTTGTTCGGCGGGAGCTCGTACACTTCGGCGCCGTTGTACGTCGTGGAGACGGGGTCGAGCAGCTCCGGCTCGAACGCCGCCAGGTCCTCGGTCGTGAGGAAGCCGCCCTGGGACTGCACCTCTGCGGCGATCTTCTCGCCGATTTCGCCCTCGTAGAGCGCGTCGGCGCCCTCCTCGGCGATGGTAGCAAGGGACGCGCCCAGCCGCGGGAGCGTCACCTGCTGGCCGGTGTTCGGCGCCTCGCCATCGAACAGGTACGCCTCGCGGGCGTGCTCGGATTCGAAGAGGTCCTCGCCATGCTGCCACTGGGCGGAGACGACCTCCGAGACGGGGTAGCCCTCGGTGGCGTAGTGGACGGCCGGCTGGAGCAGCTCGCCGAGGGACTTGTTGCCGAACTTCTCGGCGGTCAGCTCCCAGCCCCGGGCCGTCCCGGGAACGGTGACGGCGTGGGGACCCTTCGAGGGCATCTCGGCCTCCTCGGGCTCGACGTCCTCCTCCTCGGCGACGGCCTCCCGGACGTTCTCTAGCGTGGCCTCGGCGGGTGCGCCTCCGCAGGAACGCATCGCCCCGACCTCACCCTCGGCGGTTTTGTAGAGCGCGAACACGTCGCCGCCGAGTCCGGTCGAGGTGGGCTCGACGACGTTGAGCGCCGCCGCGGTGGCGACGGCGGCGTCGAAGGCGTTCCCCCCGTTCTCCAGCGTGGAGACACCGACCTGTGAGGCCAGCGGCTGGCTGGTTGCGACCATGCCCCGGTTGGCGTACGCGGTCGAGCGACGCGACGTAAATCGGTCAAGCTCTGGCTCTGACATAGCGAACAGTACCACGAGCAGGGGTAAAGTAACCAAGCAAAGCGGCTCAACGGGTAGTGTTTTTCTCCCTGCAGCACACCGTCTAGCCATGACGTTCTCACTCTGTACACATGTTCCGTCCGAGGAACACGACACGGGTGACGGCCCCGCCTTCGCCGTCGCCGTCGCAACTGACGCCCCAGCGGTCGGGGCGCTCTGTCCGTACGTCAGCCACGACGGCGCCGTCGCAACCCAGAGCTTCGTCAACGTCCGACTGGGGCGCCGCGGGATCGACCTGCTTCCGGACCTCGCAGTGGACGACGCGCTTCCCGGCCTGCTCGAACAGGACGAGCACAGCGAGCTCCGACAGCTCCACGGCGTCGACTACCGGGGCAACACGTTCGCCTTCACCGGTGACGAGTGCGACGAGTGGTGCGGCCACGAGGTCCGCGACGGCCTCACTGCGGCGGGGAACATGCTCGAAGGACCCGAGACCCCGCCTGCGGTCATCGACACCTTCGAGGACGCCGAGGGCCGCATCGGCGAGCGCCTGCTCGACGCGCTCGCGGCTGGCGTCGATGCCGGCGGCGACAAGCGCGGCCATAGCTCGGCAGCGATACTGATCAAATCGCCCCAGACGACGGCGTTCCACGACCTCCGGGTCGACGAACACGAGACGCCCGTCGCGGAGCTCCGCCGGGTGTACGAGGCCGCCGTCGACGCCAGCGACGGGTTCAGCGAGGAGTCCAAAGAGCGGATCTTCGACTGAGCCGGCCTGGCCGTGGCCTGGAGCCGACCCAGCGGGCTTAGGCGAGGAACATGTCGAGGACGGCTGTGTGTTCCTTGGGCTCCTCCCAGAACGGCATGTGACTGCTCTCAGCGAACTCGTGGAGGTCGGCACCGGGGATGCGGTCCGCGATGTCGTGGGCGATATCCGGGGAGATCTCGTCGTAGGCACCAGTCAGCACCAGCGTGTCCGTCTCGATTTCCCCGAGTCGGTCCCGCACGTCCCACTCGCGCAGCCGCGCGGTCTCCAGCAGGACGTACTCGTTCGGCCCCCACATCAGCCCGTAGACAGCCAGGTTGACACCCTCGAAAGTGTTCAGTACCGGGTCGGGGTACTCCTCGGTCCGGCAGACGTGCTCGCGGTAGGCGCCGTCGAGTGCCGCCTCGTACTCCGGGTCCTCGTAGGCTCGCCGGGTCTCGTATTCCTCGATGGTCTCGCGGTCCCCCTCCGGCAGGTCCTCCAGCACGCCACGCATTGATTCGTAGGCAGTCGCGGTGTCAGCGAGCGTGTTCGCCAGCACCAGTTTGTCCACAAACTCTCCATACTCGAGAACGTACTCCTGTGCGAGCATCCCGCCCCACGACTGCCCGTAGACGTAGAACCCGCCCGCGGGGTCGATGGCCTGTCTGACGGCTTCGACTTCGTCGCGGTAGTGATCGACAGTATAGCGGTCGAAATCGCCAGGCGCCGGCCGGTCAGACCCGCCAACACCGAACTGGTCGTAGAGGTAGACCGTGAGGTCCTCGCCGCCATGTTGGGCCAGCGGTGCGAGATAGTCGTGGGGCATCCCCGGACCACCGTGAAGCGCGAGCAACACGTCGTCGCCGGTGCCGAACCGCCGGTAGTAGAGCTCGTACTCCTCGACGTCGAACGTTCCTTCACCGTGGTCGTACTCGGAGAAGTAGTCGGGGTGTGAGTCCATATCATGTCGGAGGACCGGACCCGCTAAAACCTTGGCTCCGGGTGAACCGCGGCGGCCGGGGTGGCCGCCCATGCGGACGTCATCCGCCGTCCACGGTTGCGAAACCGCTGTTGTGAAACCGCTCAGTCGTCTCCCACCGGTTCGAGCGGCGTGTATTCGGTCTCGTCGCTCAGTCGGAGACACGCCGCGAGGTTACCCGTCTCCGTCGCCGTCATCAGCGGTTCGTCCCGCTCGCAGGGCGTCGGGAAGCTATCGCGGACGATGTTGTGGGCCCGGTCGTCCTCGCCGTCGCCGAGCGCCGCGGCCGCCTCACGGATGGTGTCCCGGGCCTCGGTCGGTAGGTCCTCGATCGCGCCGGTGTAGGACTGGTCAAGAATCTCGTCTGCCAGTGACTCGGCGTCGGTCGCCCGACCCTCCGCGTCGAGTCGTTCGGAGATGGCGTCGGCGTCGACCTCGTCGTTCAACACCCGGGTCCGGAAGGAGAACGCCTTCCGGAACGCCTCCTGGCTGGCCGCCCAGCCTTCGGGTGGGATGACCTCCGGACATCGCGTGTTGAACCGGCAGCCGCTCGGCGGGTTGATGGGGGACGGGACCGACCCCTCGAGCACCACGCGGTCGACCCGAGCCGCCGGGTCGATTCGTGGCACCGCCGACAGCAGTGACTTGGTGTAGGGGTGCTGCGGGTCGGCGAACAGTTCGT
>NZ_JAZKRY010000013.1:0-41004 GCF_036626355.1 Halolamina sp. | reverse complement strand
ACAGCGCCTCGTTCTCCCGCGGGCGGTTAACCGAAGTTCTGTTTGAAAGCCTCGAGGGGGACGTCTAACCAGTCACGGCGCGCGACCTGTCGCGAGCCCCGTCTCGCGGCCCCGGAGCTTACGCCCTGACTGTGTCGAGCCAGTCACGGCCCTCGACCTGTCGCGAGCCCCGTCTCGCGGCCCCGGAGCTTACGCCGTGACTGTGTCGAGCCAGCCATCAAAACAGTAGCCATTTTAGACACGGCCCCCTCGTACCGGCACCATGGCGACCCACGAGGCCACCTGGCGCTACCGCGACCGGTTCGGCGACCGGTACGGCCGCACCTACTTCCGCCGGTTCGGCCCGGGCGTCGTCTCTTCGATCGGCGTCGGGACGTATCTCGGTGCGCCGACCGATGCCGTCGACAACCGGTACCGGGAGGCCATCGTCACCGCGCTCGAGCACGGCTGTAACGTCATCGACACTGCCATCAACTACCGCTGTGGCCGCTCCGAGCGGGTCGTCGGCGAGGCGCTCGCGGACGCGGCGGTGGACCGCGAATCCGTCGTCGTCGCAACCAAAGGCGGCTTCATCCCCTTCGTCGGTACACGGCCGGACGACCCGGGCGCCTACATCCGCCGGGAGTTCCTCGAGCCGGGACTGGTAGATCCGGAGGACCTGGCGAAGGGGAGCCACTGCATCGCCCCCGAGTTCCTCTCGACGATGCTCGACCGTTCCCGGGCAGCGCTGTCCGTGGAGACCATCGACTGTTACTACGTCCACAACCCCGAGACACAGCTGACAGCGCGGAGTCCTGAGGAGGTCTACGACCAGCTCCAGGCCGCCTTCGAGCTACTGGAACAGGCCATCGAGAACGGCCGGATCGGCCGCTACGGCGTCGCCAGTTGGGAGGCGTTCCGGGTGCCGCCGGATCACGAGAAGCATCTCGCGCTGTCGGAGGTAGTCGCCCGCGCGGAGGCCGCCGCCGAAGCGGTCGGAAAGCCGCCGGATGCACACGGCTTCGAAGCGCTCCAACTCCCGTTCAACGTCCACATGGCCGACGGGTTCACCGCCACGCACCACAACTCTCCGGCGAACGGTGAGCCGATCAGCGCGTTGTCGTTCGCCGAGCAGGAGGGGCTCTCGGTGTTCGCCAGCGCAAGCGTGCTCCAGGGGGAGCTCGTCGAGGGGCTCCCGCCGGAGGTCGCCGCAGAGCTGGCGGGAGATACACCCGTCCAGCGCGCGATCAACTTCACGCGCTCGGCGCCTGCGGTGACGTGTGCGCTCGTGGGGATGGGTCGCCCGACACACGTCCGGGAGAACCTGGCTGCGGGGACGTTCGACCCTCTCGGCGCCGCGGCGTTCGATGCCGTCTTCGAGTGACGCGACTCCAGTAGCTGACACCGCGTAACCAGCTTCGAGGAGCGTTGTCGGAACCTTCTTTAGATGCTGACCAGGTTCATTAGACGATGGGAGTACTCTGGCTCGACGACGTTCGTGCCGCGGACCTCGAAACGGTCGGCGGGAAGGGCGCTTCTCTCGGTGAACTCACCGAGGCGGGGCTTCCCGTGCCGCCGGGGTTCGTTGTCTCGGCGGGAACGTATCGAGCGTTCATTGAGGAAGCCGGAATCGATGACGAACTGTTCGCGGCGATGGACTTGGACCCGGAGGACTCCACCGCGTTGAAGCGAGCCTCCGAGACGGCCCACGAACTGATTCTCGGCACGCCACTGCCGGAGTCGGTTCGGGAGGAGATCATCTCGGCGTACCGAAGTATCGGCGACGGCGAGGCGTTCGTTGCGGTGCGCTCCTCGGCGACGGCCGAGGACCTCCCCGATGCCTCCTTCGCCGGGCAGCAGGAGACGTTCCTCAACGTCACGGAGGCTGCGCTTATCGACCGCGTGAAGGAGTGTTGGGCGTCGCTGTTCTCTCAGCGGGCGATCTACTACCGCGAACGCCAGGATTTCCCCCACGATGCGGTCGATATCGCAGTCGTCGTCCAGCGGATGGTCGACGCCGAGAAGTCCGGCGTGATGTTCACCTCCCACCCCTCGACGGGCGAGAAGCGCCTGATCATCGAGGCCGCATGGGGGCTCGGCGAAGCGGTCGTCTCGGGCACTGTCTCCCCGGACAACTACGTCTACGACCGGACCGCCGACACGGTCGACGAGGTGACCGTCGCCGACAAGAAGGTCAAGATGGTCAAAGACGAGGAGACCGGCGAGACCGTCGAACTCGATGTCGAGGAGTCACGGCGCAACGAGCGTGTGCTCTCCGACGAGGAGATCGAGAAGCTGGTGGTGCTGGGCGAGCGTGTCGAAGACCACTACGAGACCCCACAAGACGTCGAGTGGGCCATCGTCGGCGACGAGGTGTACATGCTGCAGTCTCGACCGATCACCACCATCGCCGATGAGGAGGGTGAGCTCACCGAGGAGCGCCAGACCACGGGCAACGAGAGCGGCGACGTGCTCGTCCGGGGGCTCGGTGCGTCGCCGGGCATCGTCTCGGGTGAGGTCCGGGTGGTCACTCAACTTGACGAACTCGACAAGGTCGGCGATGGCGACGTCCTCGTCACCGAGATGACGATGCCGGACATGGTGCCGGCGATGAAGCGTGCGGCGGGCATCGTCACCGACGAGGGGGGGATGACGAGTCACGCCGCTATCGTCTCCCGCGAACTCGGCGTCCCGGCGGTCGTCGGCACCGGAAGCGGCTCCCGAGAGCTGAAAGACGACCAGATCGTCACCATCGACGGCGACAAGGGGACCGTTATCTCCGGTCGCACCGAACCCGCCGAGCCGGAGCACGAGCCCGTCGAAGAGGTCCGCCCGAAGACGCCGGTCAAACCCATGACTGCGACGGAGGTCAAAGTCAACGTCTCCATCCCGGAGGCCGCCGAGCGTGCGGCCGCGACCGGTGCAGACGGCGTCGGCCTGCTCCGGATGGAGCATATGGTGCTCACGTTGGGCAAGACGCCAGAGCGGTATATCGAAGCGGAAGGTGAGAAAGCCTACCAGGACCAGCTCGTCGACGGCATCCAGGGCGTCGCCGAAGAGTTCTACCCCCGGCCCGTCCGGGTGCGGACCCTCGACGCGCCGACCGACGAGTTCCGCTCGATGGAGGGCGGCAAGGACGAGCCCGTCGAGCACAACCCGATGCTCGGCTGGCGCGGCGTCCGGCGCAGCCTCTCGAAGCCGGGCGTGTTCCAGCACGAACTGGCGGCGTTCCGCCGACTCTACGAGATGGGCTACGACAACGTGGAGCTGATGCTCCCCCTCGTGAACGACGCCGCGGACGTGATCCAGGCGAAGAAGCTGATGGAGGAGGCCGGCATCGACACCGAGAAGCGCAAGTGGGGCGTGATGATCGAGACGCCCGCGAGCGCCCTCACCGTGGAGGACATGGCCGAGGAGGGCATCGACTTCGCTTCCTTCGGGACGAACGACCTCACCCAGTACACGCTGGCGGTCGACCGGAACAACAGTCACGTCGCGGACCGGTTCGACGAGCTCCACCCCGCTGTGCTGGAGCTCATCGCCGACACCATCGAGACGTGCCGTGAACTCGACGTCGAGACCTCCATCTGCGGGCAGGCCGGCTCGAAGCCGGAGATGGTGAACTTCCTCGTCGAGGAGGGGATCTCCAGCATCTCGGCGAACATCGACGCGGTTCGGGACGTTCAGCACGAAGTGAAGCGGGTCGAGCAGCAGCTGATTCTGGACTCGGTGCGCTAGGCCTGCGCACCGCGGTTCGCTTTGCAGGAGTAGGGGAGTGCCCGCGAGCCAGGAGCCGATCTTACCCGACGAGAGCCGGGTACAGCCCGACGGTTCGAAGCTGTATGTGTACCACTGCCAAAGGTTCACGGCAGCTGTCAGCGACAGCGGGACGATGAGCAACCTGTCAGCAGACCGGGTTCGGAAACTCGACTCGCTCGTCCACAACTGGCTACCGGAGGCGGATATCCCAGGTGCCAGCGTCGTCGTGTTCGATACCGACGGCGAGCTGTACGCCGAAGGCTTCGGGGCCCGCGACCTCGAGAGCAACGCCCCCGCGACCCCCGAGACGCTGTACGGTGTCGGCTCGATTACGAAGCCGATCACCATCGCCGAACTGCTCTCGCACACGTCGGGGATGCCGACGACCAGCGCCGGCCTGCTCTCGCAGGCCGTCGAGGGCTACCCAGCCGGCGTGGCGGACGAAGCGGACCGCGAGCGACTGGTCCGGGAGGCGACGGAGCTCCGGGTGACTGACCGCGAGCGGTTCTTCTACTACAACACCGGTTACGACGTGCTCGGGCGCGTCATCGAGTCCGTCGACGGTCGCACTTACGCCGAGTACATCCAGGAGGAGCTGATGGCGCCGCTGGGGATGCACCGGGCGACGTTCCACAGGGAGAGTTTCGAATCCGACGACGACCAACTCACTGCGACAGTCGAACGCGATCGGGGCGGGATAGCGGTGACCATCTCCGAGTCGTGGGGTGAGGAGGAGTTCACCGCCTACCCGGAGACGCTGGCTCCCGACGACCACACGTTCTACACACGTTCACGGCTGCAGCGGGCGTGAGCCGGGGCGGGGGCGCCGAATTCGGCTACTCCCCGTGGAGCCGCCAGCGCTGGACGAACAGGTCGTGGTGGTCGTCGTGCTCCTCGAAGCGGAGTTCGGTCCGGGCGCCGTCGGCGCTGACACTGTAGAACTCGGTTTCGTCGGGATCGAGCGACTCCGGCACGAGCGGCATCGTCTGGTCGCCACGACCGGCAGAGAGCGTGAGTGAGAGGCCGCCCGCCTCCCGCTCGACCTCGCCGCTCATCAGCCCGCGGGAGGACTCGTACTCCCCGGTCAGCCCATCGCGTTTCGCCGCAAGCGCGTAGTGGGGTTCGACCTGCTCTGGCTCCTCGCCCTGCAGAATCGCCAGCAGCGCGGGGCCGACGTGCATCGGGTGCGGGTCGGCACTGGTGTTACAGAGCACGACCACGCCGAGGCCCTCGTCCTCGAGGAACCCCTGCCACGCCGTCGAGACGCCGACACTGCCGCCGTGGGCCACCATGCGGTCGTCGAGATACTCCTCGATCATCCAGCCGTAGCCGTACCCCTGTTCGGCGCCGTCGATGCGGGTCTTCCGGGTCGAGTGCTGTTCGTGGGCCTGGGCGACCGTCTCCTCCTCCAGCAGGCGCGTGCCGTCGACTTCGCCGCCGCGCATCTGGCAGCGGAGATACGTCGCGAGTTCCGAAACCGACGAGACGATACCGCCCGGCGCTTCGACGTTCCGGTCGAACGGGAAGCCACCCTCCGTCGAGCCGTCGTCGCCGGGGTAGTAGGGGGTCATGCGGTCCTCCTCTCCGTCGAAGGCGTCGCGGTCGAACGTCGTCCGGGCCATATGTAGTGGCTCGAACACCCGGTCCTCGACGGCCGCAGCGAACGACTGGCCGGTCACTGCCTCCACGATCTCGCCGAGGACGGTGTACCCGGAGTTGTAGTAGAAGAACTCCTCGCGGTCGGTCACCCGGTCGTCGGCGGCGTCGGCGACGTAGCGCCCGAAGTCAGCTTCGCCGGAGACGGGTACCTCCGTCGGGTCGACGCCCATGTACCGCTGGATGAGCGCGACGGCCATCCCGTCGCTCGGGAACCCCGAACTGTGGGTCAGAAGCTCCCGCAGCGTCGGCGGCTCGCCCGGCGCGTCCGCGTAGCGGTCGACGTACTCGGTCACCGGGTCCGAGAGCGAGAGCTCGCCCTCCTCGACGAGCGAGAGTACCGCAACCCCGGTGAACGATTTCGAGCAGGAGCCGATGCCGAACAGTGTCTCCTCGGTGGCCGGCGTGTTGTGCTCGAGATCGCGCGCACCGAACCCCTCGGCGTAGCGGGTGCCGTCTCGATCCACCACGGCAACGGCGGCGCCCGGGACGCTCGCCTCGGCAAGCCAGTCACTGACGAACGATTCCAGGTCGCGGCGCGTCTCCGAATCGAGGTCGGAACTCATGTGGGGTTCCTTCACACGGGCGAGCAAAAGCGTGTGTACAGGGGCAAGCGTCGCAGCAGCACGGGTCGCCGTCGCCACCGACCCGGGGAGCATCTGTCGTCGAGACCACTGTCGAGGTCAGCCGCCGAGACCACCACTTGCTAAGAATTAATAGCTGAGGCTATCTAAGTTCACATATGACCGTCGTCAGCGTCTCCATGCCCGAAGAGCTGCTCAATCGCATCGACAACTTCGCCGACGAGCACGGCTACACCGGTCGGAGCGAAGTCGTTCGGGAGGCCGCCCGGAACCTCCTCGGGGAGTTCGAGGACCGCCGGCTGGAGGACCGTCAGCTCATGGCCGTCGTCACTGTGCTGTTCGAGTACGAAACCACGAACGTCGAGGAGCGGATGATGCAGCTTCGTCACGAACACGAGGGGCTGGTCGCTTCGAACTTCCACTCCCACGTCGGCGGCCACCATTGTATGGAGCTGTTCGTCCTGGAGGGGAGTCTCGCGGACGTGTCGACGTTCGTCGGCAAGATCCGGGCGACCCGTGACACGCTCACCGTGGACTACTCCGTCACGCCGGTCGACGATTTCGACCCTGCAGCAGGGCTGGAGTCCGGCGAGGACGGAGACGGCCACGGGCACGGCCACAACTAGCCACAGAAAGACGGTACAACCCGAACGGCCGGCCGGCGTTCAGAGCCAGCCGGCGTCGACCGCATCGACCAGTTCCGAATCTGCCTGCCGCCAGTTCTCGCTTGCCCGTTCGTAGAGCGCGTTCGCCCGTTCAGTCGCCACAGCAACCGCGGCGTCGGGGTCGGCGTCGACGAACGTGCCGTCCCGGAGCACCGCGTCGCCGGCCACGAAGCTGTCCCGGACCTCCCGGCCAGTCGTGGAGTAGACGAGGTTCGGGACGGCGGTGTGGAGCGGGGAGTCGACCACCGGCGCCGTCGAGAGCCGGTCGGTCTCGACGACGATGAGGTCCGCCCGCGTGCCTTCCTCCAGCGTTCCGACCTCGTCGTCGATGCCGAGCGCACGGGCGCCGCCGACCGTCGCCATCCGGAGCGCGGCCCAGGCAGGCAGCGCCGTCGGGTCGGTGTGTTCGACTTTCGAGAGCGTCGCCGCAGTCCGGGCCTCCCGGAACATGGAGTGATGACCCGGCCCGGGCGCCTGGTCCGTCCCGATACCGACAGCGGCGCCGTATTCGCGGAACTCCGCGACCGGCGGGACGATGCCGTCGATCGCCGAGATGGAGGAGGGGCAGCCGAGCATCGCCGCACCTCCCGAAGCGAGGCGCTCGCGTTCGGCCGGCGTCGCGCCGTGGCAGTGGACCGCAACCAGCGAGTCGTCGACGATCCCGAGTTCGTCGAGCACCGAGACGGTCGACTCGTCGGCGCCGTAGCGTTCCTCGATCTGGATGGCCTCGCGCTCGCCCTGAGCGGTGTGGAGGTGGAGTTTCGTGTCGCGCTCTTCGGCGTGGCGCTGGACCGTCTCGAGCAGCTCAGGCGAGACCATATCAAGCGCCTGCGGGCCGTAGGCCGGCGTCACCAGGGGATCGTCGCCGAACTGCTCGAACAGGTTATCCGCCCGGGCCAGCGCCGTTTCACCCTGGTCGCGGTCGAAGGGGTAGAGGTCGCGGGGGCCCAGGTCGCTCCGGTCGTCGGGCACCTCGTTGATGGTCTCGACGGCGACGACGCCGACACCGAGGGGCTGGTACACCTCCGCCACCAGCGTGCCGACCTCGCCAGCGTACTCACAGAGCGTCGTCGCCCCGCCGCGAACCGCTTCCAGCACCCCGAGTCGGGCGCCAGCCACCCGGTCGGCCTCGTCGGCCTGGGCCGAGAGCGGGCCCAGCGCGCGGTTCATCCATTCGATTTCGGGGACGTCCTGTGCACCACCGCGCAGCAGCGTGTGGCTCGTGTGGGCGTGAGCGTTGACGAGCCCCGGCATGATGACGCCGCCCTCGGCGTCGACGATGTCCGTACTGTCCGGGTCGGGTGCTTCTGTGGCCTCGCCGACGTAGGTGATGCGGCCGTCCTCGATGGCGACGGCGCCGTCGTCGACGATTCCAAGCTGGTCCCCCCGCATCGTGAGGAGTGTTCCGCCAGTGACGAGTCGGTCCATGGCCGGCCGGTCGGGGCGGGGGTTCTTCAAAGTTCGGCGGGGCCGGCTGGGACGGGATGCGGTCGGTACGGCGGGGCGAAACCGCAAGCAGGCTTCTCCTGTTTTCGCCCCTACATGTCTCTGTGACCGAGTGCGTGTTCATCATGGGTACGGCGGGCCGGGACTTTCACGACCTCAACGCCGCCTACCGCGGGCGCAACGACGCGACGGTCGTCACGTTCACCCGTGCGCCGGGGCAGAACGTCGCCGAAACGGCGGAACGCAGCCTCGAGCGCACCATCGAGAACGCCGGCCCTGAACTCGTGCTCGCGGGGGCGCCCCACGTCCTCGAGAACGTTATCGACGTGAACATCCCGATTGTGCGGGTGCGCTACCGAGCCGAACCGAAGGGGTTCATAGTGATTACTGCGAATCGGTGCATCGACGGTGTCGAAAGCCGCCGGTTCAGGGGCTCCCATCACCGACACGGATGGTCACGGCGGGACAGACTCGCAGTAATCACTATCAGCTTCGGTGGCCTGGTCGACCGCCACGCCGACGAGTTGGGGCTGGAACAGGGAGCTCGCACCGAGCAGACCGGTGATAGCCGCTTCTGGCACAGCTCGCGCACCCGCGCGCTTTTCCGGCTCCGCTACCTCCAGGTGGTATGGGAACGCAGGAATCCGAGGAGCCGGACACCGGCGACGGCTTCGACGCCGACGAGCGGCGCTCGTCGAGCGGTCAGACTGCGTCTGAGGACGCCGATCGGGACGAAGTCGTCGTGTTCAGCGACTACGTCTGTCCGTTCTGCTATCTCGGGCGCGCCTCGCTCGAACAGTACCGTGAACAGCGCGACGCGCCGCTCGAGGCCGAGTGGCACCCGTTCGACCTCCGGGGCCATCGGCGCGACGAGAGCGGCGCAATCCAGGAGGACGTCGACGACGGGAAAGACGAGGCGTACTTCGAGCGCGTCCGCGAAAACGTCGAGCGCCTGGGCGAGACGTACGACGCCGAGATCGATATCGACGCCGTGCCTGATACGGACTCCTGGGACGCACAGCAGGCCGCTCTCTACGTCCGCGAGGAGCACCCCGAACAGTTCGACGCGTTCGACGACGCGCTGTTCGAGGCGTTCTGGATCGACCACCGTGATATCGGCGACGAGGCGGTCATCGTCGAGGTGGCCGAATCGGTCGGCCTGGACGGCGAGAGGGTCCGCAAGGCAGTGACCGACGAGGAGTGGGCCGACCGACTGGCGGACTCGTTCAAGCAGACCCGCCAGCGCGGCGTGACCGGCGTCCCCACGTTCGCAAAGGACGGCCACGCAGCCCGCGGGGCCGTTCCGCCGGAGCAGCTCCGCCGGCTCATCGAAGGGTAACGCCGTGGGTAAACCGCGTCGGGGTTGCGGAGCGCAGCGGGTTCCGGGAATTCGATCCCACGCTGAATCTATCCAAATCAGGCAGAGCACTCATTCTGAACGCGTTGGAGTCGGATGGCTGCCAGTTTCAGGGTAACCCAGCGGGTTCCCCCCCAGCGAGCCGACGAACCCGCGGGCTGGGCGTCGGCGCGCTGGGCGCGCTCGGGCAACAGGGCGGGAGCGACCTACTTGCCGGCCGCTGCGAGACGAAGTAGCGGCAGGGCTGGCTCGTTCCCAAGAAACACTTATACCTTGATTCCGTTAGCCACGACGTCGCGATGCCGGTCCGGGCGGGGTAGGGGCCATCCGGGGCGGCACGCGACGATGCGCGCATCGTCGTGGCTCGGTCAGACGTGACCGTTCGCCCACGGCGGTTTATCCGAGATACTGAAACGCTCACGACCGACGGGAGCGAGCGGCAACCGATCTCGGACCCGCGAAGAGGAGACACTCCACGAGCCACCCCGCCGCCGACCCGCAGGGCTTTAGCCGCCGAGCCACCGAGAGAGCGCTATGTCGCAGAGTATCGTCGAGGAGTTCCTCTCCCTGAAAGCCGACACCGATGCCGACCTGCTGCTGATGCAGTGTGGGGACTTCTACGAGTTCTTCGCCGAGGACGCCGAGGTCGTCGCCGATGAACTCGATCTCACGGTCTCCCAGAAATCCTCGCACGGCTCCTCCTACCCGATGGCGGGCGTCCCGCTTTCGGAGCTCACCCCCTATCTCACCGCGCTGGTCGAGCGCGGCTACCGCGTCGCTGTCGCCGACCAGTTCGAGACCGAGGACGGCTCCAAATATCGCGAAATCACGCGCCTCGCCTCGCCCGGTACCCTGCTGGAAACGACTGACGACGAGGCGCAGTATCTCGCTGCGGTGGTGGAAGGCGACGCCGCACGTGGAGGCGCGTCGTCCGAGTCGGAAGGCCGCTACGGCCTCGCCTTCGCCGACATCACCACCGGGCGTTTTCTCGTGACCGCAGTCGAGGACGCCGACGCCGCCCAGGCCGAGCTCTATCGCTTCTCCCCCACGGAGCTTCTCCCCGGCCCGTCGGTCCGAAACGACGACGCGCTTCTGAACCGGGTTCAGGACCGACTCGACCCCACGCACACCCTCCGCCCGAGCGAGGAGTTCGGCCCGGCCCGCGCGCGCCACCGCGTGACCGAGCAGTTCGGCGAGGCAGCCCTCGACAGTATCGGCTTCGAGGACAGCCGGTCGCCTGCAGTCGCCGCCGCGGGCGCAGTGCTCGCGTACGTCGACGACACCGGCGCGGGCGTGACGGCGGCGATGACCCGCCTCCAGCAGTACGAGTCGAGCGACCACCTCAACCTGGACGCGACCACCCAGCGCAATCTCGAACTGGTCGAGACGATGCACGGTGGCGCCAGTGGCTCGCTGTTCGACACCATCGACGCCACCGTCAGCTCCCCAGGCCGGCGGCTGCTCAAGGAGTGGCTCACGCGGCCGCGGCGGAATCGCGAGGAGCTGAGCCGGCGCCACGACGCCGTGGAGGCACTGGCCTCGGCGGCGCTGGCCCGCGAGCACGTGCGGGAGAGCCTTGAGGACGCCTACGATCTGGAGCGGCTGGCATCCAAAGCGACCTCCGGCTCGGCGGACGCCGGCGACCTACTCTCGGTGAAGCGCACGGTCGGCGTGCTGCCCGCACTCGAGGAGGCCATCGACGGCACGCCACTCGCAAGCTCCCCGTTGGCGGCGGTGCTGGGCCGCCCCAACCGCGATGTTGCCGCCGCGCTGCGGGAGGCGTTGGAGGACGCGCTCAGAGAGGACCCGCCGAAAACCGTCACCCAGGGTGGCATCTTCCGCCCCGGCTACGACGAGGAGCTCGACGACCTGGTCGGGAAACACGAGGAACTGGCGGAGTTCCTCGAGGGCCTGGCCGACCGCGAGAAGCGCCGCCACGGGCTCTCACACGTCACCGTCGACCGGAACACGACCGACGGCTACTACATCCAGGTCGGCCGGAGCGTCGCCGACCAGGTGCCAGAGCACTACCGCGAGCTGAAGACGCTGAAGAACTCCAAACGGTTCGTCACCGACGAACTGGAGGAGAAGGAGCGCGAGATCATGCGGATCGAGGAGGCCCGCGGCGACCTAGAGTACGAGCTGTTCGAACAGCTCCGCGAACGAGTGGCGAGCCACGCCGAACTGCTGCAGGACGTCGGCCGGGCCGTCGCCGAGGTGGACGCGTTGGCTTCCCTCGCCCACCACGCCGCGAACAACGACTGGACACGCCCCGAACTCACCGACGGTGAGGCGCTCCACATCGAGGCCGGCCGGCATCCCGTGGTGGAAACGACGACGGAGTTCGTCCCCAACGACCTGCATCTGGACCGGGGCCGCCGGTTCCTCATCGTCACAGGGCCGAACATGAGCGGGAAATCCACCTACATGCGGCAGGCGGCGCTGATCACGCTGCTCGCCCAGGCCGGGAGCTTCGTACCCGCGCGCTCGGCGGAGGTAGGGCTGGTCGACGGTATCTACACCCGGGTCGGCGCGCTGGACGAGTTGGCGCAGGGCCGTTCGACGTTCATGGTCGAGATGCAGGAGCTCTCGAACATCCTCCACTCCGCGACGGAGGACTCGCTGGTGATTCTAGACGAAGTCGGTCGGGGGACAGCGACGTACGATGGGATCAGTATCGCGTGGGCCGCGACGGAGTATCTCCACAACGAGGTGCGGGCGAAAACGCTGTTTGCAACCCACTATCACGAACTGACGACGCTGGCAACCCACCTCGACAGTGTCGCGAACGTCCACGTCGCTGTCGACGGCGACCCCGATTCGGGCGATGGGGACGTGACGTTCCTGCGGACAGTCAGGGACGGCCCGACCGACCGCTCCTACGGGATCCACGTCGCCGACCTGGCTGGGGTTCCACGGCCCGTCGTGGATCGCGCGGGCGACGTGCTCGACCGGCTGCGCCAGGAGAAAGCCATCGAGGCACGCGGCTCGGGCGGGGATGGGGAGACGAAGCAGGCAGTGTTCGACCTCTCCTCCGGGAGCTTCCAGAAGGGAGCGCCGAAGCAACCAACCGATGCCGAACAGGAGCCCCTCGCCGGGGATGGACGAGGCGCAGATGTATCGTCGGCCGAGTCCGAAGCCGAGCGCCTGGACCCCGAGTCCGAAGCGGTGCTGGCGGACCTGCACGAGACCGAGATCGCGGAGCTCTCGCCGGTCGAACTGATGGCCCGCGTCGAAGAGTGGCAGTCCCGACTGGAGTAAGCCGAGCGCATCGTTCTTTTACCCCCGCGCCGTGGGTTCGGGCATGTCCAGCGGCGAACCAGTGACCGGAGGCGGTCCCGCATGAGCGAGCGCTTCGCCGTCACGCAGAAGGCGGTGCTGATCGGACCCGAACCGCAAAAACGCATCCTCCTGCTCGAGAACGAGGACGGCATCTGGGAGCTCCCGGGCGGGCAGCTCTACGTTGGTGAGGACCCAGAACGGGGGCTCAAACGGGCAATCAGCGAGGTGACCGGACTCGACGTGCAGGTTGGCGAGCCGGTGCTGACGACGGCGTGGGAGCTCGGTGCAGACGGCGCGTTCGCCGCAATCTACGTCGCTCACAGCACGACGGAGCAGGCGTCGCTGGCCGGCGGGCATGCACGGGCCGTCTGGCTCGACCCCGAACTGGCCGTGAAAAGAGAGCTGAACGACACCCAGCGGCACGCAATCACGCGTGCCACAGAGACAGAGCCGTGAGCGAGGACAGTGACACGCCCGCGGGGCGGGACGGCGACAGTCCGAGTATCACCTCACTCGACGAGGCGACGGTGCAGCGCATCGCCGCCGGCGAGGTGGTCGAGCGCCCCGCCTCGGTGGTGAAGGAACTGCTGGAGAACGGCCTCGACGCCGACGCCTCCCGGGTATCTGTTGCTGTCGAACGCGGCGGGAAAGACGGCATCCGGGTCCGGGACGACGGCGTGGGAATGACTGAAGCCGAACTCGACCTTGCGGTCCGGGACCACCACACCTCCAAAATCGGCGATATCTCGGACCTGGAGGCCGGCGTCGGTACGCTCGGCTTTCGGGGCGAGGCGCTGGCAGCCGTCGGCGCCGTCTCGCAGATGACGCTGCGCTCGAAACCCCGCGGCGGCGAGATGGGCCACGAACTCACGGTTACCGGCGGCGATATCGGAACGGCCGGACCGGCCGGCTGTCCCGTCGGCACCGTCGTCGAGGTGGCGGACCTGTTCTTCAACGTCCCCGCGCGGCGGAAGTTCCTCAAAACCGACGCCACGGAGTTCGACCACGTCAACACCGTCGTCACCCAGTACGCGCTGGCAAACCCCGACGTGGCCGTCTCGCTGGAGCACGACGGCCGCGAGGTGTTCGCGACGGAGGGGAACGGCGACCTGCGCTCGACGGTGCTCTCAGTCTACGGCCGCGAAGTGGCCGAGGCGATGGTCGACGTCGAGTGGCGTGCGGAGGGAGCTACCGCCGACGCGGAGGCTACGGAAGTGGACGAGTCGGTGCTCACGGTCCAGGGGCTCGTCTCCCACCCCGAAACGACACGCGCAGGCCGTGAGTATCTCTCGACGTTCGTCAACGACCGCTACGTCACCGCATCGGTGCTTCGCGAGGCCGTACTCGACGCCTACGGCGGCCAGTTGGCGAGCGACCGCTACCCGTTCGCGGTCCTGTTCGTCGAGGTCGACCCCGTGATGGTCGACGTGAACGTCCACCCGCGGAAGATGGAGGTCCGCTTCGACGACGAGGCGGGTGTGAAGAAGACCGTCGAGGAGGCGGTGACGGCGGCGCTGCTCGACCACGGGCTGGTCCGCCGGTCGGCGCCGCGGGGGCGCTCGAAGGCCGACGAGGCGGCGGTGAGCCCGGGCGACGATGAGGTGGTTGGCGGTGCGAACACTCCTCACGAGACAGAGAGCGGTGTCACAGAGCGCCGGAGGGAACGCTCTGAGAGCGGGAGTTCGCGGCAGCGTTCGGGACTCGATCGGTCCGGTGGGTCCAGCAGTTCCAGAACGACCAGCGGTGATCCCCATTCGCCCACAGAACACAGCAGCGACGCACCGGGTGGTGACTCCGACACTGGGGAGTCAGCACGCGCCGACGCCGAAGCGTCCGGCGAGAGCCTCGAGGAGTGGACCGACGGGAGCGATAGCGGCGACGAGGATCCACCGGCGAAGGCGAGCGACGCGGCGACCGTCGACCGAGCCAGCACGTCATCCAGCGATGACTGGGCAGTCGACCTCTCCAGCGGGTCGGTAACCTCTTCAGCGAACCAACCCGAGAGCACCGAGGCCGGCGGCCAGAATCGCGTCCCTGAGTCAGGAACGGAACCTGGAGTGGAGCAGCCCGCCGACGCAGCCGGCACAGACCATGGCCCCGACCAGTCCTTCACTGCGGCTCGACAGCAGGCCCTCGGCGGCGGCGAGGTCGACACGGGCGGCGAGTTCGATTCGTTGCCGGCCATGCGGGTGCTCGGGCAGCTGCACGACACCTACGTCGTCGCCGAGACGGACGGCGGACTGGTACTGGTCGACCAGCACGCCGCCGACGAGCGGGTTAACTACGAGCGGTTGCGCCGGCAGTTCGCCGACGGGATGGCGACCCAGGCGCTCGCCTCACCAGTCGAGATCGAACTCACCGCGCGGGAGGCCGAACTGTTCGCGAGCCACGCCGACGCGCTGGCGGAACTCGGGTTCGACGCCGAGCAGCGGGCTGACCGCAGCGTCGCAGTAATCGCGGTACCGGCGGTGTTCGACACGACACTGGAGCCAGAACTGCTCCGGGACGTGCTCGGCGCGTTCGTCTCCGGCGACGGCGAGGAGGCCGTCGACGACGTGGCCGACGAACTGCTCGCGGATCTGGCGTGCTACCCCTCGGTGACAGGAAACACCTCGCTGACCGAGGGCTCGGTGAGCGATCTGCTGTCAGCGCTCGATAGCTGTGAGAACCCCTACGCCTGCCCGCACGGCCGACCGGTGGTTATCGAGCTTTCGGACGATGAAATCGGCGAGCGGTTCGAGCGTGACTATCCGGGGCACGCCGGACGCCGGCGAGAATGAGGCGGCGTCGGCCACGCAGGACGCCGGGGGAAATACTCAGCAGGAAACTCAGGTAAGCTTCGACAGCGTCTCCCGGAGGAACGAGGAGGGGACGAATCGGCTCTGGGGTTCGTACTCCAGCCCGCGGTCCCACGCGAGTAGCGTCAGCGCCGTCGGCTCGGCGGCGAACACTGTCGCGTGAAGCGCGCGATGGTCGGCCTCGTCGACGCGATTCCGGTGGCGCTCCAGCAGACCCTCCACCCCCGTCTCGATACCCCCGCGGTCACCCTCGACGGCGCCACGCAGCAGCCTCGTCGTACCTTCGGCCCACGGATTCCCGGGGTGGGTGTGGTTTAGCGCCTCGAACGCGTCCTCGCCTCTGCGCGCCGGCCGAACTCCTCGGGCGTCCTCGCGTCGGTCCCGCATCGCTGTTCGCTCTCCTCGTAGCGCCGGTGGGCCAGCGACTCCTCCTCCGAGGAGAACGGAACGTCGAGCATGGGCGGAATCAGGACGGGACGGCGAAAATCGCATCGCTATTCGTATCAGGTGAGAGCAATCGAAAAATCGGTCGCTCGAGCCGCAGTCGGGCGGTACGGAGAACCGCGAATCGGACCGATTATCGCCGCAGGAGGGCGCCGCCGACCGCGCCAACGACGACGCCGGCACCGAACGCGAGACCGGCGGTTTTGCGTCGCCGCTCGGCCACTTCCGCGGGGAAGTACTCCTCAGTCAGGTCGACCATGCGCTCGCCCAGGTGTTCCCGGACGACAGCGCTCTCCTCGCTCTCGAGAGCGCGGCGCTTCATCGCCTCGAATCGGGCGCTCGCGGTTCCCTCGATGGGGATGGCGGCTTCTCGGTCGGCAGTCGAACGGTCGGCTCCGGAACGGCGGATCTTACTGATGTCCATAGTTACGGATTGTCTGCTGAGGGGATAACTGTTGCGTGACGCGGGACAGAATTGCGGACGGTCCGGATGGCCTCCCATTCGGCAGTTCTCAGAGCGGGAAGCGGGCAATCGTCTCGTACTCTGAGCCCGCAGCGCTGAGCTCCGAGCGCTTGAGTTTGAGCTCCGAGACCGCGAACCGGCCCACGGTCGGCCCGAGGTCGCGCAGCCGGTCCTGGATCAGCTCCTTCCCGCGGGGATCGTTCATCCGGGCGAGCGTGAAATGCGGGGTGAACGCGTGGTCCTCGGCGTCGAAACCGAGTTCGGTGGTTTCGGCCTCCAGCGCGTCGTGGAGCCGGACCAGTTCGTCGGCGCCGTCACGGACACCGGTCCAGAGCACCGAGATGTACTCCGGCGAGGGGAAGACACCGATGCCACCGACTTCCGTCTCGAACGGACCGCTCGCGACGCTTTCCCCGGTTTCCTCGGCTGGTTCCGGCTGCTGCCCACCCTTGTAGGCGTCGACGGCGGCGGCGCCTGCGAGCTTCACGTCCGCGAGCCGGGTATCGCCGTACTCTCCCTCCGCATCCGCGTCGACCTCGCCGAGGAACTTCATCGTCACGTGGGCCTGCTCGGGGTCGGTGAAGCTCAGCCCCTCCGCTGCCTCGAACTCGGCCTGCAGGGTGGCGAACGCCTCCGTCAGGTCGTCCGGGAGGTCGATAGCGAAGAACAGTCGCATAGCTTGCGGGAGGGGGCGAGCGGAGCTAAACGTTTGGGGTCGGGTCCAGAACGTCCCTCCAGAGCCGGCGGGCGTGTTCAGCTGCAGCACCAGCAGAGCAAACCCCGGTACGCCGGTAGCCCGTGCCGCGCTACGGGACGCGTAACGCTTACCCCCGACAAACGCGAACTTCCAGTAATGACCGACGACCCCCGTGAAGACGGCAGTCACGAGTTCTCGGAGGGGCAGGGACTCCCCGACGATTACGAGGATTTCGACCTCGACCCGCCGGAGCTGAAAGTCGACCCGGCGAAAGTCGATCCCGTCGACTCGCGGGTGCTCTCGGACCTGCTCGACGAGCGCGACATCCCGACGGAGAAAGTCGACGCCGAGGAGCTCCTCGATGTCGGACTCTCCTACACCCAGATCAACCGCTTCGAGGAGGCGGCGACCACGTTCGAGCGCGCCGCGAAGTTCGCCGATGACGGCAGCCTGCTCCAGCAGGAGGCCTGGGTGAACAAGGGTGCCGCCCACAGCGAACTCGAGGAGTACGACGAGGCCATCGGCGCCTACAAGGAAGCGCTAAAAATCGACGACGAGTCCGAACACGCTGCCACCGCCGAGACGAATCTCGCCTACGCGCTCTGGGAGTTCGGCCGCAGCGAAGACGCCCTGCGACACGCCGAGAACGCCGTCGAGATCGACCCCCGCTTCGCCCAGGCCTGGTACAACCGCGGCTTCTTCCTGCTCGAGCGTGGCCTCGCCGAGAAGGCCGTCGACTGCTTCGACAACGCCCAGCGGCTGGGGATGCGCAACCCCGAACTGCTTGAGGAGAAAGTCCGCGCCCTGGAGGAGGTCGGCCGCGAGGAGGAGGCCGAAGAGGTCCGCCAGCGCGCCGAGGAGATCCGCGAGGAGGCCGAGCAGGCGATGGTCGAGGAGTACTGAATGCTCCTGCGCGAGCGCGAGACCGACCGCGGGCTGCTGGTCTCGGTCTGTGACGCTGGCTTGCTCGGCGAGACGTTCGAGAACGGCGAGGTTTCGCTGACGGTCCGCGAGTCGTTCTACGGCGGCGACGAGGCCGAGGAGGTCGACGCCGACGCGGTCGTCGCGGGGCTCCAGCGCGCCACTGTCGCGAACCTCGTCGGCGAGGAGTGTATCGACGTCGCCATCGACGCCGGCTACATCGACGAGGCGACAGTCATCGACATCGGCGAGACGCGGCACGCGCAGTTGTTGAACCTGAAGTAGCGTCGAGGCTTTCCAGCCTCGCGTATCGGGGTAGTTTGCCTCCGCTCACGGTGTTCGCGGAGTTTCCCCACCCCGGTACCGAAGGGGTGTTGGTTCTCCAGCCCCACAGTTCACATAATGGCTACTCAAGACGCCACCACCCTCGACGTCGACGCCATTCGCGAGGACTTCCCGGTGCTCGACCGGACGGTCGGCGGCGACGTCACTGTCCCCGGCCCGGACGAAGGCGATGACACGCCGCTCTACTACCTCGACAACGCGGCGACCAGCCACACGCCCCGCCAGGTCGTCGAGGCGATGACGGAGTACTACTACGAGTACAACGCCAACGTGCACCGCGGCATCCATACGCTGAGTCAGGAGGCCTCCGTCGCCTACGAGAAGGCCCACGACCGCGTCGCGGAGTTCATCAACGCTGCTGGCCGGGAGGAGGTCGTCTTCACCAAGAACACCACCGAGGCGTTCAACCTCGTCGCCTACACCTGGGGGCTCACCGAACTAGAAGCGGGCGAGAACATCGTCACCACCGAGATGGAGCACCACGCCTCCCTGGTAACCTGGCAACAGCTGTGTGAGAAGCAGGGCGCCGAGGTTCGCTACGTCGAGATCGACGAGAACGGTGAACTCGACATGGACGACCTCCGCGAGAAAGTCGACGACGACACCGCGATGGTGAGTGCGGTCCACGTCTCGAACACGCTCGGAACAGTCAATCCCGTGGTGGAAATCACCGAGATCGCCCACGAACACGAGGCGCTCTCGTTCATCGACGGCGCGCAGGCGGTGCCGACCCGCCCGGTCGACGTGGCGGCCATGGACGCCGACTTCTACGCCTTCTCCGGTCACAAGATGCTCGGCCCGACGGGGATCGGCGTGCTCTACGGCAAGCAGGAGCTACTGGAGGCGCTCCCGCCGTTCCTCGTCGGCGGCTCGATGATCCGCCGGGTCAAGTTCGAGGAAACGACCTGGGAGGAGCTCCCCTGGAAGTTCGAGGCCGGGACGCCGCCCATCGCTGAGGCAATCGGTCTCACTGCCGCCATCGATTACCTGGAGGAGATCGGGATGGAGACCGTCGAGCGACACGAGACCGAACTCGCGACGTACGCCTACGACCGGCTGAACGAGTTCGACGACGTCGAAATCTACGGGCCCACGGACCGCGGCGGACTGGTGAGCTTCAATCTCGATGGCGTCCACGCCCACGACCTCTCCTCCATCCTCGACGACCACGGCGTCGCCGTCCGGGCCGGCGACCACTGTACGCAGCCGCTGCACGACATCCTCGACGTCCCTGCCTCGACGCGTGCGTCGTTCTACATCTACAACACCAAGGCCGAAATCGACGAGCTCGTCGAGGCCGTCGACACCGCCCGGCAGCTGTTCGCCTGACGGCCAGCCCCGGAACCCTTTTCCGCCGAAACCACCTCGTTTGGAACATGAGTGGCTCGGACATGTACCGCCAGCTGATTCTCGACCACTACAAGAACCCCCGGAACTACGGGGAGCTCCCCGACCCCGACTTCAGTCACGTTGGAGAGAACCCCTCCTGTGGGGACACTATCCAGGTCGACGTCGCGCTGGAGGACGACGACGAGACGATCGAACGGGTCGCCTTCTCGGGCGATGGCTGTGCTATCTCCCAGGCCGCCGCCTCGCTGCTGACCGAGAAGCTCCCCGGGAAGAGCGTCGACGAACTGCAGGCGATGGACACCGACGACATCGTCGACATGCTCGGCGTCGATATCTCGCCGATGCGTATCAAATGTGCGGTGCTCGCCCGGCAGGTGGCCCAGGACGGCTCGAAGCTCTACCGCGGCGAACTCGAGGGGAAGGACCGCACAATCACCGAGGAGTAGCGGTTTTTCGCGTCGTTACTGTCGGCACGCACCGAGCTGAGAGGTTCACCGGACCGAACAGCGCTCCCCAGGAGGCGAATCAGCCGGACGCCTGTGCCGAACCGTCTTAGTTGCAGTCTGGCCGCCCGAGCGACCGAAGCTCCGCGAGCAGATGGTCAGCCGGGAGCGCGAGCATGCTACAGCTGAGCGCCCCGTCAGCGGTCCGAATCGTCGTGTCGAGGACGAACGCGTACTCGCGCTGGGCCGCGATACGGCTCAGGAGTGGGTCGAGCACGGTCGCCCCAGCGCCATTGACGAACGCGGGTGAGGTGTGCTCGACAGAGTCCTCGAACACGCCGGTCCAGCCGTCGAGAAAGCTATTGGTCATCACGCCGCCGATCTCCTCGATGGCCGAGCGGGTCATCTCGTCGAACCGCCCGTTGGCGCCGACTGGAAGCATCGCGTCGGCGACCGAGAGTGCGCTCGACTCGCCGAACAGGACCGCCAGATATCCGTCGCGGCCGTCGTTCAGGCCGAACACGGTCCCAGCGACGGGGTCCGCATCGAGATAGAACGGGACCGCCGAGACAGGAACGAACCGCAGCCGACTCAGCTCGACCCGAGCCTCGAGATCGGTGATCGCCCAGAACAGCCCGGTAGCCTCCGCGGCGCCGGCGCGCAGCCGGCGGTCGAGTTCGGCGAGGCCGTCGAGTGAGACCGCGACACCAGCATCGGTTTGATCGGTCGGCAGGAGGTCGACTGCGCTGGGCCCGAGCACGGTGACGAGCGAGAAGCTACGGCCCGTGTTGCGGTCCGACAACTCGCTCTCGAACAGTAGCGCCCCCGAACCCGGCGTTTCGGCGAACAACATCCCGTCCTCGATACGCTCGTGATAGGTGGCCGGCGTGAGTTCGACGGGCTCGTCGAAATGGGCCCGCAGGCTATCGGTGAACTCACCAGCTGCGATAGTGACGGCCTCCTTGACGCTACTCCGGTCCATCGCGTTCAGCCCCGCTCCCGTGGTAGAACGGGGCCCGTCGACGAACGCCTCGGCGCCGGCTCCGTCGAACGCGAGCAGCGTCTCCCCGGGGAACGCTCCGATCAACCCAAGCGTGACGCCGACGTGGCCGGTGTCGCCGAACTGCTGGCAGAGATCAGCCTCAGTCACCACCGAGAGGCCGGTGGTGTCAACGGCGATTTCGGTCCCCGAGCGCCGTGAGAGCGCGTCAGCCGCCGCCCGGGCGCCCTCGTCTGTGACGCCCACGAGTTCTCCCAGCCTGCGGGTGTCGAGCCTCATACAGCCACGTCGTCGAGAGTCACTGATACTGGCAGCCGCCCGACCCGGCTGTTGTCGTCGACGATCAGTTCGGTAGTCCCCCCTGCATCCGTGAACAGACAGAACCAGGAGGCGGTGATTCCAACCCAGTGGGTGAGGCAGGAGTACGCCGGTACGAGCGCTCCCGAAGTCATACTCGTGTCCCGGACAGCGGTTACTTAGTAGCCGGGGGCGCAGTTATCTACGATGATACTGGTCGTCGGGCCCGGTGTGGCGACGACCGTGTGAGTAGCCAATGGATAACGGGCGACGGCTCTCGGAGTAGGTGGGAGCCGCTTCAGCGTATTAACGAGCCGGTACGTTTTTGAAACATCCAGTCTCATGTCCGATAACGAATGGATTCGGACGAGATTATCGAGGTGCTGGGAAACAAGTACAACCCGGAAATCCTCGACGCCGCGAGCGAGCCAAAGTCCGCACAGGAGCTTTCGGACGAGCTCGATGTGCCGATTGCGACCTGCTACCGGCGCATCAACGAACTCACCGAGGTCGACCTGCTGGAGCTCCACGACCAGCCACTCTCCGAAGAGCACCGACGCATCAAGGTGTACCGCCGGTGCATCGACGAGGTGAGCATCGATTTCCGTGACGGGCTCGATATCGACCTGCAGCAGCGCTCGGACGTCAAAAACACCCTCGACGAGGTCTGGCGACGGACCTCCAGGGGATAGTTCTCAGAACTGCGGCCCGCTGTTGCCGCGCATCCCCTCCTCGCGGCCCATCATCGAGAAGCCGCCCGCACGCTCGTAGACCGAGATCCCTCCCTCGCCGATCTCCATCGGGAAGATATCGGTGTTGATGTCCTGTTTCCGCATCTTCGCCACCCAGACGTACCGGTTGACGCCGTCCTGGGTCGGGGTCTGGATGAAGTAGATGTTGCCGTCGGTGAGGAAGTTCTCCAGCCCGATTTCGGTCTCCGGGAACACCGCTCCCTGCTCGTTGATAAGCAGCGAGGTGAGGCCGTTCTTTTTCAGGATGTCCGAGAACTTCAGGAGATAGGTGCGTTTCTCCTTCTCGTCGTCGAAGAAGAGACTGAACATCGTCAGGGAGTCGAGCACCAGTCGGTCGTACGTGGTGCCGGCGAAATCCTCCATCAGCCGGTCGATCGCCGTGTTGAAGTCCTCCTCGCGGAGCATCGTGGATTTGTCGTACACCTTGATGTCGCCGTTCTCGACCAGTTCACCCCAGTTCTCGAAGCCGATGGACTCGGCAGCCTGGCGAATGTCTTCGGCGTTCTCCTCGAAGGAGATGTAGATCCCTTTCTCGTCGTGATCGGTCACGCCCGCATGGAGATACTGGATGCCGAAGATACTCTTCCCGGTACCGGGGTTCCCGCTTACGAGCACCGTCGAGTTCTCGACGACACCGCCGTTGAGGATGGAGTCCAGACCGTCGACTCCGGTTTCGGTCACGTCAACCATGTACTACCGAGTGTACCGGCGGGGGAGGAATTAAGCCCACCGGGTGACGCAGCAACACGTGACGGTAGAGTTAACTGAACCCAGGCGCTCGGGGGAGTCAATGACGCAGGCGGAAGAGGGAGCAAGTAGGGACGAACTACCCGGCGAGCCGCCGACAGCCCAACTCCTCATCGTGGAGGACGAGCCCGACGTGGCTGGGCTCTACGAAGGGACGCTGGAAGCGGAGGGCCACGAGGCCGAGACTGTCCACAGCGTCGGCAACGCGCTGGCGTCCGTCGACGACAGCTACGACGTGATCTTGCTCGACCGCCGACTCCCCGACGGCACCGGGACGGAGGTCCTGGCAGCCGTTCACGACCGCGGGCTTGACGTGCGCGTCGCGATGGTAACCGCCGTCGTCCCGGATTTCGACATCGTGGAGATGGGGTTCGACCTCTACCTGCTCAAACCCGTCTCCCAGGAAGAGCTCACCGGCGCCATCGAGACGCTCTCGCGTCGGAGCCAGTACGACGAGACGCTCCAGCTGACGGCCTCGCTGGCCTCGAAGCGCGCGGTGCTCGAAGCCGAGAAGCCCAACGCCGAACTCGAAGCCAGCGAGGAGTACCGCGAACTGACCGAGCAACTCGACGAGTTGGACGAGGAGCTCAGCGAGATCACCCAGGAGTTCGAGAGCGAGGATTATCGGCGGATGTTTCGGGATATCGGTGGGAGTTAGTCAGTCACGGCAAGTGACCTGTCGCCGGCCTCGTGCGGTCGTTGCGGAAGTGTCACTCTGGCTAAGTTTCACCGACCAGGGACGTGAATTCAGTCGCGAGACGACAGATAGCCACTGTCGAGAGGACTAAGATGACCGCCGACGAGTGGTCGGGCATGGATGATTCAGACGGAATCTACCGACTCGCAGAGCTGACATGGCAGGAGGTCGAGGCCGCTCTCGAGGAGACACGGACGATGCTCCTGCCGGTCGGAAGTACCGAACAGCACGGCCACCACATGCCCCTCGGCGTCGACGTGTACATGCCTGACGCCGTCGCGGAACGCGTCGCCGAACAGACCGACTGCCTGCTCGCGCCGCCGATCTGGTACGGCGTCAGCCCTCACCACACGTTCAAGCCCGGCACCTTCACCGTGGAGAGCGAGACGTTCCAGCACTACGTTCGTGATATCTGTGTCTCCGCGGCGGAATGGGGCGTCGAGAACGTGTTACTGATCAACGGTCACTACCTCGTCCAGGACCCGGAGCTCGACGTGGTCGTGCGCGAACTCACGAACGAACACGGGATGCGGGCGTTTCACGTCCCGCTAATTTCGGTGTTCAGAGACGCTGCCGAGGCGGTCCGGACCAGCGAACTGTCGTTTCACGCCTCCGAGTTCGAGACCAGCATGATGCTCGAACTGTTCCCGGAGCTCGTCGACATGGACCGTGCAGAAGCCGTCGACGGACCCGAGGACGCGCTCCCGCTGACCGACTACGACGCGTTCGGTGACAATCGAGTCGGATGGTCTCTCTCCGCTGACCGGATGGACGAGCTCACCCATACCGGCAACCTCGGCGACGCGACGGTCGCCACTCGGGAGAAAGGGAAACGAATGGTCGACGACGTCGTCGGGAACGTGACACAGCTCGTGGACGCACTCGCCGGTCTCGATGCGCCCAGTGCAGACGACGCCACAGAGTGACCGGGCGACAGCCCCGCGAACAGCCGAAACTGCATCTTCGATTACTGCGACGCCGTTTCGTCGCCCGCGGCCAACTGCTCGCCCACGATTTCGTCGGCGTGTTCCAGGAACTCGTCACGGCGTCCCTGTGGAATCGTCGCGCCCGCAGCGACGTCGTGGCCACCGCCGCCACCGTCGACGGCCGCCGCGGCCTCGCTCATCACCGCAGAGAGGTCAAGTCCGTCCCGGACGAGGAAGCCGCTGCCCCGGGAGGAGACTTTCAGTTCCTCGGCGCTCTCCTCGGCGAAGGCGATGATTGGGTGGTCCCGGCGGACGCCGCTTTCGCCCAGGGCCATGCCGGCGATGATCCCGACGACCGTCTCCCGGATACGGGTTCCAGCGTCGAACCACTGGAGATGCTCCTCCTGGGTGACGCCCTCGGTTTTGACCCACTCCAGCCCCTCCGAGAGGTTGCGCCGGTGGTTGCGTAGAAGTGACCGCGCTTGCTCGAGCGCCTCGTCGCGGTAGCCCAGACAGATCGCGAGCCCAACGTCGGCGCGTTCGTAGCGCGCCGTCGCGTTCAGCACCGTCGAGAACTCGCTCACGTCCCGGAGCTCGGTGCCGACCTCCTCCGCCGAGAGCGTGTAGGTCGTCGTCGTCACACTGTTGACCCGCTCGGGCGGGACACCGCGGTCGATTGCGTGGCGCATCAGCGCGCTCGCAACGGTCTGGCGCTCCTCGAAGGAGAGGTCCACCCACCGGCGCCATTCCCCGTCGAGCTTCAGGTCCACCGCAAGTTCTGAGAGGAAACGAATCGAGCCGCGCTCGTCGCCCGAGATTCCCGGAATCCGGAGTTCGCTCGCGTACTCCAGGAGCTTGGGGAGTGGACGGGTTTGGCGGCCGTAGAGGGAGATATCCGTCACCTCGTCGATGACGCCGTGCTCGACGCCCTCGGCGACGATGTTTTCATTCGCGCCGACGAGGCCGCCGTCAGTGTCCTGCATGTCGCCGACCGCGCCGACGACGGCGAGCGCAGCCAGGTCGCGGTTGTCGCCGCCAGCCCGCTCCAGCGCGCGGGCGAGCACGTACGTCGTGCCGGCACCCGACAGCGCCGAGGCGCCGTCGATACCGAACAGCAGCGGGTTGAGATGGAGGTCGGTGTCCGGGGGTTCCGCACCCTCCTCGGCCGTGGCGGGCTGGTGGTGGTCGGCGACGACTGGGGTGAACTCACCCCGCTCCTCGTGGGGAACGATATCGTCGAGTTGCCCGCTGCCGAAGTCGGTGAACAGCGCGACATCGTGCTCGGTTGCGGCGATACGCTCGATAGCGGCTGCATCGAGCTGTTTCTCGAACGTCGTCTCGAAGGGGATGCCCGCCCGGTCGAGCGCCGTCGCGGCGATCGCACCGCTGGTGAGGCCGTCGGCGTCGATGTGGGAGGCCAGAAGCACGGAGTCGGCGCCGCGGAGCCGGTCGGCGCAGGCTGCCGCGCGCTCGGCCATCGCGGGGACGGGGTCGCTCATCGCTTGTACGGTGGTGGGCGCGGCCTCCTGTTTAACCTCTCGCTCCCGCGTCCCAGCCCAGTACTCATAAACCGGTCCCGGCCGACCCCTCGGTATGGAGAGCTATCGAACGCTGTTGGTCGACGCCTTCACCACGGAACCCCTGGCGGGGAACGCGGCCGGCGTCGTCCCCGACGCGAACGGGCTGAGCGAGGCGCAGATGCAGTCGGTCGCGCGCGAGCTGTCGGTCTCGGAGACCGCGTTTCTCTGCCCCTCCGCGGAGGCAGACCGGCGCGTCCGGTATTTCAGCCCAACCCAGGAGGTCGACCTCTGTGGCCACGCCACCATCGCCTCCCACGGCTTCCTCTTCGAGGATGGCGTCATCGGCGCGGGCACGCACACGCTGGAGACCGAAATCGGCGTCCTGGATATCGAACTCACGGAGAGCGGCGCGGTCTGGATGACCCAGAACGCGCCGGTCGTCCGCCGTGTCGACCTCGACTACGAGACCGCCGGCGAGGCGTTGGACATCGACCCGGACGCGTTCCGCGACGTCGGCGCTGATCTCCCCCCCGCCTCCGCCTCGACGGGGCTCCCGTTCCTCATCCTCCCGGTGAATTTCCTCGAACATCTCTCGGGGATGGAGCCGGATATGGCCGCGGTAGAGGCGCTCGCCGACGCCCACGGCACCGCGGGAATCTACGTGTTCAGCTTCGACGCCCTGGGTCGCAGCCAGCCCGACGGGACGACGCTCCACGGGCGGGCGTTCGTGCCGGGGCTGGGTATCGATGAGGACCCCGTCACCGGCACCGCTTCCGGCGCCTGCGGCGCCTATCTCGACCGGTTCGCCGCCTTCGAGGGGGAGATTCCGGACCGGATGACGTTCGAGCAGGGCCACTTCCTCGACCGCCCGGGCCACGTGGGTGTCCGCGTCGACGGCGAGACGGTACAGGTCGGCGGCGATTCCGTGATCTCGATGGACGGCTCGCTCGTGGTCCCGCCTGAGGAAGAGGACGAGATCATTCAGGCTTAGCCGGTCACGGCAAACTTAGCCAGTCACGGCAAACTTAGCCAGTCACGGCAAGCGACTCCCCGCAGCCTCGTGCTGCGGGCACGGAGACTACGCCGTGACTGTGCTGACCAATCGCGGTTGTCTCTGAGAAAGAGCGCCTTCAGTCCGCGCGGTCGAAGCGCACCGGACAGGGCGCGTCAAGCATGATCTCCTGGAAGGTCGAGTCAAATACCGCGTTCCCCGTTTGCGAGCGCTTGCGCCCGCCGACGATGATGAGGTCGGCACCGAGCGGCCCCGCGATCTCGACCAGCTGCTCGCCGTTCTCGCCGAGGGCGCCATGACGGGTGAACTCGACGCCGGCGTCGTCGAACAGGCCGGGCTCACAACCCCGAGTCAGGGGAGCTCCCTGAACTCGCGTTCGCAGTCCGGGCATCGACGCACGTTGTACACCTCGTCCGGGGCGTTCTCGGTGGCGAGCGTCTTTTCGCACTCGGCGCAGTTGAGCCGCCCGTACGTGTCCTTGTAGAGGTCGTCGTTACGGAGGCCCTTCCGGGTACTCTTCATACGTCTGAGTTCGCCGCCGAGTATAAAAAGGCCCGCGTCGCCCGCCGATTCGGAACGCTTGAACCGGCCCGGGGCGAACGCCGACTCGTGTCGCGAACCCGTCTGTTCGGTTCTCTCTGTGGTCACGCCTTCCTCGTGAACTTCGCGCGGGTGGTGATGGCGCCGCTGGTCGCCGTCTTCATCGCGACGTTCGGCGTCGGTGAGGGGACGGCCGGGCTGGTCGTCTCCGCAGTCTGGATCGGCAGCGCGCTCCCCAGAGTACCGACGGGCTATCTGCTAACGAAGCTCTCCCGGCTGCAGGTCGTGTTGCTGTCCAGCGTCACCCTCGCGATTGGCGCGACGCTCACTGCCGTTTCGGTCGGCGTGCCGGCGCTCATCCTCGGTGCGGGCGTGATGGGGCTCTCCTCCGGGCTCTACTTCGTCACCGGCAACACGCTCGTAAGCGAACTGTTCCCGACCCGTGTCGGTCGGATGATCGGCATCCACGGCACCGCCAACCAGGTCGCCGCCGTCATCGCCGCCCCAGCTATCACGTTCGCGCTCGCCATCGGTGCCGACTGGCGCCCCCTGTTCGTCGCGCTGGGCGTCCCGGCCGGCGAGGAGTGGCGCGCGGTGTTTCTCGCACTCGCGGCCGCCGCGGTGGCGCTGACCGCGGCGACGTATTTCCTCGGCCGCGGGACCCCGCTTCCCGACGCCGGGAACGAGGACCGTGACCTGCTCGGCGCGGCCCGCATGGAGTGGCGAGGGGTTCTCTTCGGCCTCGCGGTGATGGGCACCGTCGGCTTCGCGTGGCAGGGGGTGTTCAACTTCTACGTGCTGTTCGCCGAGGGCCGCGGGCTCTCTCCCTCGATGGCTCGGAACGCGCTGACGGTCGTCTTTGCCGCGGGCATCCCCGCGTTCGCCATCAGCGGCCGTCTCGCCGACCGGCTCCCCCAGCCCGCGTATCTCCTCGCCATCGTCACGGCGTTCGTCCTCCTCCTGTTCGGCCTGAGCGCGGTGCGCACCGTCGCTGGGCTGTTCGCCCTGTCGGCGGCCATTGGCTACGTCGTTCACAGCCTCTATCCCGCACTTGACACGTTCCTCCTCGGCACGTTCCCGGACCGGACCCGCGCGAGCGCGTACTCCGTCTACAGCGGGGCGATGATGCTCGCACAGGCGCCGGGGTCCTGGTTCGTCGGGACGCTCGCCGAGGCGGGTTTTGCGTACACTGCCATCTTCCGCGGCTTCGCCATCGCCGTCGCCGTCGTCGCAATCGGCCTGTTCTGGCTCCACCATGACGACCAGTTGCCGTCGTAGCCCGTCCCTGGCGGCCCTCCGCGGCTGTCTCCCGGCGACTCGGACGGTGATTCGCCACGTTCAAGCCGGCTGGCGGAGTGGAGTCGGCCATGTCCCGTTCCGTGTGGCTGAAAGCCGACGACTCAGTCGGCGACTGGGAGGAGCGAAAACAGCGCATCACCGCCGGACTCGAGGCCGGCATCGACTGGGTGCTGGTCGACGAGGCCGACGTCGGTCGGGTGCGCGAACTGGGCAGCGTGAACGTCGCCGCGTTCAGGGGGACGGGCGAGCGCGAAGACGACGTCATCGACGCCAGTCAGGACACCGACCCCGACATCTTCGTCGTCGGCAAGGAGGGCGAGGGTGACGGCACCGTCGACCTGCCGTCCGATTTCTCCGGCTCCGCGGATCTGACGACGCTCCGGCGGTCAGACGACCGAGCGCAGGCAGAGTACGTCCGCATCTTCGGCGAGGATTACGAGGAGTTCGCCGAGGAAGCCGCCCGCGACGCCGAGTACACCATCGTCGTCGCCGAGGACTGGCAGATCATCCCGCTCGAGAACCTCATCGCTCGCGTGGGCGAGGAGACGAACCTCGTCGCCGGCGTCGAGTCGGCGGAGGCCGCCGCGACAGCGTTCGAGACGCTCGAAATCGGCGTCGACAACGTGCTCCTCGACACCAACGACCCGGACGTCGTCCGGCGGACCGTCGAGGTGCGCGACCAAGCCGAGCAGGAGACGCTCGACCTGCAGTTCGCCGAGATCCAGAAAGTCGAAGAGACCGGCGGCGCTGACCGGGTCTGTATCGACACCGGGTCGCTCCTGGAAGACGACGAGGGGATGCTCGTTGGCTCGCTCAGTCGCGGACTCTTTTTCGTCCACGGCGAGACAGCCGATTCGCCGTACGTCGCCTCCCGGCCGTTCCGCGTGAACGCCGGCGCGGTCCACGCCTATGTCCGGACGCCGGAGGGTGAGACGAAGTATCTCGCTGAGCTCCAGTCGGGCGACCGCGTCCAGATCGTCAACACTGCAGGCCACACGCGAGAGGCGCTGGTCGGCCGCGTCAAAATCGAGAAGCGACCGATGTTCCGCGTCCAGGCCGAGATCACCCCCGAGGACGGTGAAGTCGACGTCGTGGAGACGCTGCTCCAGAACGCCGAGACGGTGAAAGTCTCGACAAAAGCGGGGCGGAAAGCGGTTACCGACCTCGAACCGGGCGACGAGGTTCGGATGTACTACGAGGCAGGCGGGCGCCATTTCGGCGAGAAGGTCGAAGAGAGCATTATCGAGAAGTAACCAATCACGGCGCGCGACCTGCCGTGACCGACGTGTCACGGCCACGGAGCCCATGCCGTGATTGTGTAAAGCCAATCACGGCGCGCGACCTGCCGTGACCGACGTGTCACGGCCGCGAAACTCATATTGCGACCGTGCGAACTCCCTCGACCAGCAGTCGGCGACGGCTGGTTCCGTTCCAGGACCACAGGTCCCGTCAGACGCTCCGAAACGCCTAACAGCGACCCCCAAATAAGCCACCCATGGTCGTCATCGCCAGTGTAGTGGGCGAGACAGTCGATTTCCTCGTCTCGAACCCGATATTCACCCTCATCCTGTTCGCAATTCTTGGGTTCATCTTCTTCATGTACCTCCTCGTCCGTCGGACACTACAGGGGCTCCGGGACGGGTTCGACACCGGAAAGGGGAGCTAACTTACGATGGTCGGAGTCGCGACTGTCGCGACAGCGGTCATCGCGGCGCTCGCAAGTCTCTTTATGGCATGGGCCATCGGCGCCGGCTCCTCTGGCTCGACGCCCTTCGCCCCCGCGGTAGGTGCCAACGCCATCTCGGTGATGCGTGCGGGGTTCGTCGTCGGCATTCTCGGCTTGGCCGGCGCAGTCCTCCAGGGCGCCAATGTCACCGAAGCGGTCGGCTCCGAGCTCATCGGCGGCGTCTCCATCACCGCGCTCGCGGCCACCGTGGGGCTGTTGACCGCCGCGATTCTGGTCGCACTGGGCGTGTTCAAAGGCTACCCCATCGCGACGGCGTTCACCGTCACCGGCGCCGTCGTCGGCGTCGGTCTCGCGCTGGGGGGCGAGCCCGCATGGGCGAAATACCGCCAGATTGCGACGCTCTGGGTGCTTACCCCCTTCGTCGGCGGCGGCATCGCCTACACCACCGCACGGCTGCTCCGCGCCGAGGGCGTCCCCGAGAAGGTGGCCGTCCCCGCCCTCGGGGGGCTTATCGGCGCTATCGTCGCCAACATCCAGTTCGCCGTGCTCGGCGCAGCCGACGGAAGCGGCGCCATCTCCGGGGAAGTCGCGGGCTGGCTCGTCGACCTGCTGTTTGCCGGCGCCATCACCCCCCAGGAGCTGCTCATCGTTCGTGCACTCATCACCCTCCTGTTCGGGGCCGTCGTCGCCGCGGCGCTGGCTGCGGACACGCGGCGCGACGAGGCCGGCGCACAGCGACGGTTCCTGCTGGCACTGGGCGGGCTGGTCGCGTTCTCCGCCGGCGGCTCACAGGTCGGGTTGGCGATCGGCCCGTTGGTGCCGTTGCTGGAGACGTTCGAATCCATCCCCATCATCGCGCTGCTGGTCGGTGGCGGATTCGGCCTGCTCGTCGGCTCGTGGACGGGCGCGCCGCGGATGATCAAGGCGCTCGCCCAGGACTACTCCAGTCTCGGACCGCGGCGCTCCATCGCCGCGCTCATCCCGAGTTTCGCGATCGCCCAGACCGCCGTCGCATTCGGCATCCCCGTCTCGTTCAACGAGGTCATCGTCTCGGCCATCATCGGCTCTGGCTACGCCGCCGGCGGCGCCGGCGTGAGCCGGAAGAAGATGGTGTACACCGTCCTGGCGTGGGCGGGCTCGCTGGTGCTCTCACTCGTCGTGAGCTACGGCACAATGGTCGCCGTGCAGTCGGTTTCTTGATCAGCCGTGACATGCACCGCCACTCACGGCGCGCGACCTGTCGCCCCCTCCGTGGGGTGACGACGGAACCCATGCCGTGATTGTGTAGAGCCACTCACGGCGCGCGACCTGTCGCCCCCTCCGTGGGGCGACGACGGAGCCCATGCCGTGATTGTGTAGAGCCACTCACGGCGCGCGACCTGTCGCCCCCTCCGTGGGGCGACGACGGAGCCCATGCCGTGAGTGTGTAGCGTAACGACAGGCGGAACACAGCACCTTTGCCCGTCCCCCGCATCCCGATAGCCATGAGCGGCGTGCCACAGCAGCCCGACGAGAACGACGCCAGCTATCGACTCGACCGCTGGGCCGGGCTTACTATCGTCGGTTCGATCGTCCTCTCGCTGCTGCTCCTGTTCATCGGCGAGCCGCTGTTCTGGGTCCCCTTCGCCGCCGGCATCGGCATCGGCGTGCCGACACTGGCGATACTGGCCGACCGGGAGCGCGACCGGGCTACGAGCGAGGAGCAGGCTGCAAGCGAGAAGCGAGAGCGTAATGCGGGCGAAGAAGAGTCGGAGTAATCCAGTTAGGGCACTTCGCCTTCCATCGACCCGCGGTACCATCGCCCCGTCTCAGTGCCACACTCCTTGCAGCACGCGATGACGGCCGCTTCGTCGTCCGCCCGGTCCAGGTCGTTATCCGTCTTCTCACCGCAGTTCGGGCAGTGCCGGAGCTTCACCTGTTTCCCATACTCGAGCGGCGCGCCGAGCGCGAGTGCGACCACTCGCTCGTCGCCGCGGTTCCAGCCGCGCTGGAACTCCGTCCGGTCGAACCGAATCACCTCGCCGGGGGCGACCTCGACGGGGCCATCCTCGGTTTCGAACGTCGCAATGCCCGAAATCACGTAGAACACCTCCTCCTGCACCGCGTGGTTGTGGTAGGCGAACGCGAAGGAGTCCCCCGGCTCGAGTTCGTAGTAGTTCATCGCGAAATCCGTCAGTCCCAGTGGTTCCGTGAGGTGACGCATCACTGCGGCGGCCTGGATGCTGTCATCGAGGTCGGCGACGGCGGTTTTCTCCATAGCCACGCTCCGAGATGAACGGACAAAACAGTGGCCGTTACGGCTATCGAGGCAACTGGACCGGAACTCATAGTGATTACGGCGAATAGGTTCATCGACGGTGTCGAACGCCGCCGGTTCAGGGGCTCCCATCACCGACACGGATGGTCACGGCGGGACAGACTCGCAGTAATCACTATCAGGGAACCACGCCCCCAATCGAGCCGCGCTCCCGCTGGCCAGTCTCCGCACCGCATCGTCCCGCCGCCGTACTCGAGCGGTGCGCCGAACGCCAGCGTACCCACCCGCTCGTCGCCGCGGTTCCGGCCGCGCTGGAACTCCGTCCGGTCGAACCGAACCGCCTCACGCGGACCCACCGTCACCGCCCCGTCACCAGTCTCGAACGTCGCGGTGCCAGAAATCACGTGGATCACCTCCTTCTGCAGCTTGTGCTCGTGGTAAGCGACGGACGAGGAGTGCCAGGGCTCGAGTTCGTAGTGGTTCATCGCAAAATCCGTTAGCCCCGAGGGTCCGTGAGCCCGTGCCGGACCGTCGCGGCCCGGATATCGTTCTCCACGTCCTCGACGGCGAGCTTCTCCAGAGCCGCAGGGGGAGGTGGGACTGAAAAATCCGGGTGTCAGTCGAAGCCGCTGACCAGCGTCACGAACCACTGGGCCGGGTCGGGGTCACGCCGGAGTTCGACCCGCTCGACCCACTTGACCCACTGGAAGCCGCGGCGCCCGGGCGCGACGAGCCGTGCGGGCGCGCCGTGCCCATGCGAGAGCGGTCGGCCACCGACGTGAGTGGCAAGCAGCGCCTCCCTTGCCTCCGCGAGCGGGAGGCTCCAGCGATAGCCCGTGACGCTGACGAACCGAACCCACGCTGCCTCATCCGTGACGCCGGCCTCGTCGAGCAGATCACCGATCCGTACGCCGCCCCACTCCTGGATCGTGTACCAGCCGCTCGTGCAGTCGAGCGTCTCGCGCTGGACAGTCCGCTCGTCGCCGCTCGGCAGGTCGCCGTGGCCGAGTTCGAGTTCCTCGTCAACCTGTCCCGACACCGCGAGCGACCACGTTTCGGGCTCGACCGGGTCCGGGTCGTCGGCGACCCACGAGGTGACCGGGAACGAGCCGCCCTCCGTGTCGGTATCTGCCAGGTCACCGATCGGTTTCGAGCCAGTCTCGCGCGTGACGACATCACGGGTCGCGGCGACGAACTCCGTCGCCCGCCACGCGAGCACGCCGGCGACGAGCAGCCCACCGGTTTTGAGTGCGCTTCGACGGGAGGCGTCGGTTCGAGAGGGGAGCCTGAGGCGCGCTCGGAGATGGAGCAACAGGAGCGGAATCGCGAGCAGTCCGAACCCGATGTGGACGTTGAGTGTGGTCCAGGGCCCGACCGGAACGTTGCCGCCAAGACCCCAGAATATCCCGAGCGCGAGCACGGCGACGACGACAGCGCCGAGGAGTACCGAGATGGGCGTCGCTCGGTCCCAGTTCCGGGAGTCTCTCACCCGGTTCGCGACCCGCGCGAACTTGAACAGGAGGAGGCCGACGAGCGTGAGACTGACGACGGTATGGAGGGTGACGAGCAGGGCCGGACTGAGCCAGCCGGTCCACGAGAGCAGCCCCGTCCCGACGGCTGTGGTGACGACGACGAGGATGCTCCAGTCGACGACGCGCGGCGGTGGAGCGATCCGGCGGAGCGCTCGGGCGTCGAGGCGGTCCATAGCCGAGTCAGGGGCTGGACTCCCAAGAGTTCGTCGCGCACCCCGCTCGCTTGCTCGTCACCAGTACCGGCCAGCAAGGCGACCAAGCCGCAGGCACAAGTGGGGGCGGGGCGAGAGCCGATGCGTGCCTGCAGCTATCGTCACCGGCTCATCGCGGGGTATCGGTCGCGGAATCGCCGTTCGCTACGCCGAGGATGGCTACGATATCGCGGTGAACTACCACACCAGCGAAGCGGAAGCTGAGGAGACGGCCGAACTGGTCCGCGAGGCCGGCCAGGATGCCGTCATCGTCGGCGCCGACGTCTCCGAACCGAACGGGGCCGAGGCGCTGGTCGACGCCGGTGTCGGGGCGTTTGGCAGCGTCGACCACCTCGTCAACAACGCTGGCATCGACCAGCACGTGTACACCGCGGAGCTCCCGCCGGAGGATTTCGACCGTGTGATGGACGTTAACGTCAACAGCGCGTTCAACACGACGAAAGCCGCGCTCCCGCATCTGAAGGCCTCCGACGACAACCCCTCGATCGTCAACATCTCCTCGATTCTCGCCTACACGGGCGCGCCGGTGGAGGTCCACTACGCCGCCTCGAAGGGCGCGCTCATCTCCCTGACCAAGAGCCACGCGGGCGATTTCGCACCGAATATCCGCGTGAACGCCGTCGCGCCGGGTCACATCGAGACAGACATGGTGAGCGACCGGACCGAAGAAGAGATCCAAGAGGAGATTGCTCAGATCCCGGTCGGGCGCATCGGGCAGGTCGAGGACATCGCCGACGGGTGTGCGTATCTTCGGGACGCCGGATTCGTGACTGGTGAGACGTTGAACGTTAATGGTGGAGAGTTGATGCGGTAGGTCCCGGTTACAGGTTCTTCAGTACCGACTGCGTCTCGGAGAACTGTATCACTGATGGGTTGCGGACACCGTCAAAGCCCCTGCCTGCTCGGCTGGGGGGGCCTCGCTGCGCTCCTCAGTCGCTTCGCTCCTTGCGGTGCTTACTTCGTCCGCCTTCGCCGAGCAGGCAGCCCCTTTCAATCCCACCCACCGCACAGCGATGCAGAGCCCACGTCCTCCCCGGCCGACTCGTTCCTTCACCGACGTTCAGTCACTCGTCTCTCGCGCTCGCTCGCGCACGGAGGCGCTCCCGCTTCGCGCCGACGCACCCGCAAAAACGACACCCACTCCCGTTTAGTCGCTGATCACTTCGTCCCGGTGCTCTTGCACCGCTGCCTCGATGCTGTCGAGGCCCGTCTCTAGCTGCTCCAGCGAACTCGCAAAGGAGAGCCGAAGCGACCCCTCGCCGGCCTTGCCGAAGCCGTCGCCGGGTGCGAGCACCACGTCTTGCTCGCGCAGCAGGCGTTTGGCGATGTCGAGACTACTGCCGGGCAGGTCCACGTCGAGGAATGCGTAGAACGCGCCATCGGGCGTTGGACAGGAGACGCCGTCCATCGCCTCGACGCGCGCGGCGACGTACTCGCGGCGTTCTGCGAACGCCTCGTACATCTCCTCGACCGGCTCCTGTGGGCCGGTGAGGGCGGCGATGGCAGCGTGCTGGGCGACCGAGCCAGCACAGGCGGTCGTGCTCTCGTGTATCTTCGTCACCTCGTCGACCAGTTCGACCGGACCGCCGAGCCAGCCGACCCGCCAGCCAGTCATCGCGTACGTTTTCGAACAGGAGCCGACCGTGAGAACGTGCTCGGGGTGGCCGGTGAGTGCCGCGATCCCGACCGGGTCCCGGTCGTAGGTCAGTCCGAGATACACCTCGTCGGCGATGACGTAGGCGTCGTGCTCGGCGGCGGCCTCGACCACCTCGCGCATCGGCTCGGGGTCGAACACCTGCCCGGTCGGGTTGGAGGGCGAACAGAGAACAACGGCACCCGTATCCTCGCTCATCCGGTCGATAACCCGGTCGGCGTCGAGCGCGTAGCCCGATGCCGCCGACATCGGTATTTCGACAGGGACGCCGTCCGCGAGTCGGGCCTGCATCCAGTAGTTTGGCCAGGCTGGCGACGGGATGAGTAGCTCCTCGCCGTCCTCGATTGTCGCGAGCACAGCGAGATGGAGCGCTTCCATCCCGCCGTTGGTCACCGTTAGCTGGCCGGGGTCGTACTCGATAGCGAAGTCCTGGTGGAGCGTGTCGGCGATAGCCTCCCGGAGCTCGGGGAGCCCCGCGTTGGAGGTGTAATGTGTCTGGCCCGCTCGCGCGGCGTCGGCGGCGGCCTCGACGACGTGCTCTGGCGTGTCGAAATCGGGCTCCCCGACTTCGAGACGCACCAGGTCGCGGTCGGCGGCCTCGGCCAGGTCGAACATGACGCGGATCTTCGAGCGCTCGCAGGAACGGACGCGCTCGGTGGGCGTAAGCATAGGCCAATGGTTGGTCCGCGGTGGCAAAAGCCTGTGTTCCCGCGGGGGCGTTGCCGGGAGCCCAGGTCGGCATGAGACAGGTTACTGCTCGACCGGAACCCCCGGCGGGCGACCGGCCAGTTCGTCGCGGCTGTGGGGCTCCGTGAACTCGATGTCCGGCCCCGTCGGCACCAGTCGCTTCGGGTTGAGGTCGCCGTGGCTGACGTAGTAGTGCCTCGTGATCTGCTCGACGTTCACCGTCTCGGCGATCGCCGACTCACGAGTCGTACCACTCCCCGTTCGTCCGTCCGGCGAACCCGAGGGTTCGCCCGTCTGATAGATATCCTTCGTGTAGCCCCAGAGGTTCGGATACTCGTGAATGGGCCGGCGGTTGCATTTGAAGTGCGTGTGATAGACATGGTCGAAGCGAACGAGCGTCGCGAACATTGCCACGTCCGCGAGGGTGAGCCGCTGGCCGTCTCCGGCGAGATAGCGCTGGTCAGCGAGCACACTCTCCCAGTGATCGAGCGCGTCGAACAGTTCGGCAACGGCCTCGTCGTAGGCCGCCTGCGTGGCCGCGAAGCCCGCGCGGTAGACGCCGTTGTTGATGGGTTCGTAGATGGCTTCCACGATATTGTCGATGTCGGCACGGAGCCTCTCGGGGTAGAGCGACACCTCGTTGCCCTCGAAAGCGGTATCGAGCATCCGCATGATTTCGCTCGATTCGTTGTTGACGATGGTCTCCTCCTGTGTGTCCCAGAGGACAGGCACTGTCACCCGACCGGTGAACTCGGGGTCGGCGTCGGTGTACACCTCGTGCAGGTAGCCGTGGCCAGAAATCGGGTCGGGATGCTCCGCGGAGAACTCCCAGCCCTGGTCGTAGCGCTCGGGCTGGACCAGCGAGATGGAGATATCGTCCGCCAGGCCCCGAAGCTGTCGGACCATCGCCGCGCGGTGGGCCCACGGACAGGCCCGGCAGATGTAGAGATGGTAGCGCCCTGACTCGGGCCCGAAGCGGCTCTCCGTCGGTTCCTTGCCGGCGGCCGCGACGCTGCCGTCGAGCCAGTTCCGAAATGTGGTCTTCTGGCGGTCGAACTCCCCTTTCTCGTTCGTCGAGTCGTAGGCGTCCGTCCGCCACTCACCGTCGACGAGCATGTTCATACCGAGGAGATAGGTCGCGAGCCGTATAAGCCGACCGTCGGCGGAGGAACAGCGCCGTCCCCGGTCGAAAACGCGCTTCAGCGCAACAGCGTCTCGACGACGACTCGGGCAACGGTCGGCGCGTCCGGGCCGAGCACGTAGGTGATGGCCTCGACGCCGTGTGCGCCTCTCTGGTAGAGGACGAACGGCTCCTCGGGATCGCCGCCCTCGTCGAGGAACTGCGCCACAGCGGCCCGAACCGCGTCCGTCGGCGCATCCGGGTCGAACTCGATAGCCGGATAGCCGGCCTCCTCGAATCGGTCGACTACGTCCGGATCGTAGTAGAGATTCACCGCCGCGTTGGCTGTGGCACCGCCATCACGGGCCGAAAGCAACACGTTCGCGACGTGTTCGCTGACGCCGAACTCCGGCTCGCCCGGCACGGTCGCGGCCCCTTTCACGTCGACGATGCGGCCGGGGATGCCGCCGACGTCCTCGATACCCTCCGGGTTTGGAAGCGCTTCGACGAGGTTCGTGCCGACGTTCGGGATGAGCCCCGCGAAGCTGGAGGCGTTGGTGAGCACCCGGAGCCCGCGCCGGACCGAGGAGAGCACCTGTTCGCTGGTGCGGAGCGCGGATTCGGGGTCGTGAATCGCGAAGGAGACGTCCGCATCAGCCAGTTCGGGCCACGCCTTTTCGTGGAGGCGAGCGAGCAGGTCGCCGTCCTCCAGTCGACGGATCAGCACCTCTGCCTCGACGAGTGCGCCGACCCGGGTGATAGTTCCCTCGGCGAGCCCAGTCGCGACACGGTCAGCGAGCGCCTGCACCCGCTCGTCGCTCTCGACTGCCGGGTGCGTGTCGACATCGCCGTGGGCGTATTTCGAGACGGCCGACTGGCTGATGCCCAACAGGTCGCCGACCTCGGCCTGGGTCAGCCCTTTCTCTCGAAGGCGCTCGGCCAGCATCGAGCGGTAGGTCGGGAGGAACGTGTCGACGACGACTTCCTCGATAAACTTCATCCGTCCCGGTCCTCCGTCCCTGTCTCTGTCTCCCCCTCTTTCTCGGCGGCCGCCGCTCGCTCCGCGACGAACTCGGGGTCGCTTCCGATGCGAGAGGCCTGTGGGCCGGACTGGTTCTGGTACTTCGAGTCGCGATCGCTGCCGTACGGGCGTTCGGCTGGTGAGCTGAGTTCGGTGAAGATGAGCTGGGAGACGCGCATTCCCGGCGAAAGCGCGACCGGCGCAGTACCGAGGTTCGAGAGTTCGAGCGTGATCTGGCCCCTGTAGCCGGGGTCGACGATGCCCGCAGTGGCGTGGACGACGATCGCAAGTCGCCCCAGCGATGAACGACCCTGGACGTGGGCAATGAGGTCCGCCGGGATGTCGACGCGCTCTTTGGTCGTGCCGAGGACGAAATCACCCGGGTGGAGAATGAACTCGTCGCCCTCTGCCACGTTCGTCTCCTGAACGTACTCGCCGACCTCCTCCTCGCGGTTCGGGTGGATACAGGAGATGTTGGTTCGCTGGAACTCCAGGAACTCCTCACCGAGCCTGAGGTCGACGCTCGCAGGCTGGACCTGCATATCGATGTCGTCGATTGGGTCGATAACCAGGTCGCCAGCCTCCAGCCGGCGGAGGATATCGCCGTCCGAGAGTATCATACAGGAGGCGGGGCGGCGCGCGGCCTAAAAGCTCCCTCATCGCCGCTCCGGTCGCCTATACCAGTTCGAACAGCAGGCCGAAGACGGTGAGTGCGCCGACCACCCCCGCCGCCGTCGTGGAATGGAGGCTCCGGGCGTCGGCCAGCCCGAACGTGCGGATGGCGCCGGCCCAGACCGCGGTGACGATCGCGAGGCCGAACACCATCGGCTGGAGGCCGGAGAGCGCCGCGCGCAGCGCATCGACGGCCCCGTCGGGGTTGGCCGGACCCGTCAGCGACTGAACTGTGGGGACGATGAACGCCGTGACGCCGAGGATCCACAGGAGGCTGGGAACCATCCCCCAGCCGGCAACCACGAGCGTTTCGCCGAACGAGCCCTCGCCGCCGACGACGGCGCTCGCGGCGTGGAGCACGCCTGTTTGGAACAGCCACCAGACTGGGACGAGGACGAACGAGACGGGCGGAAACCACGAGAACTCCCGGGCGACGAGCGCCCCGAGTTCCCGCTGGACCGTCGGGGGCTGGTCACAGCCGGACGGGGTGTCCTCGAACGCGGGGTTCTCACAGATGCCTTCGCCGGGGTCGGCGGGGTTGTCGACGGTGATTACCACGTCGAGCGTGGCAGCCAACTGGCCGACGATGCGGGCTGCGCCGACGGCCGTGGCGATGGCCACGGCGAGGGCGGCGTGGGACAGCGGCGGCGCGTCGTCGTGGGCCGCGAAGTAGCGATCCGGGCGGAGGAGGGGGTTCGGGGACCAGCCATCGGGTGGACATGCTGGGCAACCAACAAATCCTCTGTCGTTGGAGGTGGGAAACGCTTTCCGGACCGCCCGGCTGGGTAGTGGTATGAAGCAGGCAATCGTGGCCCGAACCGATCTCGGGATGGGGAACGGGAAGCTCGCCGCGCAGGTCGCACACGCGTCGCTTTCTGCCTACGAGGACACCGACAGGCGGACGCGCAAGCGATGGAAGGGGGAGGGCCAGAAAAAAGTCGTCCTGAAAGCGAGCGGCGAGGACCAGCTGTTCGAGCTGGCCGACAAAGCCGAGCGGAAGGGGCTCGCCAACGCCGTGATTCGTGACGCCGGGCACACCCAGCTCGACCCGGGGACAGCAACGACCGTCGCGATCGGTCCGGGCGAAGACGAAATCGTCGACCGCGTGACGGGTGACCTCTCACTATTTTGACATCCTCCCGCGCCTGAAGACGCGGGAATCCCACGGCACCGCGCCGCTTGA
>NZ_JAZKRY010000012.1:0-44793 GCF_036626355.1 Halolamina sp. | reverse complement strand
CATCAACCAGAGTACTGGTCCGGCGAACCAGTCAATCACAGTCAGCTTCACAGCGACTGTTGATTGGGGCTATGTTCAGTCCGACACTACCGCGGACGCTACCCTGAGCGTTACCGACACCACGGGTGCCGACATTAATAGCGCCGCAATTCAGTCCCTGACAATTCAGGCAGTCAGCCAGACTGGATCCGCTGACAAAATTCTGACTTCCTCCACCCAAAAGCCGCTGGTGTGGGCCGGTCAGACCGTCGGTGTCTCGGCATTTGCTGACAACGTTGACGTTCAGCTCCGCCGGAACACCAGTACCGGTTCGACGCTGGTTGTTCAGAAGAGCACCGGTGCTGATGGCTTTGTCACGTTCGACACGGCAGGCCGACCAACCGGTGACTACTTCATCACCAACACGAGCACGAACTACAACTTCGAGCTCGCAGAGCAGGACCTCTCCGTAGACTTCGCTGCTGATTCGGTCAACAACGGCGGCGCGGACACGACTGTCGACTTCAACGCGGAGTCGAACCGCGCAAACTACGAGCACGTTCTGACTGCCACCTACGAGGGCTCCGCTATCGCAGCGAGCACCCTCCAGAGTGTCCTGGGCGGTGCCGGGACGGTCAAAGACGCCGACGCTGACGGCACGGACGAACTCGTCGTCGCCGGCACTTCCGCAGACACGTTCACCGCGAACTTCAGTGGCGCAGACGCCGGTAACTACACCGTCACGTCGACGGTGAACGACACCGGTGTCTCGAACTCCACTGAGATCATGGTCAACGATGTCGCCACTGGCCAGATCGACTTCACGGCCAACACCTACCAGGTCTCTGAAGGTGGCATCGCCGCCATCGACGTCGAGATCTCCGGTGCAGCCGACAGCGGCACCATGATCATCGGCGACGAAGCCACTGATGGTTACCAGGCAAACGTCTCCTTCACCGACGTGGACGATGACGGTGAGGTGACGATCCAGTTCAACACCTACGCTGCGGGTGACGGGAGCATGATGGCCGCCTCCGCAACAGGCGACGACACTGCAACCGTAGACGACCAGACCCCGATCAGCGCGCTCCTCGCGCAGGGCGACTACTCGCTCTCCGTGAGCACGGGAGACGCAGCCATGGCCATTGACCAGCCCCAGGATCTGGGCGCACTCGTCATCGGTGACCGCTCGACTGACAGCTTCGCTCTGTGGACCGCACCGAGCGACGCTGCCTTCGACGCTGACGGCGACGGCGAAACTACCGAAGGCGACATCGTGTCGCTCATCGAGGATGGAGTGGTCACGGAAGCCGACGGCTCCTTCACGGCAGGCGACTACACGATCCACCAGATCAGCGCAAGCGGTCTGGACGGGGTCGTTGAGGCCGAAGGCGGTCTCAGTGGCGCCATCGCCAACGGTTCCGTGACGCTCAGCATCGTTCAGACCAACCCGATCCAGAACCAGGACGCGAAGGAAATCAACGTCTCGGCATCCAACCCGTCGTTCCTGGAGGGTGACGGTGCGTACTACGTCATCATCAAATCTGACGACCTCGAGACTGAGGCCGGCAACCCGCCCGCCGCAGGTGACGAGTACGAGGCAACCTTCACGGTTGCTAACGACCGTCTCCTCCGCAGCACAGATTCCGAGGACCACGAGTCGGTGAGCGCGACCTTCGAGGTCGCCGCACCGTCGACGTCGCTCGACAGTGACCCAGTCCAAGTTGAGGCAGCCGCCGACCAGGCTGTCTCCGGGACGACGAACTACGCACCCGGGACGGAGCTGACGGTTCGCGTCCGATCGACGACGGACGTGGCCCCCGGCTTCTTCAACACGCAGGACGTCACGGTCGCTGCTGACGGAACGTTCTCCGCTTCGTTCGACATGAGCGACCAGACTGCAGGCGACACGTTCACTGTGACCGTCCGCAAGGCTGGCAATGAGGTCACGTCTGCTGACGGTGAAGTCGTCGAAGCAGCAACGGCGACGCCGACGGATACGGCAGAGCCGGATACGGAAACGCCGACCGACACGGCAACGGCAACGGCAACCGATACTGCGACGGCAACGGCAACCGATACGGCAACGGCTACCGAGCCGGACACCGACACGGAGACCACGACGACTGAGACGCCCGGCTTCGGCGTCGCAGTCGCCCTCGTGGCTCTGCTCGCTGCCGCACTGCTGGCCGGTCGCCGCGAGAACTAACGTTCTCTCGCTGACCACCAGTAACGAATAACCGGCTTCGCGCCGGTCCTTTCGACACTCCCTTTCTTTCGAACGCTATCCCGGACAGCGACAGCACCGCCGTCACGGGAGTTCGAGGAGAAAATTACCCCAGAGGGCGAGGATGAATCCGACAATACTCTACTCCATCTCTGATCAACGCGCTGAACGGCTGTTTTCGGTGGTTGCCCCCCGCCGTAACTAGCAACCGAGGCGGTCTACCTGCCCCGCTAATCAGGCAGTGCCAGGAGTCTCCCGATTCCGAGCAGAAGTGACCCCTTCTGTGCCGAAATAGAGTTAGTCAGCAAACGAATCTCCGAATCCCATGCGAGGATAGGAGTACCGGCTGGTTGACACAGACAGTAGTTGTCTTGTCTGTACTTACCGCTGTCCGACTCGCCGCTTTGTCGGTTATGCCGTCCCCCCCGCCGCAGTGTTGGTCTCGTCGCGCTGGCAGAGCGGGCACCCGTCGTACCTAGTGCTGAGGTACTCAATGCGATGAATCGGGCAGTAATCCATCAGTCCCACCCCTCGAAGCCGTCCGCCCGTCGAACGCGGAACTCGTCGGCCTCGGCGTCGTAGCCGAGCTCGAGATTGTCGCCCGGCACCATGCCGAGACGCTCGACCATCCCCTTCGGGAGTGAAACTGTGGGCGTGCCGTCGTTGCTGCCGAGGGTCCGCTGCCCCAGCGGGACCACGTCGGAGTCGCTACCAGTCTTCGCTTCAGCCGCCACCCGGCTGGGCCGAGATTTCGTCGCCACGCCTACCTCTTCCCCGTAGATTGGTAAAATACCTACGCGAATATATACGCAAATAGGTACGCCAGTATCAGGTTCCCCAGCCGCCGAGTATCCCGGTCCCCAGATTGCCATCTATGGCACCTGACACGGTCCATCGGAAGGAGAATGGCCGCCAAGTAACCTACCGCGTCGCCGACGCCGTCGACGCCACCCGCACGACGACCGGGACGCACGTCTTCCTGGTCACGCCTGACGGCCCGTTCGTCCGTCTCATGGGCGTCGAGGTCCAGCCGGGGGATGCGCACCGGCTCGTCCTCCACGTCCGTAGCGTCGATGAAGGCGGCCTTCCTGACGACACAGAGGTGGGCACACGGGCCGTCGTGGTGCTCCCACGCTTTGCAGTCGAACTGGCCGACGTGCTGGCCGTCCTCGACACCGACAGCCCGGCAGGGTGACGAGATAGCCGTAGCGGCCCGTGCTCTCGATCAGCGCGATCTCGGGCTCGCCGCGGCGCCAGCTCGTCGCGTCGGTCCCGGCGAGCGCGTCGAAGTCCACCGGCTCGCCCGGCGCGTTCGGGTCCGTCGACGGCGGCGACCGCGGGCTGTCCGCGCTCACCGGCCGTCACCTCCCGAGCAGTTCGGGCAGACGCGGCGGGGGATACCGCTCCCGGGCTTCGTCTCCGTCACGAGGCGGGAGCCGCAGGTTCCACACCACCGTCTCATGGCGCACACACTCCGTCGTGAAGAGCCGCGCACGGCTGATCAATCTCCTCGATGTAGCAACCGCAGTAGTCACAGATTGGGAGACTGTCGACGTCCCGAGGGAAGCACCGGTGCTCGTGGTCGAGGAGTAGTTCAGGGCGACGGCCCCCGATTTCGGCAATAACCTCCGCAATGCTTATGCCTGCTATGGGATCGCCCGGATTCGAACCGGGGTCACGGGCACCCAAGGCCCGAAGTATACCAAGCTAACCCACGATCCCGTACAAATCACTGCGCGGGTCATCCGCTAAAGCGTTTCGCAACCTGGCTCAGGGAGTGAGACCGAACAGCACGGTGATGCCCACCGTCGTCACGCCCATCAGCAGCAGCTGGAGCGGGCCACCAACCCTGAGGTAGTCCGTGAAGCGGTAGCCGCCGGGGCCGTAGACGAACAGGTTCGTCTGGTAGCCCACGGGCGTCATGAACGCCGTGCTGGCCGCGAACATCACCGCCAGCAGGAACGCGAAGGCGCTGGCGCCGATAGACTGGGCCGCCTCGACGGCGACGGGGATCATCAACACGACGCTCGCGTTGTTGCTGATGACGTTGGTGAGCAGCGCCGTGACGAGGTAGAACAGCGCGAGCACGCCCATGACCGGCAGAAAGTCGGCGGAGGCGACGACACCCATCGCGAGCAGCGAGGCGGCCCCGGTCTGCTCCAGTGCGATGCCCAGCGGGATGACGCCCGCGAGCAGGATGATCACGTCCCACTGCACCGCGTCGTACAGTTCGCCGGGTTTGAGACAGCCCGTGATAACCATCGCGAGCGAGCCTGCAAGCGCCGAGACGACGATCGGGAGGATCCCCGCACCCGCCAGGGCGACGACGGCGGCGACGATGCCGATGGCGAGCCAGGTCTTCTCCTCGCGCCAGTCGTGGCGCTCGACCTCGCCGGCGACGATGAGGTCCCGGTTAGCCTCCAGCCGCTCGATGGAGCCCGTCGTCGCCTGCACCAGCAGCGTGTCACCGACTTTCAGCGGAATCTGGTCCATGCGGCGGCGCACCAGTTCGCGCCCACGCCGGAGCGCGAGCACGGTCGCATCGTAACGCTGGCGGAACTCCGAGGAGGCCAGCGACTCGCCAACGAGCGAGGAGCCCGGCGCGACCACGATTTCCACGAGGTTGTGCCCACTCTCGGCCTGTTCCAGTTCCGCTTCGTCGACGATAACGTCCGGGACGAGATCTAACCCCTCCACGTCGAGCAGGGCCAGTAGCGTGTCCCGGTCAGTTCGGAGTGTGAAGATATCGCCCGGCTGAATCTGCTTCGGGTTGAGCGGTTCGAGGAACACCTCACCCCCACGGGTGAGCTGGAGCAGGTCCACGTCGAACTCCGAGTCCGAGAGCGCCTCCCGGACCGTGCGGCCCACCATCGGGGAGTCCGCCCGGACGGTCACTTCGGCGAGATAGTCGGCGACGTCGAACTCCTCGGTGAGGTCGCCGCGAGGGTTGATTCGTGCGGGCGTGAGCCAGCGCCCGGCCGTCATCAGGTAGACGACGCCGACGATGGAGACGACGACCCCCAGCGCGGTGAACTCGAACATCGAGATGGCGTGAAGATCGGAGGCGGGGTACTGGAGCGCGAGCCGCGCGGCCACGTCGCTGGCGAGTATATTGGTCGACGTCCCGATGAGCGTGAGCGTGCCGCCGAACATCGAGGCGTAGGAGAGCGGCAACAGCAGCTTCGAGGGGGAAGTGTTCCCACGGTCGGCCACGTCGATGACCATCGGCAACAGGATGGCGACGGCGGCGGTGTTGTTGATGAACCCCGAGATGGGGGAGACGACGCCGATAACGGCGCCTAACTGCTTGCTCTCGCTGTCGCCGGTCGCGCTGGCGATGAACGAGCCGAGCGTCTGGACGATGCCGGTCCGGCGCACCCCCTCGCTGAGGATGAACATCGCGAGTACCGTGATCGTCGCCGGGCTGGCGAAGCCCGAGAGCCCCTGTTCGGGCCGGATCATCGTCACCTGCGACGCGAGGAGGCCGGCGTCGGCCATCGCCGCTGTCAGCGGTTCGACGAGCATCAGCGTCACCATCACCCCCAGCGCCGTGATGTCCACCGGTACCGGTTCGGTGGCGAACAGCAGGAGCGCGATGAGCACGACGAGTGTGACCAGAGCGATACCCGGCGTTATCGTTATCACAGCAGTTCTCTGACTGGGGTCCGGCAAAAAATAAGCTATTGCCGTTCGAGGAGTGAGTTTCAGTGATCGACACGACCGGCGGAGGTGGCTGTGGGCTCGAGCTTAGAGCTCCTGGTCGGCGAGTTCGAGGTCGGCGACCAGTTCGTAGGGGGTGCTGTCGTCCCGAATCCCCTCGAGGATGCGGAACGCGTCGTCCGGCGAGAGGAAGTGGGTGGTCACTGCGCGGCCCAGCGGCGTCGGCTCGAAGCCGTCGATGAACCGCCACTCGAGCAGCTTTCCAACTGCGTGCTTGGTGGGGACGTCGCCGAGCATCCGCTCGTTCAGTCGCTTCGCCAGCTTTCCGGCGACGACGATGTTCGCGAGCGTCTCCTCGGCGGCCGCGGCCTCGTCGTACACCGTCGAGACGTCCTCCATCTCGCCTTTCAGGAGCGTGAACGCGATTTCGTCCTCGGTGGCCTCCATCGAGCCGTGGTAGACGGCGTCCGGTTCGACCAGGAGATACACCGTCCCTTTGTCGTGGTAGTCCGGCCGGCCCGCCCGGCCGAGCATCTGGGAGAACTCCTGGACGGAGAGCCACTCGATTCCCATCGCCAGCGAGTCGAAGATTACCTGCGAGGCCGGGAAATCCACCCCAGCGGCGAGTGCGGCAGTGGTGACGACGGCCGAGAGATCCTGGTTGCCGAACCGGCGCTCGACCTGCTTGCGCTTGCCGTAGTCGAGACCGGCGTGGTACGGCGCCGAACTGTACTCCAGCTTCCGGGAGATCTCGTGACAGCGCCGCCGGGAGTTGGTGAAGATGATGGTCTGGCCCCGGTAGCCCTTCGAGGATTTGGTGTCGAACTCCCGTTTGACCAGTCGGTTCTCGATGCGCAGCTTCTCGCGCCCGTCCGCGAAGGTGACGTGACGCTCGATCGGCACCGGGCGCTCCTCGAACTCGATGAGGGTCGCCTTCAGCCGCTTGGCGAGCCACTCGGGGTTGCCGACAGTCGCGGAGAGGTAGATGTACTGAGCCCCGTCGTAGCTCGACCGCTGTCTGGCGCGCTGCTCGCAGTAGTGTTTCAGCCGAGAGATCATCCCGTCGAGGCGGTGGCCCCGCTCGCCCTCCTTCAGGGAGTGAATCTCGTCGATGACGACGGTTCCGATGTCGCCCATATCCTTGCCGGTCCGGAGCCCGTGGTCGATTCCCTCGTACGTGCCGACGATGATGTCGGCGCTGGGGTCGAACTGGGCGCCCGACCCCGTCACGCGAGAGCCGCCGACGCGGAGGGTGACGTCGAGTTCGTCACCGTACCGGTCCTCGAAGTCCTCGTGTTTCTGGTTCGCCAGGGCGACCAGCGGGACGAGAAACAGCATCTTCCCTTCCCCGCGCAGCGCGCGGTCGACGCCGGCAAGTTCGCCGACGAGGGTTTTCCCCGTCGCCGTCGCGGAGACGATGAGTTGGTCCTGGCCCTGGGAACGCTTCGCCGTCCCGCCCGTTTTCTCGCCCGAGACGTGCTCGGAGCCGAACAACCCGTTCTCCACGGCGAGGCTCTGAACCGGGAGCAGGTGTTCGAAGCGGTCTTCGACCATCTCCTGGAGAACGGGATGGAGGTCCAGGTCGCTCGTCGGATACGGGTCCACCTCGTCAGTTGTGGCCGAGATGGTGTCGAACTGCGTCAGATCGGGATCGAGCTCCCCCTGCAGGAGGTCGATGATGCGGTCGAGGTCCCCGACTTCGAGCAGGAGCTCCTCGAGGCGGTCCTGTGCGGCGCCGGTGAACTGCCCCTTGAAAGAGAGCTCGCGTTCCAGCTCCTGGATAGCGCAGTCCTGGCAGATGTGGTCGCGGTCGGCGACGATGGCCGACTCCTCGGTTATCGGCGAGTAGCGGCCCGCGTTGGCGCAGTAGCGACAGGTCCGAACCACCAGCGCCTCCTGCTGGTAGCCCTCGAGCATCGACTTCAGTCGCTGGCGGGCCTCCGTGGAGGTCTGCTGGGAGATACGGATGCGGTTAGCGCTGCGGGCGATTTCGACGAACTCCTCGGGGCGCAGCGGCTCGTCCCCCGAATCCTCCGTCTTGAGGAAGCGCCGTGGGCGGGGGCCTGCGTCGGTCTCCTTGAGTTCGAGCGTCCCGCGGAACACTCTGGAACCGTCGCGGTCGATGACGACGAGGAAATCATCGCCGGCCTCGTGGAGGAAGAGGGTATCGGCCCGGGCGACCTGCTGTGACACACTCGCTACTACGGCAAGCGGGTATTTCAGGGATACGGTAGGCGGCCGACACCGGCGGCCCCGGGAGAACCGCCCGTGTGACTGGCAGACACCCTCACAGAGCCTTTACACACCCCCGACTCGTACGATTCGGTAATGAAACCCTCCACGAAACAGAAGGCGTTGCTCTTCTGTACAGTCTGCGGTCACAAGAGCCCGCCCGGCGGTGATTGGGTCGAGACGGAAACGGAAACCGAGCTTGGTAACCGGCTGACGCTCTCCTGTCCGGAGTGTTCGACGGCGGTTACACGACGGCCGCTGGACACGAAAAGCGTCGACGCCGTGGTTATCGCCGACTGACCGGCGACGGACGGCCGGGTAGTCCACCCCGCTGCGATGGTCACTCTTCGAGTTGGATCTCGTCGTCGCCGTTCGGTACCGCACAGAGGAATGCTCCTTCCTCGTTGGTCTCGTTACGATACCAGTGGACGGCGCCCGCGGGGATGAGCAGGGAGTCGCCCGCTGAGACGGTGTACTCTTCGCCCTCGATGCCGACCACGTACTCCCCGGAGAGCACGTACTGTTCGTGCTCGACCTCGTTCGTGTGTCGGGGGACCGATGCGCCGCCGTCGAGGACGAATCGCCGGAGCGCGAAGTTCGGGGCACCGTCGGAGTCGGAAAGCAGCACGCCCTTGTTCATCCCCTCGGCGGCGTCGAGAGGCTCGTACTCGATCTCGTCGCTGTGCTTCACGACCGGTTTCGGCTTGGGCTCTTCCATACCTGACTATTCGGCGGCCGGACCGTAAATCGATTGGGCTCTCACCGGGGGCAGTCCGCCGGTCGATGCCCGCACCGAGCCCCTCCTTTTTCACTTATCGTCCCGAAGGATTCTCCATGAAGGGTATCCGTCTGGGGAGCATCTTCGGCATCCCGATCAAACTCGACGCGACGTTCCTCCTGATACTGCCGCTGTTTGCCTACATTATCGGCAGCGACGTGGAAATCATCGTCGAACAGCTGCTGAACAACGCCCTCGGCGCAGGCATCGACGCCGCCACCCTCACCGGCGGGCTGTTCCCGTTCGTGCTCGGCAGCATCGCCGCAATCGGGCTGTTCGCCTGCGTGTTGCTCCACGAACTCGGCCACTCGGTCGTCGCGATGCGGTACGGCTACGAGATCGACTCCATCACCCTCTGGCTGCTCGGCGGCGTCGCCCGCTTCAGCGAGATGCCCGAGGACTGGAAGATCGAGCTACAGGTGGCCGTCGCGGGCCCAGTCGTCAGCATCGCGCTGGGTGTCGGCGCCTACGCGGCGTTCTCGGTCGTCCCGGCCAGCCAGCCGGCGATCGCGTTCGTGATCGGCTATCTCGCGCTCATGAACATCGTACTCGCGGCGTTCAACATGCTGCCGGGGTTCCCGATGGACGGTGGCCGCGTGCTCCGGGCACTGCTGGCTCGGACTCGATCGTACGCGCGGGCGACCCAGATCGCCGCCGAGGTGGGGAAAGGGTTCGCGATCCTACTCGGCCTCTTCGGCCTGTTCAACTTCAACATCTACCTGCTCGCGCTGGCGTTCTTCATCTACATGGGTGCGGCGGGCGAGGCCCAGCAGACCGTGATGCGGGCGGCGTTCCGCGGCGTCACGGTCGGCGACGTGATGACCAGCGGCGACGATCTCCGAACCGTCTCGCCGGAGGACACCGTCGCCGAACTGATCACCCGGATGTTCCGTGAGCGCCACACTGGCTACCCCGTACTGAAGAACGGGCAGCTCGTCGGGGTGGTGACGCTTGGCGACGCCCAGACCGTCGACGAGGTGGAGCGCGACGCGATTCGTGTCGAAGACGTGATGGAGCGGGATATCGTCAGTGTCACGCCTCAAACGGACGCGCTCGAAGCGCTGCAGACGATGCAGCGCAACAGCATCGGTCGGCTCCCGGTCGTCGACGAACGTGGTGAGGTCGTCGGAATCATCTCCCGAACCGACCTGATGACGGCGTTCGACATCATCCAGTCCAGCGGCCGGGACAGCGGCGAGTCGCTGGGCCCGAGTGCGACACCGTTCAGCCGGTGAGTACGCGGCGAACCGCTCCCGACGACGGACTCTCGATACTGCCGATTTTGAGCGGCCGCGGGAATCGAACTGGAGCCGGACGTGCTCGCACGAACTGCACGCTGTGCGCGACTGGCAGGGTTCGATCCCGCTCGACGGACTGTAGCCTCCTCACGTCGTTGCTCGGAGACAGAAGGTCCGGGCGCGGGAATCGAACCCGCGTCTCAGCCCCCACAAGGCTGAAGGATACCACTACCCCAGCCCGGACACAGCCTGTCCTACCACGGTTTGAGGGAAATACGTTACGACATGACCGCCCTGTGGCACGCACGCGCAGGCCGCACAGGAGCACGGGACTTTTCTCGATGAGCCCCGTATCGGACGGTAGTGGCCATCACCGACAAGATCTACATCAAAAACCACCGGCAGATCGCCTCCCAGCTGGAGCGCTCCATCCCGAAAGGCGCGTTCAAGGGGGCGACGATGGATCTGCTGTTCACCGGTGACGGCATCGAGAAACTCGACGAGGCGACCCGCGAGAAAGTGCTCGATTTCGCCGAGGATTTCCTCGACTGTGACTGCGACAACAACCCCTACTGTGGCCACCCCGAGCGGAAGTTCATCAAGTACCTGCTCGAACTGCGCGCCCAGGGGATGGGCCCGGATGCCATCGTCAACACGATGACCGCAGAGTACATGCTGTACGCCTACTCCGGGGACGTACTCTCCTTCCTCGACCAGGCAATTCGGCGGCTAGAGGCGGTCGAGTCGCTGGCGGAAGTCGAAGGCGACCAGGAGATGGCACGGAAAGCCCGCAACGCGAAACAGGCGCTCTCGGGGTAGCTATCCGATCCGGAACGAGCCGTCGCCGTCGAGTTCCTCCAGATGAACGACCTCCTCCTCGTTATCGTCCAACTGGTCCTGCAGATAATCGAGATACCGCTTGTGCTCCTCCAGCTGCTCGCGGAGGTGGTCGGCCTCGAGCTCGAGGCGCTCGTGCTCACGGATGTAGCTCTTTGGAACCTCCACCGTCGGCGGGAACTCCGCCTCGTCGTCACCGGTGCCGTCGGCGGGGACCAGATCGACCTGCCCGTCGTGGGCCACGAGCGTATCGACGTAATCCCGGAACAGCGCCGAGAGCGAGAGCTCGCGCTCCTCGGCGATCTGTCGTAGCGCCTCAAACGCGTCCTCGTCGACGCGGAACGAGACGGTCTTGCTCTTCGTACCCATTAGTGAGAGATTGACACTGCCGCGGCTTAAACGTTCGTGGCACGGGGATGTCAGTGGCTGACGCGAAAGCATTATGCATGGGGCCACCTTTTTCACGAGTGCAATGGCGACTGGAACCGTTGATTTCTTCAACGACACTGGCGGCTACGGATTCATCGAGACTGAGGACGCTGACGACGACGTGTTCTTCCACATGGAAGACGTGGGCGGCCCGGACCTCGAAGAGGGACAGGAAGTCGAATTCGACATCGAACAGGCCGACAAGGGCCCCCGCGCGACGAACCTCACCCGACTCTAAGTCGGACGTTTCGTTCAGCGGATTTCTCCGTTTATCACGGTACAGAGCGGCTGCGCTCGCGGTTCGAAGATATCGGTCAACGATAGCCTCGTCGTTCGGTTCTCGAAGCCACGTCCACCCGCAAAGAAGTCGATCGCCGGCCTCGGTCGAAAAGATTCGAAACCGATGGCCGACTACGGCGTCGGCTCGGCCTGTTCGTCTGACTCCGCGTCGGCAGATCCCTCGCCTTCGTCCATCGACTGGAGTGCCGAGACCGCGACCTCGCGGTACTGCTCGGGGTCGAAGTCGTAGCGGTCCTCGGCCATCCGGGCGTATTCGTTCCCGTCGTCGTCGAATGCGGCGACGCGCTCGACCGTCCGGTCGGCCGCTTCGACGACCCAGCGGTCGCGGGTCGCAGCGTCGACGACGGTGATGGATTCGGGGCGAACGGAGACGTTCACGCTGCCGTCGTCGGTCTCGTACGTCCGCGGTTTACCGACCACGGCGACGTAGGCAGGCGGTTCGAGTTCACGCAGCGCGGAGGCGGCCTCGGGCTGGTACTGGCCGGCATAGACGAAGAACGTCCCTGATGGGCCGACGATCCGGCCCCGCCAGTACTCGTTGTCCTCGCCGATGTCCTCCTTCTCGGTGAGCGTGCCGACGAAGAACACCCGGTTTGCCTTGCCGCCGGTCGGGAGCAGCTGGTAGGCGGGTGCTCGCTCGTCGTCGGACTCCTTGAACGTGTGCGTGGCGTCGTTGAACTCGGCGGCGAAGATGCGTCGGGCGACTTCGCGCGTTGGGGCGTCGGTGGAACTCATTTCAGATCGACCTCGCTTTGATCAGCACGGCTTCCGGATCCGCCGGCTCGTTCAGGCGCTCGAACTCGTCGACCAGCACGTACCGGCCGAACGTCGGGCCCGTCACCTCGAAGTACTGGCCCATCAGGTCGCCCTCCATCTCCTCGACGACGACCGTCGTGTCGAGGGCGTCCTTGGCCATCTGCTTGGCCTCCTCGAGTCCGATACCGGTCAGCTCCTCGGTCATCTCCTTGTTGAAGATGACCTCGTGGACGTCGAAACCGTCGTCCAGCACCGCCTTGATCCGGAGGTCGAACTCGCCCTCGACCTGTCCGTGCTCCGAACAGCGGCCGTTCTGGAGCACGCGGGTGCAGTCGTCCTCGGGGCAGCGCTTGATGAGCCCCGAACCCGACTGGATATCGACCAGCGCGCCCGATACCGACGTCGCGTCGTCCCCGACCTCGATATCCTCATCGAGTTCGGTGATGCCGGTGGTCTTGTTGAGCTTCACTGAGAAGCTCCCCTCGTACTCGTCTGTGACGACATTCGAGAGCGCGTAGCTCTTTTGCTCCTCCAGTTCGGGGAGGTCCGAGGTATCGAAGGCGACGAACTTCATCGTCCCGCTCTCGTCGCCCAGCAGCCCCACCTGTGCGATGGAGTCGTGTCCGGGCTCCCAGAGGTCGGCGACCGTCACGCGCAGGTCGACCCACTGTTCGTCCTCGTCGATCTCGCCCAGCGTCGTGAGTTCGCTGTCGCCGCCGCCGAGCTCGTCGCGCTCCATCCCCGCTTCGTCGAGGTAGTGGCTGACGACGCTCCGGCGCGCCTCCTCGAGGGGGACGCGGTACTCGCCGACGAGCGTCTGCAGGCGCTCCTCGACGTCGGCTTGGCTGACGGGTAGCTGGTCCGAGAACTGTTCGGCTATCTCCGCTGCGTGTGTCTCCAACTCGCTCATGGTGATCTGCCTCCGCCTGTGTTTCGTTGGGAGGCATACGAGGGTTGGTTCCCACCACTATTTAAAATTCCGCCACCACGGCGGAACTGAAACACGGCAATAGCGCCACAGCAACCCAGAACGTCGGCGGTTTCGCTCACCTGGCGCGCGACCCAGAACCCGCCGGCTGTGGCGACGCGCCTTTGAGCCCACGGCCACTGCAGCCGGTATGGACGACCGCCTCGAACGGTTCATCCGGACGAAGCTCCGTGGCGCCGGCCGGCAGTTCGAGGAGGCGAAATCGGCCTACCGCGAGGGGCGGACCACGAGGTTCGACCTCCCGACCGACGAGGACGGCCGGGCGAAACTCGTCTGCCGTCGTCACGCCGAGCGCCGCGCCGTCGCCGTCGACGCCGAGGGGAAGCCGGCGTGTTTCGACGCCGATCACCCCGACTGCCGGGGCTGTGCGGAGGATATCCGCGAAGGCGTCGTCGAGACGTGGTAACCCAGGGAGAATCACTGGCGCCCCCTGCTCGCCATTTCCTGAACTTCCCCCCGCTTCCGCGGGGTTGAACAGCCTCGCCCCCGAGATAGGGGCATGACCACTGTCGCCCTCATCCTCGCGGGCGGTATCGGGTCCCGACTCTACCCCGCCAGCCGCGGTGACCGGCCGAAACAGTTCCTCCCCATCGGCGGCGAGGAGTCGCTCCTCGCCCGCACGGCCGAGCGCGCGGGCTTCGCCGACGAGCTCGTCGTCGCCACCTGCCCCGAGTTCGTCGACGAGGTCCCCGAACACACCCCGGAAGCGGAGGTCATCGTCGAGCCCGACAGGAAGGATACCGGGCCGGCACTGACCTACGCGACCCACCGCATCCGGGAGCGTTACGGGGCAGAGTCAGGTGAGGAGGACACAGACGAGCAGCTCGTCGTCGTCGCCATGCCCAGCGACCATCACGTCGCCGACACAACGGCCTTCCAGGAGACGATGGAGCGCGGCGCGCGCGTCGCGGGTGAAACCGGGCGACTTGTCACCTTCGGCGTCACGCCTGACCGGCCCGAGACGGGATACGGCTACATCGAACCCGGCCCGGAACGGCAGACTGCAACGGGCGAGCAGTTCAGCGAACTCGCCCGCTTCCACGAGAAACCCGACAGCGAGACGGCCAACGAATACGTCGAGGCCGGCTACCGCTGGAACAGCGGTATCTTCGCGTGGACGCCCGAATCGTTCCTCTCTGCCGCCGCGGACTCCCCGCTCGGCGCACTCGTCGATCGGCTGGCGGCCGGGGAGCTGGAGGCGGGTTTCGACATCGTCGACCCGGTGTCAGTGGACTACGCCGTGCTCGAACGGGTGGACGACGCGGCGGTCGTCCCCGCCGAGTTCACCTGGGACGATCTGGGCTCCTGGGACGCGCTCGAACGGCTGCTCCCGCAGGACGCCAACGGGAACGTCGCGATCGGTGAGCATCTCACCATCGACGCCGCCGACAACGTGGTTGCGAGTGACGACAAACACGTCTCGCTGGTCGGCGTCTCGGGGCTGGCCGTGGTCGCCTACGACGACCGGGTGCTGGTCGTCCCGAAAGGCGAGGCCCAACGGGTTCGCGAGGCGGTGTCGATGCTGAAAGCCGACGACGAGTTCTGAGCGGCAGCGACGACAAACGGGCTGGAGAGCGTGAGACCGGACACCACCTATTCGCGTGACCGCCGGACCCGGACGTGGCCCTCGCTGGTCACGCTGACGAGCAGTTCCTCGCGCACTTCACGGCCACCGACGGCGTCGCCCGCGGCGTCACTGACCACCTTCATCAGATCTGGGGCAGCGTAACCCACTTTCACCCCCGCCTCGTCACAGGCGTCGTACACCTGTTCCGGGAGGTCGTAAAGATCGGTTCCGGGCTCGACGGCCACCCGGACGGGCGCGGTGAGCGCTTCGGCGAACGAGACCGTCTCGTGGGCTTTCGCGACGTTCTCACGGGCACTCGCTTCGACGCTGGAGACGTTGGCCCGGGAGGTGCCCAGCCGGTCGGCGATAACCGACTGTCGGACGCCACGCTCCCGGAGCGCGAGCACCTGCGCCTGTCGGCGTGTGAGGACGCTCTGCTCGGCATCGAAGCCGGCCTGTGAGAGCAGTTCATCAGCGTCGAGATCGCTGACGGCATCGGAGCCGCCGTCACCGCCGGCCGCGGCATCGCCCTCGGTCATACTGTCTACTCAGCGGCGCCGGATAAAAAAGCTACAGTTCGTCGGGAGTCAGGCGCTGTCGCCGCCCCAGAAGTTGTCGCGTGAGCCGAGTCGCTCGCGCTCGGGACGGTCACGCCTCTCGTCTTCCGCCTCCTCGTCCGCCTCCTCGTCGGATCCGACCTCGTCCCCCTCGTCGCTTTCATCGCCGTTCTCACCGTCTTCAGCTTCGCCCTCCATCGGGAGCTTCTCGATGACCTTCTTCGCCTTCGCATGATTGGACATCACCTGGTCGATGCGAACCTTCGCCCGGCATTCCGGCAACAGTCCATCGATCATTACGATAAAGCCGTCCTCGGTCCGACCGACGCCCGCTCCGCTCTCGTGGATATCGGTCACGTCGACGACGATCTCCTCGCCGGGTTTCACCGGCTGTTCTTTGAGCTCGTAGATGGGCATATCGTAGTGGTTACACCACTCCGCCCCCCCCTTGTCGCCGTAATGTTGACAGCCCATCCCCTCGATGCGTTCCGAGAAGCTGGGACAGTCGTCGGAAAGCGGACAGTCCGGCATTGAACAAAGGTTAGTGGCCAACGGTCTTTACGTTTCTGACTTCCGGGTCTCACGGTGTTTCGCCGCAGTCGCCGGGAGACCGACTCAGATGAACTCACGAACGTCCGAGTACCACATATCGTGGTGGTCAACCCGCCCCACGCGCTCGGCGATGTCCACAGCGAGCGAGTGCCAGCAGCGCTCGCCCTTCGCCTGGTCGACGTTGTACGCGGAGTCCGCGCAGGTACAGCCGCCCTCCTCGACGACGTACTCGTCCTCGTGGCCGACGACGACGGTGAAGTCGCGGTACTCCTTCACCCGCCCTTCGGAGACGGATTCGATGGCGCGAGACCCCCGGTCGCCATGGGCGTCGAGGATGGCTTCGGCTATCTCGGGGGTGAGCTCCCCGGCGTCCGAGAGCGCCGCGCGCCAGTCCTCGACGTCCGACACGCCCGGCGCTTTGCGGTGACGGGGCAAAACGGCACCGACTGTTTGCCGTCGCGACAACCGGTTTCGGCAGCATGAAGAGAGGGCCACGACAGCCCCGACCATGGACTGGCCCCGCGTTCGCTCCGTCTGGAAGCGGGTGCTCTCGCTGGCCTGGCCGGTGATGGCCGAGCAGACGTTCCGCACGCTGATGCGGACCGTCGACGTCGTCATCACCGCGACGTTCAACCCCGCGAGCGTCGTCGCCATCGGTCTCGCTGACCTCTATGCTCGCCTCCCGTTACGCATCGGCCTCGGCCTCGGCGGCGGCACCATCGCGCTGTCGAGCCAGGACACCGGTGCTGCTGCGGAGGCGAACCGCGACGAGGCCATCACTCAGGGGGTTCTGCTCGGACTCCTGCTCGGGATTCCGTTCATCATCTTCGGCTTCGTCCTCGGCGAGCCGGCCATCCGCCTGCTCGGCGCGAGCGACCAGGTAGTGGAGCTGGGATCGACGTATCTCGCGATAATCTTCGCCACCGCGCCCGCACGCCACGTCGCGCTCATCGCCGCGCGCTCGCTCCAGGGGACCGGCGACACCCGGACCCCGATGTACATCAACGTCGTCGCCAACGCGATGAACATTCTCGGCAGCCTCGGCTTCGGTCTGGGGTTCGCGCCGTTAGGGCTCCCCCGACTGGGGGTCGTCGGCGTCGGCGCCGCCACCGCAATCGCGAACGTGTTCACCGCGACGATGCTCTGTCTCGCCATCGCGACCGACTGGTCCGAGGCCTCCTTCGCGTGGCCACAGGACCTCGTCATCGCCAAACAGCTGGTCATCGTGAGCGCGCCGAAAATCGCCGAGGGGATGGCCTCCACGGTGGCGGAGTTCCCGTTCAACGCGATCCTGCTCGGGTTCGGCGAACCGGTCAACGCCGGCTTCCAGATCGGTCGCCGGATGTACCAGCAGGTGACGGGGCCGCTCTCCCGGGGCTACAACGTCGCCGCCAGCGTCGTCGTCGGCCAGCGCCTCGGTGAGGGTGACCCCGGCGGCGCGCGCTTCGAGGGCTGGGCCGTCGCGGGACTGGGCATCGCCACTGTCGGCGTTATCGGCCTCGGCCTGGTGTTCGCCGCGGACGCGTTCGTCAGCCTGTTCACCGAGGACCCCGAGACCGTCGAGTTCGCCGTCGAGTTCGCGCAGGTGTACGGCTTGACGGCGACCGGTCTCGTCGTCTTCTCGGTGCTGTCGGGCAGCCTGCAGGGAGCAAGCGAGACGCGCATCCCGTTCCTCGCCCGCGTCACTGGCGTGTTCGTCTTCCAACTCGGCCTGACCTACCTGCTCGGCGTCGTCCTTGGCTGGGAGGCGTTGGGCGCCTACGTCGCCATCGCCGCGAGCTTCCTCTGGATGGCGAGTATCGTCGCCAGCGGCTTCCACTTCTCCGGCTGGGCGGACCGCGCCGCAGGGATGATGGCCGAACGTGGCACTGACGGAATCGAGAGCTGAGCGCGTCACTCGGTGGCGCTGACCATCACACGTGTCTTCTGGTCCGCAGATGCCGCTGAGTGGTAGGCGATCAGCGAAACCGAACAACTCGAACCCGTCTGCCGTCGCTATGCCTCTCCCACCCGGGCGCCGTGGGGCCGTCAGTAGAGATACTCGTCTTCCAGCGTCTGGTACGCGGCTTCGGCCGTGAGCTCCTCGTCCTCAGTATCGAGCCACGAGAGGACGCGTTCAACGCCGGTCCGTCGTCGGATGTCGTCACCACTGATAGCCATGACAACATGAGACATGGTGGGGTCTCTCTTAACTGTTTCGCCGGTACCAGAACAGTTAGGTATCGAAACAGATTTCGCCGGAGTTCGGGTCGGACTGGGGAGCCGATAGCTCTTAACCCATGAAGCCGAAAGCGAGTGTAAGATGGCTCAGGCAGGGAACCAGGAACTCACAGAGCGGTTCATCCAGTTCTACCGGAACTACTGCCGGGACGAAATCGGCCGGCTCGCACAGGAGTATCCCAACGAGCGGCGGTCGCTCTACGTCGAATACAACGACCTGTTCACCTTCGACCGGGATATCGCCGAGGACTACCTCACCAAACCTGAGCAGATGCAGGAGTACGCCGAGGAGGCGCTGCGGCTCTATGACCTCCCCGCGGACGTGAGCCTCGGGCAGGCGCACGTTCGCCTCCGGAACCTCCCTGCCGAACACACCGTCGACATCCGGAACCTCCGGGTGCAGGACGACCATATCGGCTCACTCGTCTCGATTCAGGGCATCGTGCGGAAGGCAACCGACGTGCGGCCCAAAGTCACGGAAGCCGCCTTCGAGTGCCAGCGCTGCGGGACGATGAGCTACATCCCCCAGTCGGACTCCGGGTTCCAGGAGCCCCACGAGTGTCAGGGCTGTGAGCGCCAGGGGCCGTTCAAAGTCAACCACGACCAGTCGGAGTTCGTCGACTCCCAGAAGCTTCGCGTCCAGGAGAGCCCCGAGGGGCTACGCGGTGGCGAGACGCCCCAGAACATCGACGTCGACGTCGAGGACGACATCACGGGCAACGTTACCGCCGGCGACCACGTCACCGTGACGGGCGTGCTCCACATCGAGCAGGTGACCCAGGGCCAGGAGAAGACGGCGCTGTTCGACCTCTACATGGATGGGGTCACCGTCGAGATGGAGGACGAGGAGTTCGAGGACATGGAGATCACCGACGAGGATATCGCGGAAATCGTCGAACTCTCGAACGACCCCGACATCTACGACCGGATGGTCGGCTCGCTCGCGCCGGCCATCTACGGCTACGAGGAGGAGAAACTCGCGATGGCGCTGCAACTGTTCTCCGGTGTGACGAAACATCTTCCCGACGGCTCACGGATTCGGGGGGACCTGCATCTGTTGTTGATCGGGGATCCGGGTACGGGAAAATCTCAGATGATCTCATACGTCGAACAGGTCGCCCCCCGTTCGGTGTACACCTCCGGGAAAGGATCGTCCGCAGCGGGGCTCTGTGTCACCGGTGACACCATGGTCCACACCGCGGACGGGTTCACTCCGATCCGCGACCTTGCCACCGAACATCACCCTGACCCGGTCGAGGAGGAGACGGCAGCCCCGGCGGCTCATAGCCTCTACACATACGACCGGGACGCCGAAAGCATCGAACTCGCGGAGAGCTCGCACATCTGGCGGATGCCGAAGAAACCCTGCCGGCGAATCAAGACGGCCCACGGGAAGGAACTGGAAACCTCTACGAACACCCCGATTCTCGTCTGCAGCGAGGACGGCATCGAGTGGCGCGAAATCTCCGAGGTCGAGACCGGCGACCACGTTGCGGTTCCGTCGTACACCGATATCGAGCGCATCTCGCCGGACCCGATGGAGTTCATCGAGTTCACTGAGGAGAAGCTGAAACCGAGCGATAAATCGACGACGCTCCTCGTCGACGGGCTTCGAGAAGAGTTCGGAACGCTGCGGGACGCCGCCGCCGCGCTCGGCCTCCCAGAGGACTTCATTTACGACTCGCTGTGGAACCGGCACCTTCCACAGGACAGACTCGACGCGGTACTGGACGCCATCGGTGCCGACCGTTCCGATATCGACCTCGAGCGGGCGATGCTCCGCCACGGGGATGGAGTCCGGATTCCCGACAGCTTCGACGCTGACCTCATGTACCTCATCGGCCTCGTTTTCGGTGACGGCGACGTGATGGTTTCACGACGCGGCGGGAACCGGGGCCACGTTCGCATCTCGAACGGCGACGAGAAACTGCTCCGTGAGGCAGCCGACATCATGGACGAGAAGTTCGGGAAGCGCCCGGACATCGAGTATCAAGACGAACGCCTCCCCTGCATCCGCCTCCACAGCGCAACCGTCGCCCGATTCTTCAGCAATCTCGGCGTCGAGTCGCCGAAAGACGATATCACGCTAGATTCCCGGCTCACCACTACCGAACACGCCGACGCGTTCCTGCGCGGACTGTTCGACGCCGACGGGTCGGTCTGTGGCCGTGAAGACGGCGGGTCGAGCGTCCAGTTCTCGACGGTCTGTGACCGGCTCGCCGACCAGGTCCAACTCATGCTCGAGAGCTACGGTGTTCGCTCGCGAACGCGCGTACGAGACCGACGTGGAACCTACGAGCGCGAGGATGGTTACGAGATCGAGTCGACCTCTCTCCAGACCCACCTCGCTATCTACGGCGCGGAACTCGACACGTACGCCGACCGCATCGGTTTCGGTTCGACGACGAAGTCCAAGGCGCTTTCCGAGATCGCCGGCGACGCACCGCGCCGTGGCGAGCAACTCCCGGTGGGGGATGCGCTCCTGCGAGCAGATGGCGCCGGCGGCGCGTTCTACCAGGACCTCAACCGCGGAGACGATCCGAGCCGGGAACGCGCCCGAGAGATGCTCGGTGACCGGGAACTCGGGGATATCGAGTCTATCATCGAGGAAGCGGTTGAAGCGGACCTCGTCTGGGACGAGGTAACCGCTGCCGAGGACTCCGGTGAGAAAGAACTGTTCGATCTCACGGTTCCGGAGACACACAACTTCCTCGCAAACGGGGTCGTAACCCACAACACTGCTGCCGCTGTCCGCGACGACTTCGGCGACGGTCAGCAGTGGACCCTCGAAGCCGGCGCGCTCGTGCTCGCGGACAAGGGGATCGCCGCAGTCGACGAGCTCGACAAAATGGATTCGAGCGATCGCTCGGCGATGCACGAGGGGCTCGAACAGCAGCAGATCTCCGTCTCGAAGGCCGGCATCAACGCCACCCTGAAGAGCCGGTGTTCGCTGCTCGGCGCCGCGAACCCCAAATACGGCCGGTTCGACCAGTACGAGCCCATCGGCGAGCAGATCGACCTGGAGCCGGCGCTCATCTCCCGGTTCGACCTGATCTTCACCGTCACCGACCAGCCCGACCCCGAGCACGACAGCCGGCTGGCCGAGCACATCATCAAGACGAACTACGCGGGCGAGCTCAACACCCAGCGCGAGAACACTCCCACCTCGGAGTTCACCGCCGAGGAGGTCGAGAACGTCACCGAGGAGGTCGCCCCCGACATCGAGGCCGAACTCCTGCGGAAGTACATCGCCTACGCCAAGCGCAACGTCTACCCGACGATGACCGACGAGGCGAAAGACGCCATCGAGGAGTTCTACGTCAACCTGCGCGCGAAAGGCGCCGACGAGGACGCCCCGGTGCCGGTCACCGCCCGAAAGCTCGAGGCGCTGGTTCGGCTCTCGGAGGCCTCGGCGCGGGTACGTCTCTCGGACACCGTCGAAGCGGAGGACGCCACCCGGGTCATCGATATCGTGCGCTCCTGTCTGGAGAACATCGGCGTCGACCCCGAAACCGGGGAGTTCGACGCCGACGTGGTCGAGACGGGGACCAGCAAGTCCCAGCGCGACCGCATCAAATCCATCCGTGAACTCATCTCCGATGTGGAACAGGAGTACGATGAGGGCGCGCCAATCGAGGAGGTGCTCGAGCGAGCGGGTGAGGTCGGCATGGACGCCGACAAAGCCGAGAGCGAGATCGAGAACCTCCGCCGGAAGGGCGAGCTGTACGAACCCGTCCAGGGCCATCTGCGGACGACGTAACCGCCGAACAGGGAATCAGTTTTATCCTCGGCCAGATCATCTACCAGTCGTGGACCGTATCTCCGCGCTCCGCAACGTCGAGGAGGCGCTGCGTGCGTTCGAGGCCGGCGACGACGACCTCGCGACCACCCAGCAGCGGGTCCAATCGGTGCTCCAGAGCTACGCCACCGAGTTCGAAGACGAATCGCGCCGTGCCTACCGCGCCGTCGGCGAGGAACCGGCGGATGGCGTCGTCGTCGTCGCCGCCGACCCGGCCGAAGCCGAAGAACGTGTCAGATCGCGTCTCGCAGCTGAAAACGCCGCGTTCGACGTCGAGCCGCTGTGACGGTTCTCAAACCTGAGAAGTCGAAAAGACTTTGATAGATGGGCATGTATTGGCATACGAGAGGAATACGCAGTGACAGAAACGATGAGCGGAGAGCGGTTGGCGGAACATCTATCCGGAGCTAATAGCACGCTGCTGCTTTCCTCCTCGTTCGCGGGCGAAGCCGAAGAAGCCTGTACGAATCTGCTGCGATCAGGGCAGGCGAGCGAGTCGAACGTGCTGTGGGTTTCCTACACCAGATCACCCGATGAGCAGCTTCGCCAGTGGCAGTCCGACTCCCCGGACAGCCTGGCAGAGATTGGAATGGTGAGCGTCGAAGATACCATGCGGTCGGTTGCCGGCAGCTCGGAGTTCTCGGGCCCGAACAAGCCGGTCGAGACGGTGAGTAGCCCCAACGACCTCACCGGGCTGGGCATCCGTATCACCGAGTTCCTCACCGAATGGGAGGACAACGGCAATCGGACCATCGTCTGCTTCGATTCGCTGACCGCACTGTTACAGTACGTGGAACTCGATACCGCCTACGAGTTCCTGCACATTCTCACCGGGCGGATGGCCGCACTCGACGCGTTTGCCCATTTCCACATGGATCCGGACGCACACGACAAGCAGACCGTCGAGAGCATCTCGACGCTGATGGACGCCATCGTCGAAGCCGACGATGGCGAGAAAAAGGTTCGGAGCCGGAACTTTTAATTTCCCGACGAGGCAGCAGCAACCAATGCTGCTGCTCGTTACCTACTCGCGGGAGGCACGTAACAGTCTGCGGAACATCTGTCGTAGCCACGAGGCGGCGACAGTCCGGCGATTCGGCCGCGCCGCACTGCTCGCGGGAACCGAGCTTGGAGCGTTCCTCGCGTTACGACTCCGCGAAAAACACGGCGGCGACGTGCAGGTCGAACGAACCCGGCCACTCAACGAGTTCGAGGAGGTGCCCACATCGGTACGGGAGGCTGCCAGTGCCTACGAGTCCCGCGACAGCCCCAGTACACCCTATGCCAAGTTCGCCGTCGGGACCGACCACCCCGAAGCGGCAGCGATGGAGGGGCAGGAACTCTGAGATGCGCGTCGTTCGGAGAGCCCCGGTGAAGGGGGATGGAGAGAGCGAGGCATCGCTGACGGGACACGCTGTCGATCTTACCCCCACCGAACTCTCTTCGGAGACACTCAAAAACGCGATACGGGGGACCGTGGACCGTCACATCTCAGTCGCGTGCCCCAGCCCGTCGCGCTGGTGGGAGTCACTCGCCCATCCGACTGACGACACCGCGCCGCTCGACAGACTCGTGGCCGCATCGCGCAGTCGCGGCGTCCGGGTGCCTGAAGAGCGAGCGCTGGCCGCTGCCGAGCGGGAGCTTGCGGCGCTCTCGACTGAGCGCGTCGACCCCGCGGAGACGCGCCGACAGCTCGCAGCGGCCGGCAAGAACGTGGCGGAACTGCGCGAGGAGGTCGCGACCGCGCGCGGACGGCTCCAAGCCCGGCGGCGAACCGATACAGACACCGAGGCCGCCCAAGCAGCGCTCGCGGACGCCGCCGAGCGGCTCTCGGAGGCCGAGACGGAGCGGCTGGCTGCCGAGCAGGCACAGGAGGCCGCCGAACGCCAGGCACGGCGCGCTCGGTCGGTTCGTGAACGGCGCCTTCGCCTCCAGGACCGTGTCGCCAATCGCCGTCGTGATGCCCGTCGCGCGTTGATAACCGAACTCGCTGACGCGTTCGACGCCGCGGTGTCCGCGGTACCTGGAGCGGGGGCCCTCTCAACTGACCCCCTCGGAGTCGAGGGCGACGCCGTCACCGTAGCCCTGGCCGCGGCTCGGCTTGCCGACCTCCGAGCACCCGTGATCGACGACACCGGTCGGTTCGACTCTGCTGGGGCTGCCGCCGAAACGGTCGGCGCACCAGTCATCCGCTGCTGAGGGCCCTCCGAGCTTTTCCCGGAGAGCGCAGCAGTCCCGCCGATGGAGCTCGATTGGGAAACCGAGAGCGTTGGCGGCATCACGCTCGTCAGCGTGCGCCTGACGAACGAACGAGCAGTGGACAGACGCGTGCGACTCAGGAACCGGCTCGACGGCCCAGTTCTCCCGCCGCGACGGCAGCGCGAGCCGGAGGCTGGCTGGGATCGCGACGGCCTCACCGCGGTCGTTCCGTCCGAGCGAACAGTTGCTCGCGGCTACGCCTGTCCTGCGCCGAACAGGGAGCCGCCAGTGGAGATCGCTGCGGTTAGCGCGCCCGCGGAGATGACAGGAGCTGGGGAAGCCGTAAAAGACGTGATACGTGACCTCGGCGACGCGCGCCCCCCGCGGGCGGTGCTTGGTGAGGACCCCGTATTCGGCGGACGTGAACCACGAGAGCGCGACCAGTCTCGGCAGAACAGCGGCCAGCCCGGGAACGCCAAAGACCGCGGTTCGGGTCCTATCGAGGGGACCGACCAAGCCGAGTCCGCCCCGAAAGCTGACCTCCCGCCTGATTTCGAGGACGGACTTGCCCCGTATCGGAGGCGCATCGAGACCGTCGAGGCGCTGGGGCTCGCGTCAGTGTCGGAGGCGACCACACTCCTCGACACCAACGGCGGTGTTGTCGGCGTCGAACGACTGGGGAAGCAACTGGACGACGACGCCGCAGCCCTTCGAACACTCGCCATCGAGGCGACCGCACTCGCAGTACGAGCCCGGACAGCGACCCCGCCGGTCGACGCGCTCCGGAGGCTCGTGTGATTCTGGCAGTCGCAGGCGGGAAAGGCGGCGTTGGGAAAACCACTGTCGCGTACAACATCGCCGCAGCGCTCTCCGCAGTGGTCGTCGACGGCGACCTCGGGATGGCGAACCTCCCGACAGGTCGCGGGCCGACGCTCCACGACGTGTTGGCCGGCCGGGCCGACCCCTGGGAGGCGGTACGGGCCGGCCCCGTGGACGTCCTCCCCTGTGGCCGCTCACTGGCTGGCGCCCGCGCCGCGGAGCTCGGCCGGCTTCGGGAGGCGCTCACCTCGATCGAGCCCGAGCGCGGGTCCATCGTCGTCGACTGTCCCGCGGGGATGCGCGCCGATGCCGGAGTGCCGCTTGCAGTTGCTGACGCCACGGTACTCGTCGCCGCACCCGAGCCGTTCGCACTGGCGGATACGCTCAGGACGCGCGAACTCGCCCGCGAACTCGACGCAGGCGTGGCCGGTGTCGTGCTCAACCGGGTTATCGGGGAGATGCCAACGGCGACGGTCCGGAGCGCGCTGGGGGCGCCGGTCGAGACCGTGCCAGCCGATCCGCGCGTTGGCTACTCCGTCTGTGCGGAACAGCCAGTCATCGACGCCGCGCCCGACAGCGAGGCTGGAACGGCGTTCGAACGGATGGCCGACCGCGTCGCGCGCTGTTCGGAGAACCAGTAAGAAGCGCTAATCGATTCGTCGGTTCTGAAGCGTCTGATACGTCGTTCTGACGGTGACTGCCGTCACGCTAGCGACCTCCGCTGCCTCCGTCTGCGTGAGCGCTTCGCCCTCGTACTGGGCAGCCAGATAGAGCGCACCCGCGGCGACGCCGGATGGGTTCCGCCCGTTCGCGTGACCCATCTCGACCGCCTCCGTCGCGAGGTCACGGGCACGGCGCCGGGTCGCCTGTCCCAGGTCGAGTTCGCTGGCGAAGCGAGCGAGGAACTCGGTCGGGTCGGCCGCCGACACCGGGAGCCCGAGTTCGCGATTCAGCGCGTCGTAGGCCGCGCGGTGTTCCCCAGCTGTGGCCTTCGAGACGTCGAGTATCTCGCTCGTGGTGCGGGAGACGCCCGCGGCCCGACAGGCCGCGTACACCGCCGCGCTCGCGAACCCCTCGATGGAGCGCCCGCGGAGCAGGTCCGCCTCCTGGGCCGACTTGAACAGCGAACAGGACTGGTCGCGGATGCGGTCCGGCAGCGAGAGCGCACCCATCAGTCGTCGGATCTCGGTGAACCCGTACACCTGGTTGCGCTCGCGTTTGGATCGGATCTGGGTCCGGCGGTGCTGGCGGCGCAGCCGGGCCCACTTCCGGCCCTTCCCGCGCCCGTCGCGCCCGATTTCCGTCGAGAGCCCGCGATCGTGACGTGACCGGGTCAGTGGCGCCCCACAGCGCGCTGGGTCAGTGTCGTCGTCCGCAAACGAGCGCCACTCCGGCCCGCGGTCGAGCCGATCTGTCGAGACCACCAGTCCGCACCCGTCACAGACGGTCTCGTCGCCCTCGGTACTCAGTCGCCCGTCACACTCCGGACAGCCTCGTGAGCGTGCCTTGCTCATACTCGGAACTCCGTCCCGATTCCATACATAAACCAAGGTGGTTCACCCCCTCTCCGTCTTGCTTTCGTCCGGCGAAGGTACCGGTTACCGGTAGGCTCTACGTTCAGGAGCCGGTTCGATAGTTCAATCGTCGAATAACCTAAATAAGTGGGGGGAGCAACCTGAGTCATGACGCTCTCGGAGATCGCCGCCGGCATCGAGGTGACAGCCGAGCAGGAGCGCCGCGGCGTCGCCACCGTCGACGAGACGGGGAAGGAGCTGCTCGACCGCCTCCGGCCGCACACCGAGCAGCTTCCGTGCACGTCGGAGGCTGCAGCGACTGTCGTCGAAACGCACGTCGGGGGCACGAGCATCGCCGAGTCCGCACGAGAGGCGGGAATCGCCCCGGTAACCGCCGCGAAGGCGCTTCACCGCTGCGGCGTCTCGGGCGTGACGCCGCTCTCGCCCATGGCGCGCCGCATCGTCCGGGACTGGCTCGATGGGCAGCTTCCCCGCTCGGAGGCCGTCGAACTCACCGGCGCGACCGAGGCGGAGTTCGCGCTCGGGACGTATATCGAGACACACGAGCCCGCACCAGAACTCGTAACCGCGGTCGCCGACCTCGGGAACGGGACTGGCACAGAAGCGCCGCTCGCGGATGCGGTGGGAAGCGTCGACGAGTTCTTGTAACGAGGGTCGACGCCTGCGCGCGCCTCGCAAGCCCGAGTCAGTTCGTCCGGATCGAGGAGAGCTTGTCGGCCAGTCCCTCGTCGGCGACCGCAAAGTCGATCGCGTCGTCGACGACTGCGCCAGCAAGCCGCTCCATCGCGTCCAGCCCGCGCTCCGTGGTGAGTGCGGTCGGCGCGTCTCCGGGCAGCGAGGGGACCACGACGGTAGCGTCGTCCTGCGGGACGACTTCGCTGCCTGCCCTGTCGACGGCGACGACTGCGTCGGCGGCCGTTCTCACGTCCTTGAGCCGACCGCGGGTGACCTGTGCCGCGTCGAGGCCGTGACTCGTCGCGGGTGCGACGACACTGATTCGGTCGGCAGCCGTAACAGCCGCGACGGCGGGGTTCGAGCCCAGCGGCGGCGTGTCGACGAGTACGTAGTCGAACGTGGCAGCGGCCTCCTCGATGCGGTACTCGAGCGCCTGCGCTGCGTCAGGCGTTTTCGCGCGTGCGAGCCGCTCGAACGGTGCGTGTGCCGGGCAGCACGCGATTCGACCCGGTTCGGGGTCGCCGTCGACGGCGGCGAACGCATCGGCGCGCTCGGCGGGGTCGAACGCCACGAGCCCCGCAGCCAGCGTGCTCTCCGTCTCGTCGGTGACGAGCGCGGTCATGTCCGGGTCGAGCCGGCCCGGGAGATGACGCGCCAGCCCCTGGGTATCGTAGGCGGCGTCCAACACGGCCACGTCGGCGCCATCGGCGGCCAGTGCAGTCGCGAGTTCGAGGCAGCAGCGGGTGGTCCCGGCGCCACCGGTCGCGCCGACGAGCGCGGCAGTCGTGGGAGACATACGGTTGTTTTCACCCGTCACTTCGTAAAAACGCTGTGGCCCCGGCGGTGTTCGGACGGCGGCTCAGTCGCCGCGGATGGTCGCGGCGATCTCGTCGAGTTCCTCGTCGGCGGGCTCCTCGCTGGCCGGCGCGATAGCGTGGAACGGGCCGCCGCCGTCGCCCTCGAACCGCGGGACGAGATGAACGTGGCTGTGGGGCACTTCCTGGCCGGCGGCCTCGCCGTCGTTGATCCCGACCGAGACGGCGTCGGCGTCGACAGCCGCCTCGATCTGCGGGACGAGGTCGTGGACCGCGCCGAACAGTTCGGCGGCCTCTTCGCCGGGGATATCCTCGAGTCGGGCGTAATGCTGCTTGGGGATGACGAGCGTGTGGCCCGGCGCAAGCGGGTTTGCGTCGAGGAAAGCGATAGCGTGGTCAGTCTCGTGGACGATGCGTCCGGGGATGTCGCCGGTGACGATGCGACAGAAGATGCAGTCCTCGGGCATGCTGGACTCGTTAGATTCGGCAGGCTAAGAAGGTGCGGGCTACGGCGAGTCGACACTCAGAGGCGCTCTGCCAACAGCGGCGCGACTGAGGTGTCCGACACGTCGCGTTCGAGCGTGTCAGTTCCCCAGATGCCGGCGAGGCCGGCGGCTTCGAGTTTCGTCCGGGCGTTGCCGACCAGCAGCGGGTGGACGCAGACGACGTACGCCCGGTTCACTTCTCGGTTGTGGAGCGCCGAAATCGCCTCGCTCATCGTCGACCCGGTGGCGACGATATCGTCGACGAGCACTACGTCACGGTCAGCCACCTCGGCGCTGCCGGGGTTCACCGTCACCTCGCCGGTGTCGTAATCGCGCTCCTTCTCGAAGTAGTCCGCACCGCCGCGGCCGTAGGCGTCGCGGGCTCGCTCGGCGATATCGACCGCCCCCTCGTCCGGCGCGACGAACACCGGATCGTTCAGCCCCTCGGGAAGCGGCTCGGCGAGCCGAGAGGCCGCGCTAACGGTGTCACAGGGCACGTCGAAGAAATCCGCGAGCGCCGGTTCGTGCGGCGAGACGAGGATCACTCGGTCCGTCCCGGTCGAAATCGCTCGTGCCAGGGCCCGGGCAGAGACCGGCTGGCCGGGTTTGAACGCCTCGTCCTGGCGGGCGTAGCCCATATACGGGATGACCGTTGTCACCCGGTCGGCAGCGGCTTCGCGGGCGGCGTCCTGCAGTTGAAGCAGTTCGAGATTGGCATCGCTCGAGACCGTCGAGGCGACGACGACGGCTTCCTCGCCAGCGAGCGCTCCCGTCTCGCCGTCCTCCAGCGAGTCGATGGCGGTACAGAGCTCGCCGTCTGGGAACTCGTGGTAGCGCACGCGGCCCAGCCGGTGGTCGGTCGCCGCTGCCAGACGGGCCGAGAGCGACTGGGAGTGCGAGCCCGGAAGTATCATGCCGGAGGGTCGCGTCGCCGCCGGTAAACACGTTTCCGTTGCCGCCAGCGTTGCGGGCCCACACCGTGGGAGCGGCTCACTCTATTCGCGGCGCTGCAACCGCCTGGACGCCCGTCACACCGAGCGCGCGTGAGCGCCAGCCGTCGCCGGCGTCGACAAGCAGCGACCCCGATTCGGTAGCGACAACGACGCCATCCGGGGTGTACGCCACGTCTGCTGGCCTGCTCTCGATTGGGAATGCCGTCCCCACCCACTCCCGACCTTCGCGAGCGAACAGTGCTCCATCGGTGTCGACCGCGTGGGCACGCTCACCGTCCGTCGCGATGATGTCGTGTGCAGTATCCCGGGCGACCATCCAGCCATTGCCAAGTTCGTAGAGCCCCTCACCCGTCGCAGCGAGAGGGGCGCCACGGGCCGCCACGTCCCGGACATCGGAGAGCCCTGCGTGCTCGAGAGTATCGTCCACCATGCGGGAGACCCCGCTCTCGGCGGCGATGAGCGAGCCGTCGATCGCTCGCACCCCCTCGATCGGTCCGAGATCAGTCCAGTCATCGGAAGTCGGCCTCGCCGTTTCGGATGTGTCGAGCGGGAGCCGGGCGACTCGGCCAGCCCCGGTCGCAGCAATGAGGGCGCCGGAAGCCGCTGTCGGGATTCGGCCGGCGCCGGTATCGGCGACGAACGAGACAGCCACGGCGGAGCCGAACCCTGTCTGCTGAAGCAGCTCGGCGTCGCCACCGACCAGTGTCTCCTCCGTCGTCGCAAGCGCGAGCAGCCCGTCGTCGCCGAGCGCCACGTCGCGAGCGGTACAGCTCCTGGCGAGTGAGAACTCTCCGACGGCGTCGCCGGAAAGCTTCGCACGTACCAGCCCCTGCTCGGCGGCGACGTAGACCGGTGTCGGCTCGCCCTGCTCGGCGTAGACGCGTTTCTCCGAGAGCGTGGACATACGGGTCGCTCGGGACGGGGGGCGCAAAAATCGCACTGCTACGGTCCGCCGAGTTCGACCACCAGGTCGGCCAGCGTCTCCAGATCGTACTGGCCTGGCGCCGTCGCGTCCTCGGCCCGAACCGGTGCGTAGCCGATTCGGGAGCCGTACATCGGTGCGACCGCGCGGGTGTGACGCCCGGGCTCACCCATCGCCATCGTCGCCACCCGCTCGCCGATCGCAGCGGTTGCGTGAGTCGCCGACAGGAGTGCCAGCGCGTCGCTCCTGCTCACCGCGGTCACCGCGAGTTTTCCGACATCGCCGGCATCGGCCGCCGCGGTGAGCAGAGAGGCCATCGCCCGCTCGGACGGCGTGCCGACAAAATCGTGGACCGAGACGACCACGTCGACGCCCAGCGCCTCGGCCTCCGCGGCGACCGCATTCGCCGCGTCGCCGATCTCCCCGCCACGCCGGAGCGCTGCCAGTTCGATGTCGACTGCGGCGACCGCTTCGTTGCCGACCGCCGCCTCGAGCGCTTCCAGCCGCGCCTCGCCGCCGGGAATCTCGCCACCCTCCCACGACGGGCGGTTGGTGACCAACAGGGGAAGCTCGCCGTCGTAGCTCGCGAGCTGCGCGAGCGGGTCGCTCGCCAGATCCATCCGGAACTCCACGAGATCAGCGACGCCGCGGGCCGCCGGCTCGTCGGCGAGATCGGCCGTCGCGGCGACGAGGGTGAACGAGTCGAACATAGGGAGAGATGGTGCGCGGGGGTGAAACCGGTTCTGGACGGTGATCACGGACCGCCTCCAGGGGATATTTCCCCGCCCGGTCCGCTCTGTCGGGTAATGCGACTCGTCTCACTGGCCCCGAGCGCGACGGCGACGCTGGCTGCGATGGACGCCGGCGCGGCGCTCCTCGGCGCGACGGTTCACTGTGACCTCGACGCTGTCGACACGACGGAAGAGCCCGAGCGCGTCGGTGGGTGGCTCAATCCGGATTACGACCGGGTGGCCGCGCTCGACCCCGACCTCGTGCTGACGAGCGACGCGCTCCAGCGCGAGCACCGCGACGAACTCCGATCCCGCGGACTGTCAGGTTTCCACCGGGAGCCCGGGACGCTCGAGGAAGTGATCGAGGGGTTCGCCACCCTCGGTGAAGCGGTCGGCGCGCCCGATGCCGGCGAAGCGCTCGCGGCAGACGCGCGGGAGCGGCTGGAACAGGTTGAAGCGGCGGTCGCTGACGAACCTGTCCCGACGGTCTACTGCGAGGAGTGGTCCGACCCGCCGATGGTCGCTGGCAACTGGGTACCCGAGGCCGTCGGGGCTGCTGGTGGCGCCTACCCGTTCTGTGAGCCCGGCCAGCGCTCCCGTGAGGTGAGCGCCGAGGAGGTCGACGCGGCCGACCCTGACCACGTCGTGCTCCATCTCTGTGGCCACGGCGAGACGGTGGACCCGAACGCGTTCCGTGCGCGGGGCTGGGCGCCCGCGGCCGCGGTACACGTCGTCGACGATGCGACGCTGAACCAGCCGAGCCCCCGCTTGCTCGATGGGATCGAGCGGCTGGCAACACTGTTTCATGGGGCCGACCTGGCGCCATAGCGGTCGACGGCGCCGCCATCGCAAGCCCCACGTACCCCTGTAGCCAATCGCGGCCAATGCGAATCGCCGTCGGCAGCGGAAACCCGGTCAAGCGTCGCGCGGTCGAAGCGGCCGTCCAGTCAACGCTCGAGAGCCCGAGAGTCGAGGTTGTCTCGGTCGACTCCGGCGTCTCCGAGCAGCCACAGGGCCACGCCGAGACGATCACCGGCGCGGGCAACCGCGCGGCGAACGCGCTCGCGGCCGGCGAGTACGACCTCGGCGTCGGCCTGGAGGGCGGCGTCGCCGAGTTCTCCGGCTCGGCGGGACTGTTCCTCATCATGTGGGCGGCAGCGACTGACGGCGAGCGCACCGGCCGCGGCGCGGGGCCGTCGTTCCGGCTGCCCGGTCCCATCGCCGAGCGCGTCGACGCCGGCGAGGAGTTGGGGTCGGTGATGGACGACGTGCTCGGCGAGAACGATGTGGCGAAGCGCCAGGGTGCCGCCGGTGCGCTCTCAGCGGGCGTGGTCGACCGGGACGACGCGCTCGCAGCGGGGGTAGCGGCGGCGATGGGGCCGTTCGTGACCGAGCACTACTGAGCAGTAGCCCTCGGAGAATCCGTCATGGGGTCTCGAAATTGACTCGGCGCCGTCGGAGATGATTCGTCACCGGGGGAGATAGCTATTTGACTCCTCGAGAGTTCGGTTCGATGAGTACCCACCCGATTTGCCACTGGTGACGGGCCAACCGAACCGTAGACAGGTTTCGGCTTGAACGACAGTCGCCACACGCACGACCAATGTCCGCAAACAAGCACACGTACGGGGAACGACTCTGGGTAGAGATCGCGGCCGACCGAGTTGCCACGCTTAGCGAGCGGATCGCACGTCGGCTAGGACTGACACTGCCGTCCGACGAGTGGTCATCACCTGTCCCGGATCCGTATCTGCTGGTTGGTGGGGTCGTTCTGTTCGATATCTTCGTCCTCCACACGGTCCAGCAACTGACGGTCGGACGGAACACGGTTCTGGATAATCCGTCCTGGCTGGCCCTCCCAGCGACGGTTCTTCTGGCGGTGGTTACCAACAGGTACGCCCGAGACCGCTATGGGAGCGTCTTGGAGGAGATCAGAATCGAGACACGGACAGCGACCGGGTCAACAGCGTTCCGACGGCTGGTTCCGGTTCGCTTCAAGCGAGCGTTCTTTCTGATAGCTGTCGGGGGGTACTACAGCTATCTGGTGCTGAGCGGGCGGATTCTACCGATTCTCGAATACGAAGGCGTCGCGGGACTGTTCGGGTGGGTCGTCATCATTCCGTTCGTCTACGCTCCGATCCTCGTCGAGACAGCGGCGATATATCTCAGTCTGCACGTTTCGTTGCCACGGCGGTTCGACCGAGAGGACGTCAAGATCTACTACTTCGACCCACACAACCTCGGCGGGCTCCGGCCAGTCGGGACCGTGTTGAAACAGTCGTACTATCTGTTCACCCTCAGCGTCGTGCTCATCACCGTGTTGCTGTACGCCCCGTTCCTGTTTCCCGAGATGTTGTACACGCCCTACCAGCCGCCGGAACAGCTCGTCTCGGTCATCGTCGGGGGGCTCTGGGCCGTCGGTGTCCTGTCGATCGCCTTCTCGCTGGGCAGCTTACACCGATACATGCGCAAGCGGCGTCGGGAGGAACTGAAGATGCTCGAGTCCCGATTCTACGACCTGATCAGTGAGCCGTACGACGTCCGACAGACGCTGAAGGATAGCGAGGAGCTCCGGCAGTGGGAGCGGGAGAAACACCGAATCGAACAGGTTCGCGATACGCGGGAGTTTCCAGCGACAATCAGAATGTGGTCACAGATCCTCTTCAGCGTGGTGCTTCCGTTGGGCGTCCAGTGGGCGATCCAGTGGTTCATCGGCCTGGTTTGATAGTGATTACTGCGAGTCTGTCCCGCCGTGACCATCCGTGTCGGTGATTGGAGCCACTGAACCGGCGGCGTTCGACACCGTCGATGCAACTATTCGCAGTAATCACTCTGAGGGGTTAGGATACTTCGACGCCTTCCTCTTCTACCTCCTCGGTCTCCTCGACCGCCGTCGTCAGCGAGACGTTGAGCGCGAGCATCGAGACGACGCCGCCGACGACGGTGACGGCGTTTTTCACCGCGTGGTCGACGATGGCGGCGCCCAGTGCGACCGAGGAGGAGAGCGGCGTCAGTCCGACGACGAGCAGGGTGAACGCCGCCTCGTAGAGGCCGACGCCGCCGGGGGTGAGCGGGAGCACCTTCGCGAGGTTCCCCACCGAGACGGCGAAGAAACAGACCGAGACGAGCGTCGCGGGCGCGAGCCCCGGGGAGAACGCCGCGAGCACGAGCGCCGCCGTCGCCACGTCGAGCGTCCAGATGAACAGACTGGTCGCGCCGACGCGGCTGAACGCCGTGGGGTCGCCGCCGACCTTCTGGACGTCCCCGACGAACCGCTCCAGCACACCCGCGACGAAGTCGGCGTAGGAGTCCGAGGAGAAGCGGGTGACCAGTCCCCGGACGCGATTGCGCTCCGACCGGGCCGAGAGCACGATGCCCGCGACGGCGGCGATGGCGACGGCGCCGACGAACATGGCGACGAACACCGCGATGCGACCGCTCTCCGGCGCGCCCGTGACTGATTCGACCACCTGGGCCAACTGACCTGTGGCGGTGTAGCCCAGCAGGACCACGCCCGCGAGCGTCGTGATCGTGAGCAGGTCGAACACGCGTTCGGCCGCCAGCGAGGCAAAGCCCGAGGGGTAGGGGATGCCGCGTCTGGCTTTCACGACGTACGCGCGGACGGCGTCACCGGCCCGTGCGGGGAAGACGAGGTTCCCCGTCTGGGAGATGAAGACGGCCCCGGTGAGAAAGCCGAGGCGTTCGGTGAACCCCAGTTCCGCGAGAATGTCCCGATAGCGCAGCCCCCGAATCGGCCAGGAAAGCACGTAGACCAGTGTGGCAGCGCCGATGAGCAGCGGGTCGGCGGCGCCGATGTTCGTGATGACCGCCGAGAAATCGAGATACTGTGTCGAGAGCACCAGCGCCAGCGAAACCAGCAGGACGCTGGCGACCAGTGACGTTCTGCGGGTGATGCGGGGCTGCACCGAGAGCTGCCACCACGTGCGGATGATCTGGCTTCCCATCCCGAACACGTCACGTACCAGATCGACCTTCGAGTCGCCTCTGGGCTGCCAGTCGACCGGGAACTCCCTTACGCGGAACCCTTCGCGCTGAGCGCGCACCAGCAGTTCCGTGTCCCAGAACCAGTGGCGGTCCTCCACGTCGTCGTGGACGGCCTCGAACGCCTCACGCGAGACGGCTTTGAAGCCACACTGGTGGTCGCGGAGCCCGGTTCGGAGGAACAGCCGGACAGCGCCGTTGTACCCCTTCGACGGAATGCCTCGTTTTGCGGGGCGGTCGGCGACGTTACCGGGCATCCAGCGAGAGCCGGTCGCCACGTCGGCATCGCCCGAGCGAACGGTGGTCACCAGCTCTTCCAGATGCTTCATATCCGTCGCGAGGTCGGTGTCGAAGTAGACCAGCGTCTCGCCGTGGGCGGCGGCGAACGCCTGCTCGAGCGCGCCACCGCGACCCAGCCGCTCGTCGCTATGGTAATGTCTGACCGGGGGGAGCTCACGGGCCAGTCGGTCGGCGATTTCGGGCGTGCGGTCCGCACAGCCGTCCTCGGCGACGATGACTTCGAAGCTCCCGGGCTTCAGGAACGAGGCGAGCACCGAGAGGGTCGTCCGCACCGTCTCCTCGATGCTCTCCTCCTCGTTGTACGCCGGGAGGACGACGCTGACCTCGACCGACTTCGGGGTTGAGCCACCGGCAGGGCCCGTCACCTCGGCGTCCGACTCCGCTACCCCCGCCGCCATGTCGGCGGTCTCACTCCCATCGGCGGGGCCACTCATTGTAGGACGCTGAGCCGCGGCGGCCGTAAGTAGCTTCTGAACGGTGGCGAGCCTGACCGGAGCGGCCACGACCGGACGGAGGCGCGAGGGTACTTCCGGAGGTCGACCGACCGTTAGCCGACCGTACCCCACGTCGGGGGTAGCTCGGTCGTTTACCAGCAGCTATGGGCAAGAAATCGCATGACTGCACCGTGTTTAACCCGCCGTACCAAACTCCTCAAGGGGGAACACGCCGTTGTGAGAGCCATGAGCACGGACGGCGCCACGGCAAGTGCAGCGACACCGACCGACCTCTCGGAGAAACAGCGCCGTATCCTCGCGTATCTGCGTGAGGCCGCCGGCGCGAAGACGTATTTCAAATCCCGGCTGGTCGCCGAGGAGCTCGACATGACCGCAAAGGAGGTCGGCGCGAACATGCGGGCATTGCTCAGCGCCGACCACGGGTTGACGATCGAGAAGTGGGGCTACTCCTCCGGAACGACGTGGAAGGTAACCCACGCGGAGTAGCGAGTCAGAGCCGGGCCATACAGTTCCCACAGAACTGATAGCCGGCCTCGTTCTCGGCGCCGCAGTGTCGACACTGGTTCGCCGACGACGGCGGACCGGCCGCCTGCTCCCAGTCCTCGTACGCGGTCTCACCCCAGACATCACCCGGCGCGCGCTGGGGCTCCTCCTCGATCTCGATATGGCGCATCAGCAACAGCAGCAGCGGGATCTGGGCGATGATGGGGACCAGCACCAGCAGCCAGAGCACGGGGCTGCCCAACATAGCCGAACATGGGGGCGTGAGAACTTAGCAGTTCGGACCCCTCACGGATCGTACTGGAGCAGGTCGTCGGCCTCGGCGGCGAAGGCGGCGGTCTCGGCGTCGAAGGAGTCGGCGTAGCGGACGACAAGCGTGATGAGCGTCTCCGGGCGGTTCAGGCTGTAGCCGTCCTCGCGGGAGAGCAGGCCGGCGGACTCCAGTTCGCCGGCGTGGTTGCTCACCGTCGCTTGCGAGACCGAGAGGCTCTCGGCCAGCGCCGCACCGGTCGCCGCGGGCTCCCGGAGCAGTTCGAGCATCATTCCGCGTGGGGTCGTTCGACGGAGATAGCCGAGCGCAACCTGTTCGAACGGCGAGAACCGGTCAGCGGGGTAGAATCGGCGGTAGTCGCCGTCGCGTCGGGAGACGACGACGCGGTCGGAGACCAGTCGCTCGACGTGGTGCTGTGTTTCGCCGGTCCCCAGGCTCAGGTCGTCCCGGAGCTTCGAGAAGTGGGCCCCTGGCATGCTGGCGAGATAGCCGACGATGGCGTCGCGGGCGTCCGAGCGGCCGGCGTCCTCCTCGCGGCCGCCGAGGCGAGCGAACGGCGTCGCTGCACCCGCCGCAGCGAACCGCTTCAGTGTGGCCCGCTTGCTCTCGTCGACGTTACCAGAACTCTTCGAGTTCCGGTTGGCAGACGAGCGCCGCTGGCTCTCGTCGGCGCCGTCAGTCATACCGTACCGTCGACTCTTGGCGAACAAAGAGGTTTCGGCGACAGCGACCACCCACCCAAACGGCTTTCCGCGCCCATCCGCGATGTTCAGACGGATGAGCGACAGCGCGACCGACGGCGACGAAGAGAGTGAGTGGCAGTTCAATCTCGACGAGGTCACCGAGGGTGGGCAGCAGCAGCCAACACCCCCACCCATCGAACGGGGCGACCCGTCGCTCGAAGGGGCGTTTTTCGTCCTGCTGGGCATCGCCCTCACGCTGATCGTCCTCTTCGGCGTTTAGACGCTCTGCCGCGGTGGCCAACGTTGATAGGTAGGCGGCTATACCTTCTAGGTGATGCTGCTCCAGTTCGACCTGCTCGGCCCTCAAGCACTCCCACTCCTGCTCGTCGTCGCCGGCTTAGGGCTCTCTATCGCCGAGGCGCTGGCACCGGGCGCCCACTTCATCGTCATCGGCGTCGCGTTACTCGCGGCCGGGCTCGTCGGGCTCCTGTTCGGCCCGTTGGCCTCGCCGTTCGTGCTCTCGGTGCTCGTGCTGGTGTTCGGGGGGCTCGCACTCTATGGCTACCGGGAGTTCGACCTCTACGGTGGGAAAGGCCAAGCCCAGACGAGAGATTCGGACGACCTGAAGGGGAAAACCGCCCGCGTTACCGAACGCGTCACCACCGGCCGGGGGCAGGTGAAGGTCGACGGCGGCGGCTTCAACCCCCACTACACGGCCCGGACGATGGACGGCGAAATCGCCGAGGGCGAGGAGGTGCTGGTGGTCGACCCCGGCGGCGGCAACGTCGTCACCGTCGAGTCGCTCAGCAACGTCGAGAGCGAACTGGACCGGGAACTCGAACGCGCTCGCACCGAGAACGAACGACGAGCCGGCGAGGAGACAGCGGCCGAGGAGGAAGCCCACCCCGAAGACGAATCCAACGAGCGAGAGACCGAAGAGAACTGACGGCCGAAACCGTCGCCCTGGCCTTCCAGGGAGAACGAAACTAACAACCCAACACACTGTTTTAGCGAGACGGCGTTGCGGTTCGTCGGGCAACTATTAAGACGCCGACACCCAAACTATTCACCATGGTTATTGAACCGCTCCAGCTCGGCCCCGTTGGGGGCGTCGTCGGGCTTCTGTTCCTGCTCGTCGTCGTCGTCGCCGTCTGGCAGGCCGTCGAGATCGTCGACGCCACCGAAAAGAAGGCACTCACCGTCTTCGGCGAGTACCGCCAACTGCTCGAACCGGGGATCAACTTCATCCCCCCGTTCGTCTCACAGACCCACGCGTTCGACATGCGGACACAGACCCTCGACGTGCCGCGCCAGGAGGCAATTACCCGCGACAACTCACCCGTCACGGCCGACGCGGTGGTGTACATCAAGGTGATGGACGCCCGGAAGGCGTATCTGGAGGTCGAGGACTACAAGACCGCCGTCTCCAACCTCGCCCAGACCACACTGCGGGCGGTGCTCGGCGACATGGAACTGGACGACACGCTGAACAAGCGCCAGGAGATCAACGCCCGCATCCGCAAGGAACTGGACGAACCCACCGACGAGTGGGGGATTCGTGTCGAGTCCGTGGAGGTCCGAGAGGTCAACCCCTCGAAGGACGTCCAGCAGGCGATGGAGCAGCAGACCTCCGCCGAGCGCCGCCGCCGTGCCATGATTCTCGAGGCACAGGGGGAGCGCCGCTCCGCCGTCGAGGAGGCCGAAGGGGAGAAGCAGTCCAACATCATCCGCGCACAGGGGGAGAAGCAGTCCCAGATCCTCGAAGCGCAGGGTGACGCCATCTCGACGGTGCTCCGGGCGAAATCCGCCCAGTCGATGGGCGAGCGCGCAATCATCGAAAGGGGGATGGAGACCCTGGAGAACATCGGCCAGGGCGACTCCTCGACGTTCATCATGCCCCAGGAGCTCACCTCGCTCGTCGGTCGCTACGGCCAGCATCTGACCGGCAGCGACAGCAAGACCAAGGATAGCCTCGGCTCGCTGGACTTCGACGAGGAAACCCGGGAGATGCTGGGTCTCGACGACATCGAAGACATCCTCGGCCAGATCGACGAGGCCGCCGAACTCGACACCGAGGCGATGGAGCAGGAGGCAGAGAAAGTCATGTCCGGTGGCTCCGAGCCCGACATCAAACCCGCTGAGGAGGTGGTCTCGGAGCCGGATGAGGAGGACCTCGACGTGGAGACGGAGACCGAAACCGAGGAGTGACCCCTAAGTAGCTCCTCGCGCAACCGGTTCTCGTGTTACGGAGTAAGACGGCGGAGGCGCTTGTACTCCCAGCCACCGCCGTCGCCGCCGTCTCGGTGCTCGGGCTGATGTTCTTCTACCCGGTCGCGACCGTTCTTGTCGAGGCAACCCGTACGGGAGTCGCCCCGTTTTTCGAGGTGGTCGCCGACCCGTTCTACTTCGGCGTGTTTGCCCACGCAGTTTCTGACCCATCGGTACTGTGGACCGCCGTCGAGCCCCACACGCTGGAGCTCCCGGTCGGCAACGCCGTCATCGTCTATCCCTTCCCAAACTACCAGCTGGGACTGTTCGGCTTCACCGCGTACCAGGCGGTGCTCTCGACGCTCGCGAGCATCGTGCTCGGGCTTCCAGGCGCCTATCTGCTCGCACGCTTCGAGTTCCCCGGTCGGCCGACGGTGCGTTCGCTGACCGCGCTCCCGTTCGTCATGCCCTCGATCATGGTCGCCACGGGGTTCATCGCCACGTTCGGTCGGAACGGGACGGTCAACCGCGTGCTGACAGGCAGCGGGCTCCCGCCCGTGGAACTACTGTTCACGCTCGAGATCATCGTCCTCGCACACGCGTTCTACAACGCGCCGCTGATCGCCCGCATCGTCGCGGCAGCGTGGGAGAGCGTCGACGGCAGTATCACCGAAACCGCCCGCACCCTCGGCGCCTCGCCCCGCCGCGCGTTCCGGGACGTGGTGGTGCCCCAGTTGCTGCCGGCGCTGCTGACCGGCGCCCTGCTCACGTTCATCTTCACGTTCATGTCGTTCGCCATCGTCCTCGCACTCGGCGGGCTCCAGCTCGCAACCGTGGAGGTCTGGGTGTACAACGCCGTCAGCAGCGCCGACTACGCCACCGCCGCACGGCTCGCGCTGCTGGAGACGGTGTTCTCGCTCACACTCACCTATGCGTACCTGCGCTACGAGGCCCGCCAGCGCGCCGCGAGCGCCTCCCGGCCGCCAGCCCGGAAACAGCTCTTCGGTCCCGTTACCGCGGACAGAGTGGCCGTCTGGGGCTACATCGCCGTTGCCCTGCTGGTGTTCGTCGGCCCCATCGCGAGCATGCTACTCGCGAGCGTCACCGGGCCTGACGGGGGACTCACCCTGGCGCACTACCAGTTTCTCGTCGACCGGCAGGCCACGGCGGCGACGTTCCAGGTGAAGCCGTTGACCGCGGTGCTGAACTCCCTGCTCTACGGCGTCGCCAGCCTCGCCGTCTCGGTACCGATGGGGCTGCTGTTCGCGGTGCTCTCGACCCGGGAGTTCGCCGGGCGAAAACTGGTCGATACAGTGGGGATGGCCCCCTTCGCCGTGTCGGGCGTCGTCGTCGGGCTCGGGCTGCTCCGCGGCCTGGTGTTCGGCGTCCCCATCCTCGGGCACCGAGTTGTCGTCGCCGGGAGCCTCGCCGTCGTCGCCGCCCACGCGGTCGGTGCCTACCCCTTCGTCACCCGGAGCGTTGCGCCGTTGCTCGCGACAATCGACCGCTCGGTGCTGGATTCGGCCCGCACGCTCGGCGCCTCCCGGCTCCGGGTGCTCCTGGACATCGAACTCCCACAGGTCTGGCCGGGGGTGCTCGCCGGCACCGCCTTCGCGTTCGCCATCAGCATGGGTGAGTTCGATTCGACGGTGATTTTGGCCACCGGGGGGTCGGGGTACACGATGCCGGTCGCCATCGAACGGTTCATCGGCCGCCGGCTCGGCCCGGCGACGGCGATGGGCTGTGTCCTGCTGTTCGTCACCGGTGCCAGCTTCGCCGTCATCGACCGTCTCGGCGGCGACGGGGGTGGGTTCGGTGGCTGACCTCGCACTCGCGGCCGTCCGCAAGGAGTACGGCGATGCTGTCGCGCTCGAAGAACTCACGCTCTCGGTTCGGGACGGCGAGTTCTTCACGCTCGTCGGCCCCTCGGGCTGCGGGAAGACGACGACGCTGCGGCTCGTCGCCGGCCTCGAGGAGCCCACCGATGGTGTCGTCCGCCTCGGCGGCGAGGACGCTGCGGGCGTCCCCCCGGAGGACCGCGACGTGGGCGTCGTGTTCCAGAGCTACGCGCTCTTTCCCCATATGACCGTCCGGGAGAACATCCGCTACGGCCTCACGTTCAGCGACCCGCCGGGTGGCGTGACCCCGGACGAGCGCGTCGACGAACTGCTGGACCTCGTGAACCTGCCGGGGATGGGCGACCGCGAGCCCGACGAGCTCTCCGGCGGCCAGCAGCAACGCATCGCACTCGCCCGGGCACTCGCCCCCGCCCCGGGCGTGCTCCTGCTCGACGAGCCCATGAGCGCGCTGGATGCCCGCCTGCGCGAACAGCTTCGCCGACAGGTCAAGCAGATCCAGGACGAACTCGGCGTCACCACGCTCTATGTCACCCACGACCAGGAGGAGGCGCTCGCGGTCTCCGACCGGCTGGCGGTGATGCACAACGGCCGCGCCGAGCAGGTCGGCACGCCCCAGGCGATCTACGAGTCGCCCGAAACTCCGTTCGTCGCCGGCTTCGTCGGCGAGAACAACCTCTTCGCTGGCGTGGTGGAAACCCGCCAGAACGGTCGCCTCGTCGTCGCCGTCGACGGTGCGCCCGCCGGCGAGGAGCGCGTCGAACTCGAGGCGGCGGAAGGCTACACCCCTGGCGATCGCATCCAGTTCTGTGTCCGGCCCGATGCGCTCTCGACCGACGCAGCACTCAACCGGTTCACCGTCGACATCGAGAGCGCGGAGTATCTCGGCGGCACGGCCCGGCTCTACGGCGAGTGGGCGGACGAGGACGTCGTGCTCCGGCTCCCGGAACCGGAGGTTGAGCCGGTGACTGTCGGGTTCGTGCCGGGTGACGCCACGTTGCTGTAAGAGCTGCTGAAACTCCGAGTTCGGGAGAGAGTCCGTGGCTGCGAACTCACTGGCGGCTTGCGCAGTCGGGACTGGTCTGCAGCAGCGCCAGGCTGCAGTCTGGACGTTCTGTTCAACCCGAGCCACGGAGCCACTCCAGTGCAGCCGCCACCTGTTCGGCCTCGGCCGGCCCCGGTTCGAGAACGATCGCCACCTCGTGTTCCCGACAGAACTCGACCACGGCCCGCATGCCATCGGGAACGCCGTTCTGCACATTGGGCGTCCCGTCGTCCACAGGATCGTTCAGATGCACGGCCTGCACCCGCTCGCCACCCACGAGGTGAAGTGCAGTGCGTACCGGCCGCCATGGGTCCCCCGGATCGAGTTCGACTGTTGGGCCGGCTTCGTGGTCCTGCAGGACCCTGCGGAACGGGCCCTCGACACGATTCCGGAGGTCAGCGTCCATCCGGTGTGTTCTCCAGGGCAATTGGGTGCTCGGTGAGGTTCGTGATCGTCCCGACGTTGTCAGACGCCGCCGCCATCCCGTACCGATCTGTCGTCCCTGGTGGCAGATGGACACTGCTGACAGCGTCCGGAGCGAGCCCGTGCTCGCGGCAGACGTCCGCCAGCGTTTCAGGTTCCCGAGCTCAGCTGCATCCTCCCAGTCGAGCTTCACCTCCACAGGGGCCGATACCCGTGCCGCGGAAGCGAGGGAGGCAGGACGAGCGGAGACGAGCGTCGGGACCAGATGAAACACAGAAGACGGCCTTGAAGCCATTTCTCCCCTGCGAGCACTTAGCTTCTTGTTAACTATTCGTTTGGGTCAGTCTCGACACTGCTCGGTAGCCGCCGGGTCCGTCGACCAGCAGGTTCGTCTGGTAGCCGACGGGTGTGATAAAGGACGTACTCGCCGCGAAGGCCTCTACGAGGAGAACGCTCCAGCGGCAGGGAGCCGGCCACGGGCTTTTCTACCGTCCGATCGCTACAGTCGGCCATGATCACGCTCGCCTCGGATTTCGGCACCCCCTACCCCGCCGCGATGAAGGGCGTCATCCTCCAGCGCTCGGACGCCCGACTCGTCGATATCGCCCACGACTTCCCCCGGCAGGACGTGCGGGCGGCGGCGTTCTGGCTCCGTGAGACGCTCCCGGAGTTCCCACCGGCGACACATCTCGTCGTCGTCGACCCCGGCGTCGGCACCGAACGCGCTGCACTCGCCATCGAGGCCGGGGACCACCACCTCATCGCGCCGGATAACGGCGTCGCAGTTCCCGCTGCCCGGGCGCTCACTGATGCCGGAACGGAGCTCGCGGTCTACGACCTCGCCTGCGACGAGGATGCGGTGAGCAACACGTTCCACGGACGGGACGTGTTCGCCCCCGCAGCAGCGGAGATTCACGAGGCCGGGAGCGTCGCCGATGTCGCGCGGGCCACTCCGACGGCCGAGTGGGTGGACCTGACGTTCCCCGAACCGAATCTGGGGAGCGACGGCGCAACGGGCGAGGTACTGGTCGTCGACGACTTCGGGAACACGGTAAGCAACATCCCCGGGCGTCTCGTCTCGGACCGTGACTCCGTGATCGTAAACGGCCTGCAGGCGCCCGTCAGGCGCTCCTACGCCGCCGTCGGCGATGGGGAGCGGCTCGTCACCGTCGGGAGCCACGACTACGTCGAGTTCGCGGTCAACCGTGGCCGTGGTGACGAGGCGTTCGACCTCGCGGCCGGAGACACGGTGGAGCTACGCTAGTAGTGGCTCGGAGCAGCGAACCCCACAGGACTCTCCGATATCGAGTTGTTTTCCCGCCTCGGCCGACCGATTGTTCACGTGACAGACGACGAGTTCGAGGAGCTTCGCGCCGAGGAGGGCAACGCCATCCTCCGGCTGTTTCTCGAGTACGGCCGCGAGCGCCTGCCAACGTTCATCGGCGGCGGGTTAGGGGCGGTGCTTCAGATGTCGATGGCGCTGGTGCCATCGTTCGTCCTCGCCATCGCCATCGACGCGCTGTTTTTCGACACACGGCCGTTCACGCTGCCGTTCATGCCGAGCGCATGGCTCCCGACGGAACAGGGGCCGCAGTTCCTCCTCGCGGTTGGGTTGGTCGCCGCCTCCTACGCGCTGAGTTCACTGTTCAGCTGGGCGAACAACTACCTCTGGAACCGCTTCTCCCAGTATTTCCAGCACTCCGTCCGGGTCGACAGCTACGACGCGCTTCAGCGCCAGGGCGTCGAGTTCTTCGATAATCGCCAGACTGGCGAGGTGATGAGCATCCTGAACAACG
>NZ_JAZKRY010000011.1:0-48266 GCF_036626355.1 Halolamina sp. | reverse complement strand
AACTCCACCGTCGCTGTGTGAATCCGTCGACGGTTGGTGACCTGTCGCGAGCTCCATCTCGCGACCGCGGAAACTCCACCGTCGCTGTGTGAAACCGTCGACGGTTGGTGACCTATAACTAATTTGATAAACAGCTTCAAACTGCGAGCGAACGAGCTGAATCGGCAGTCCACGGTAGCCCTGTCGGGGCCGACGGGGGTTTTTGTCGCCAGAAACCAGAGATTCCTGGCTGCTAACCGGACGCCGGAGGCTTCTGGTGATGGTCACACGTTTGCCAGGGAGCGAGCGCAGCAGACGGTCGGTGTTCAGAACACCAGCCCGTCGTCGATTGGCCGCTCCTCAGTGGCGACGACGACGCCCGATTCAGTCGTCACCTCGGGGTTCGCGTAGGACGCGACGCCGACGGTCGCGTCGGTTTCCAGATGGCTCTCGACGGCGACCACCGGCTCAGTTACCGTCTGGGGCATGCTGAAGGCGCTTGTCAGTCCGACGAGCTCTTCGTCCGTATCGACGACGCTGAATCCGGAGGCGACAGCGGTCGGGGTCGTCTCGCCGATTCTCGTCGACACGTGGTCGCCCAGCGAGAGTTGGAGGAACGACTCGTCGCCGATCGCCGAACTGAACGAGGAGAGCGGGCCGTCGCCGTCGACCCGTCTGGCCTGACCGCGGCGGGCGTCGACCAGCGCCTCCAGGGCCGCGCGGTCGCGCTCCCCCGCGCCGGCGATGGCGATTTTCCCGTCAGCCACGCCGACGAGGTAGGAGGAGAGCATCGCCTCCACGCGAAGCAGTTCGTACCCCTCGTAGCTGCTGCCGACCGGCTCGGCGTCGGACTCGGTCTCGTAGGCCGACACCATCTCGTCCTGCTCGAACTCCGCCTCGATCCCGTAGAGCATCGTGAACCAGCCACCGTTGGAGTAGACCGTCGAAAGTTCGCCGAACTCCAGGGATGGCACCGGTGGGTCGAGAAGCTCCGACATGAGGGTGTAGCGGTCGCCCAGTGCGTGTCGGGCCTCGTCGAGCTCCCTTGGGTGGATGGTGTGCATCGACTCGCCGCTCTCTTCAGCGCCGCTCCCGGACTGTTCTGGCGTCCACTTCCCATAGGTCGTCACGTTGCCGCCGATGCTTCCGGAGCAGCCGGCAAGTCCGGCGAGGAGGGCGGTGCCGCCGACGCGGAGGGCCTCTCGTCGGGTAAGGGCAGTTTCACTCATGCGTAGTTTTCGCCCTCGCAACGGAAATCTGTTGTTGTGTTGGCGTCGAAACCATTTCGAGAGGGAATCGGGCCCGGTAGTTCAGACCATATCGTCAAGGAATACGAGAACCCATTGAGTGGTCGTCGTTCGGAGTGTGGGCGTGCCGACAGCTGTTTCACGCTGCCGGAGCTACCAGCTACCGTGTCCGTACTCGAGGCGCTTCCGGACCGGCCGCTCGATGACACCGAACTGCGTGCCCTCCGTAGAGGGCGGCCTTCACTGGCTCGCCGCAGCGAGGAGAGCCGCGTCTACGCTGCCGCCGTCGGTTGGGGTTCCGATACCGCTTCCCTGAGACCGATTCACACGCGGTTCCTGGCTTTCCGGGTCGCGTGGCTTTATCTCGTGAGGCCACTGTTCTCCGTCAATGACTGAGTCCGATCGGTCGACGCTGTTCGACCAACTGTTCGCGAGAACCGTCCAGGAAACGCTCGAGGAGCCAGGGTACGGGAGTTGGCGGTCGATCACCGCTCCCGATGCCGTCTCGCTCAGCTTCGGTTTTCCTTACCCGGAGTCGTTCCCCGAGACTGCACTGCTTGAGTCCCTCGGAGCGGTGCTCGAAGAGGAGGGAAGCCACGCGCTTCAGTACGGCGGCGGGGAGTACGTCGACAGCCTCCGGGAGGGGGTTCTCGAGCGCGAGGCCGTCCACGGCATCGAAGCAACCACGGACGAACTGCTGTTGACCAATGGCGCGACCCACGCCATCGACGGAGTGGCCCAGACGTTCCTGGACCACGGCGACGAGGTGTTCGTCGAGGCGCCGACGTTCATGGGAACGCTCTCGCTATTCGGCAACTACGGTGTCGAGGTGACGGGGTTCTCCCTCGACGACGACGGCCTCGACGTGAGCGCCGTCGAAACAGCACTGGAGGAGCGCCGCGAGCGTGAGGCGCCGATGCCGAAACTGGTGTACACCATCCCGAACTTCCAGAACCCGACGGGGACGACGCTGAGCCGCGAGCGCCGGGAGCGGCTGCTCGAACTCGCCGCCGAGTACGAGTTCATCATCGTCGAGGACGACGCCTACGGCGAACTCCGGTTCGACGGCGACGACGTGACGCCGCTGTCGGCGCTTGACGACGAGGGCTGGGTCGTGCGGATGGGGACGTTCTCGAAAACCATCGCCCCCGGCGTCCGGACGGGCTGGTTGGTCGGCCACGAGGAGATAATCGAGCAGATTAGCCATATCTCGGCTGGCGGCACCAACACGTTCACCCAGAGCGTGCTGGGACGCTACTTCGATGCTGGTCATTATGAGCCAGTCGTCGAGGAACTGCTCGAAGCCTACGAAGGGCGGCGTGACGCGATGCTCGAGTCGCTGGCTGCTCATCTTCCTCCGGGAGCGGACTGGACCGAGCCCGAAGGCGGCTTCTTCGTCTGGGTGACGCTGCCCGAAGGCATCGACAGCGGGGAACTGCTCCCCGAAGCCGCCGAAGAGGGAGTGACCTACCTCCCGGGCTCGCATTTCTTCGCCGACAGCGGTGGCGAGCGCTCGCTCCGGCTCTCTTTCAGCCACGTCACCGCAGCGGAGATGGACCGCGGCGTGGCTGCGCTCGCGCGGGCGACAGAGGCCGCGATGGACGAGTAGAGAGCCGTCCGAATTCTGTCGGTTCTCAGACTCGACACGGTCACAGTTACTCCCATACGTCTCCCGAAGATGCGCAGCCGCTGCCCCGTCCTCACCGGTTGTCGCCAGATGGACCGCCGTGTCCAGTTCCGATGCGAGCGCCGGTGGGACGTCCAGGTTTCCGAACAGGTCAGCACGTGCAGTCCGGGCTGTCTCGTTGTCGGCGAAGCCGAGTCCCCGCTTCAGAACGGTCGATATCGAGACATCACGTCCTGCACGCTCGCGGAGGACACCGCGGAACCCACCGAGGGCGACCCAGAGAGGCTCCGGTATCGTGTCGTCCGATCGGATCTTCGCCGGACAGCGTGTTGTGAACGGACAGCCGTCGCGCGGATTCCGCGGATTCAGCGGCGTGCCGTGAAGTCTGATTCGCCCCCTGTCCGGCTGTGCTCGGCCACGGGCGTGGGAGCCAGGAACCGCAGAGAGGAGGGACGCGGTATACCGATGGGATGGCTCGTCGAACAGCTGCGCCGTTGGTCCCGTTTCCACGATGTTGCCGAGATACATCACCACAGTTCGATCAGCAATCTGGCGGACGACACTCAGGTCGTGGGCGATGAACAAATACGTCAGGCCGAGTTCAGCCTGCAGTTCAGAGAGGAGGGTGATGACGCGCGCCTGGACGGAGACATCGAGAGCACTGAGGGGCTCGTCCAGGACGAAGAAATCAGGCTCCAACCCGAGTGCGCGGGCGATACCGATGCGCTGGCGCTGCCCGACTGAGAACTGGTGTGGCTACCGGTAGTAGTGTTCCTCGGAGAGACCAACACGGTCCAGCAGCTCGTACACCTGCTGTTTTCGATCGGCGGGCGTCCCAACTAGGTGGGCGTCCATCGGTTCCCGGATGATCTCGCCGACGGTCATTCGGTCATCGAACGCTTCCTGTGGGTCCTGAAACACGAGTTGGGCGTTCCGCTGCCACTGTCGACGTGGACGGCCGGAGAGCTCCGTGACTTCCGTACCGCGATAAACAACGCTCCCGTCGGTGGCGGCATCGAGGCCGACAGTTTCGCCCGCTTCGATGTCGCCAACTGTACTCTCGGGGGAGACGACGAACGCACTCTCCGAGGCGATCTGGCCCAGCGCTGCGTGGAAGGGTGCCTCGAGGTCGAACTCGAAGACGTACTTTCGGGAGCGCGTACCGCCAGCGATCCAGAAACGTACTCGGAGAGCTCGGACACCTCAGGGTCGTTTTTCTCCTTCTCCCGCTCGGGAGCTTGAGCGTGGTCTCGGTGGCCGTGGTCCCGGTCCAACCTTGCTAACAGTTGGATACGGGCTGTCGAACTACTCATTCCGTTCCGGAGTCCTGGGTGCTGAACGCGGTACTGCCCAACAGTACATAGCTCGCAATATCCCAAAGTGAAAAAATAGCAACAAACACAGGTCTTGGGGCCCATCACCGAATAGATGAGCGACAGTGAACGGAACTCGGAGGAGCGAACCGAGATCGGCCCGTGGGAGCGAACAGTTGGCGAGATGCGTGAGATAGCCCGACAATACCGGGAGGACGGGTGGGAGGTAGTCGCCGTGCGAGCTGGCGATACGGCTCCTGAATCGCCGGAGGTGGGTGAATCTGACCGCTTTGGCTTCGTCCACACCGTGCCGAACGCTGTCGCCAGCGACGTTCGGTCGGTCCTCGATGGCGACGTCGATGGGTCCACAGTCCATCGCCGGTCGCTTGGCTCAACGCTGTTTTTCGTCACCGAAATCACAGATGCGACGACTCGGCGAGCGCTGCTGTTGGCTGGCGCCGTCGACACCGGTGTCGCCGAGGAGCTCGAAATGGCCGCTCGCGAGCGCGGCGAGCTCTACACCCACGTCCAACTGCTCGACTGGACGCATCTCGGAACTGTTCGCCACGATGATCCGAGTGCGTTCTTCCGTGAGTCGTCGTAGTGCGGGCCATCCCATTTTCAGAGTCAACAGCGGCCCCTGGAGCCACTCGGTGGAGCAGTCACTCCGTGATACGTTCCAGTATGGAGTGTTACTGTGGGGCTCGTACGCATTCATATCGGGTTATTTATGCTTCTCGCCCAATCACCGATGCGTGGAACGCAACCAGTTCACACCGGGTGCCAACAGCGGGTCGCTTCTGGCATCCCTCGACAGGCCCACCACCGAAACACCGACGAAGCTCGCCGTCATCGCCGACCCACACGTGGCAACGCGAGCGGAGGGAACGTCAAAGCTATTCGACGTCACTGAACAGCACTTCCGAAATGCGCTCGCTGACGCGACCGCGCGCGGCGTCGATGCCGTGCTGTCGGTCGGCGACCTCACGAAAGACGGGGAACCGTGGAACGTCGATGCCGTCGACGCGGCGGTCGCCGACCTCGACGTTCCCTTCTACGCCATCCCCGGCAACCACGACGTTCCGAAATCCAGCGACGAGCATGAAACGATGCCAACGACCGAGTTTGCCGACCGATATGCGCCGGATGGCGAGTTCCCGTTTCTGACCACTGTCGCCGGCGTCGACGTGGTTGGACTCAACACCGCCGGAACCCGTGAGTTCCTCTTCGACACCCATGATGGCGCTCTCGATCCCGCGAACGACGACGCACTCCGCGCCGTCGCCGACCGTGCGACTGACCCAGTGGTGCTGTCCCACCACAACCTCCCGGCGATGTTCGACCAACTGCGGGCGCATCGCGACGCTGTCGAGCCGGAGATGGGTATCCCGCCGGTCACCCGCGACGGCGAGGGGTTCGTCGACCAACTGACGAACATCGACCCCGCGATGCTGCTCACCGGGCACCTCCACATGCCGGCGACAGCAACCCAGGGGGGCGTGCGTGAACTGATGGTCCCGACCTCCTGTTCGTTCCCCCAGGCCTACCTGCTCTTGACCGTCGGTCCGGACGGAACGAACGTTCGGTTCCAGCCCGTTGCAACGCGGACGGGGCTTCGAGACGCCTTCGCGATTCGGGCAAACGAGTCGGCGACCTCACGGGGACTCACCGCGATCGCGTCGGACAGGCTGGCATCGTTCCCCCTGGTCGATTCGTAGCTGGCCGCCTCCCGGCCGGCAGTTTCCGATACGTGAGCAAACCAGCTGCGGTCCTGCGAAGCCCCGCTCGAGAGTGCGCCTGAACCATCCCGGCGGGGGTGTAGAGCGAAACCGAGTTACGAGCGACTGGGACCCAGGTGCTGAAGATGACCGCATTGTCGAAACTGTTTTACCGCTTGCCTCCGCCGTTTCACATGTGACACCCGATTCCGCCCCTGTCGTCGCCTCCCTCCGACAGCGGCGGGTCGAGATCCGGCCGCGGGCCTGTTAGGCCCAACTCCACTCTCTCACTTCGTCACCGTTTCGCTGTTGCTCCTGCCTGTTTGCCGTCGTGAGCGCCGCGCAACCGATTTTCTTTCAAAAACAATTACGCTGGATTTATTGGATAGCGACTCTCAGCCGTGTGTATGACGAGTGTTGCACTTGCGTTCAGCGGTGGGCTGGACACCACAGTCTGTGTGCCGTTACTGAAAGAGGAGTACGAGTACGACGAGGTCGTCGCTGTCACCGTCGACGTGGGCCAGCCCGACGCCGAGTTCGCCGAGGCCACGGAGACCGCCGACGCGCTGGGACTGGATATCCATATCATCGACGCCACCGAGGCGTTCGCGGAGCTCTGTCTGGACTCGGTGCGCGCCAACGCCACTTATCAGGGCTACCCGCTGGGCACCGCGCTCGCGCGTCCGGTCATCGCCGAAGCGATTCTGGAGGTCGCCGAGGAGGAGGACTGTGACGCCATCGCCCACGGCTGTACGGGGAAGGGGAACGACCAGCTCCGTTTCGAAACGGTCTGGCGTGGCTCCGGACTGGACGTCGTGGCACCGGTGCGCGAGCTCGGCCTCACGCGTGAGTGGGAAGTCGAGTACGCCGCAGAGCGCGACCTGCCCGTCGAAGCCGGCAACGAGGGCGAGTGGAGCATCGACACGAACCTCTGGTCGCGCTCAGTCGAGGGCGGCGACCTCGAGGACCCGAGTCACGTCCCGAGCGAGGAGATCTACGACTGGACCTCGGCGCCCGACGGCGGCGAGGACCTGGTCGACATCACGTTCGAGGACGGCTACCCGGTCGCGCTGAACGGGGCCCCTATCGACCCCGTCACGCTTATCGAGGAACTGAACGCGCTCGCGGGCGCCCACGGCGTCGGCCGCACGGATATGCTGGAGGACCGCATGCTCGGGCTGAAGGTGCGTGAGAACTACGAACATCCGGCCGCGACGGTGCTGCTGACCGCCCACGAAGGGCTCGAGCAGTTCGTGTTCACCAAAGCCGAGCGCGAGTTCAAACCCCAGATCGATCAGCAGTGGGCCGAAGCGGCTTACAAAGGGCTCGTCGACGCGCCGCTGGTGACCGCACTGGAGGGGTATCTCGATGCCTGCCAGTCGAAGGTGAACGGGACGGTGACGGTGAAGCTCCAGGGCGGACAGGTCCGCCCAGTGGCCCGCGAGTCCGAGTACGGGGTCTACTCAGAGAGCGCAGCCTCGTTCAACACCGAGACTGTCGGCGGCATCGAGCAGTCCGACGCGACGGGCGTCGCGAAGTACCACGGCTTCCAGGAGCGCCTCGCCAACCAGGTCACCGAGGCGGCGGAGGACGTGGACGGCGATGTCGAGAAACCGGAGCTCTCCACGGACGGTGGCCAGTAGATGAGTGACGGGGGCGCGTCCGGTGACGGCCAACCGGACCGCGAAGAGGGCGCGTCCGGTGACGGCCAACCGGACCGCGAAGAGGGCGCGTCCGGTGACGGCCAACCGGACCGCGATGTGGATGCAGGGTCGGACGGGGCCGACGCGGACGCCGAGGAGACAGTCGTCCGCGGCGAGCGCTTCGCCGGCGGCCCAGCGCGCTCGTTCATGTCGAGTCTCGACGCCGACACGCGCATCTTCGCTGCTGACCTCGCTGTCGACCGTGCCCACGTCGTGATGCTGGCCAGGCAGGGAATCCTCGGCGACGCAGATACCGAGGCGATCCTCCAGGCGCTCGATTCCGTCGAGCGTGACGGCCACGCGGCACTCCCCGCTGGCGAGGACGTTCACGAGGCGATCGAGTCGGCCGTCGTGGCCCGTGTCGGGCCCGCAGGCGGGCGGATGCACACCGCGCGCTCGCGTAACGACGAGGTGGCGACCTGCATCCGCTATCGCTTCCGTGAGGACCTGCTGGAAGCCGCCGACGCGACGCTCACACTCCGTGAGTCACTCCTCGAGGCCGCAGAGGCTGAGGCAAACACCGTCGTCCCCGGATTTACCCACCGGCAGCACGCTCAGCCGACGACGGTTGGCCACCTGCTCAGCTCCTACGTGGGGGCAGTTGCGCGCGATACTGAGCGCCTGCTCGATGCGTACGACCGCACGAACCAGTCGCCGCTGGGCGCTGCGGCGTTTGCCGGCACCACGTTCGATGTGGACCGCGAGTGCACGGCCGCCCTGCTCGGGTTCGACGGCATCGTCGAGAACGCTGCCGACGCGGTGACCGCCCGCGACTTCCTGGTCGAGGGCAGTAGCGCGCTGGCCGCGCTCGCGGCAACGCTCTCGGGAGTGGCGACGGACCTCATCGAGGCGGCGAAGGATGGCCACGTCGAGCTCGACGATGCCTACGCCTCTACCTCCTCCATCATGCCACAGAAGAAGAACCCCGACTCGCTAGAACTGGTCCGCGCGGTCAGCGGCGACGCCGTCGGGGAGCTCACCGGGCTGCTGACGACGCTGAAAGGGCTTCCCCGCGCCTACAACCGCGACCTCCAGCGTGCAACCCCGCACGCGTGGGACGCGGTGGATATCGTCACCGAGGCGACGAGGGTCTCGGCTGGCGCGGTCGCGACAGCCGAATGGGACGCCGAGGCCTGCGCGGCCGACGCCGGCACGGGGTTCTCGACGGCCACCGGCGCCGCCGACGCGCTGGCGGCCGCTGGGGTCCCGTTCAGAACGGCCCACGAACTGGTTGCCGAGGCGGCGACTACCGTCCCTGCCGAGGCCAGCACCGGGGCGCTCGTGGCCGCACTGGAAGACGCAGCTATCGAGACGCTGGATGAACCGCTCTCGGCCCACGTCGATACCGAGTCGCTTCGGACGCTCCTGTCCGCTCGCGGGAGCGTTGCCGCGCGCGACTCGCGTGGTGGGCCCGCCTCTGACGCCGTGGCTGAGTCAGCTGAGACACTGAACGCGGTGCGTGCCGAGCACACTGCGGCGGTCGAATCGCGCCGTCAGTCACTCGCGACTGCTGAAGAGACACTCGAGGAGGTGGTCGCGAGTCATGTCTGAGGCGGACACTCCTGGACGCCAGCAATCAGCTTCGGGGAGCGAGATGTCAACCCAGCGGCGGCTGTTCCGGCGACCGAGAACCTCCCACCTCCGGCGGCCGGCGGCGACGCCGCGGCCCATCCGGGCCACTACTCTCAACGCGCCGCTGCGACCAAAATCGTGCGGCACCGAATCGTCGGAAATCACCCCGTAGAGACGTCATTGAGCGTATTTTTCAAAATTTAAATCCGTGGATTAAAGTATAGCCATCGCCGAGTAGAGAGTACGATGTCAGAGCCAACCTGCGTAACCTGCGGCGCGGTCGTTGCAGTGCCCGAGGACGTCGAGAACGGCGAGATCCTGGACTGCGGTGACTGTGGGACAGAGCTGGAAGTTATCGGGACGGAGCCCGTCGAACTCGCGGAAGCACCCGAACTCGCCGAGGACTGGGGGGAGTGATGGAGGTCGGACTGCTGTACTCACGCATCCGCGCCGACGAGAAGCAGCTCCTCTCGGAGCTGCGTGACCGCGGCCACGAGGTGACGAAAGCCGACAGTCGGAAGCTGACGTTCGACCTCGACGCGCCGCCGGCTGCGCTCTCGTCCTGTGACGTGGTGCTCGACCGCTGTCTGGCGACCTCGCGCTCGCGCTACGCGACGCGCTTTCTCGAACACCACGACGTGCCGGTCGTGAACACAGCAGCGACCGCAGCAGTCTGTTCGGACAAGGTGGAGACGAGCCTCGCGCTCGCAGCCGCGGGCGTCCCGACGCCGAGGACAACTGTCGCGTTCAGCACCGAATCCGCGCTTTCGGCCGTCGAATCGTTCGGCTACCCCTGCGTGCTCAAGCCGGTCGTCGGCTCCTGGGGCCGCCTGATGGCGAAACTGGAATCGCGCTCGGCCGCCGAGGCAGTGCTCGAACACAAGGCGACGCTTGGCCACTACGAACACAGCGTCTTCTACATCCAGCAGTTCGTCGAGAAACCCGGCCGCGACATTCGCGTGCTGCTGGCCGGCGGCCAGCCGGTGGCGGCGATGACCCGCAGTTCGGACCACTGGATCACCAACGCCGCGGCGGGCGCGGAAACGGAGTCGTTCAGCCTCGAGGAGGATGTCGAAGCGCTCGCGATCGCCGCCAGTGATGCTGTCGGCGGCGGCCTGCTGGGTGTCGACCTGATGGAGACCGGTGACGGCTACACGGTCCACGAGGTGAACCACACTGTCGAGTTCACCGCGCTGAACGGTGCTGTCGACACCGACGTCCCCGCGGCCATCGTCGACTGGCTGGAGACGGTTCCAGAGACCGGGGGCGAGACGCCGGAGGTGACAGCGTGACACTCTCTGTGAGTGTCATCGGGGGCTCGGGGTTCGCCGGTGGTGAACTCCTGCGTCTGCTCTCGAGCCACCCGGAGTTCGAGATCGTTGAGGCAACCTCCCGCGAGCACGAACACCGCACCGTGGGGCACGTCCACCCGAACCTGCGCGACCTCGACCTGCGCTTCTCCGAGCCAGCGTCACTGGAGCCGGTCGACGTCCGCTTCGCGGCGACCCCCCACGGCGTCACGATGGCGAACGTCGAGGCGTATCTCGATGGCACCGACCTGTTAGTCGACCTTTCGGCTGATTTCCGTCTGGAGAGCGAAACAGCCTACGACGAGTGGTACGACGGTCACGACGCACCGGCGTATCTCGATGCGGCGACATACGCACTCCCTGAGCTCGGCCACGAGGGGCTCGTCGAAGCCGAGATTATCGCCAGCGGCGGCTGCAACGCGACGGCGACGCTGCTCGCGCTCAAGCCGCTGGTCGACGCCGACCTGCTGTCGCCGGACGACTGCGTCGTCGCGGACCTCAAAGTCGGCTCCTCGGAGGGTGGCGCCGCCGGGAGCGCTGCGGCCTCCCACCCCGAGCGCTCGGGCGTGGTGCGGCCGTACGCACCCACCGGACACCGCCACGAGGCCGAACTCCTCGACCAACTCGATCTCCCGGTCGATTTCACCGTCCACGCGGTGGAGATGGTCCGCGGCGCAGCGGCCACCTGCCACGTGTATCCGGACGGGCCCGCTGCCACGGAGGGCGTCGACACGGCCGACCTCTGGGGTGCGTACCGCGACGCCTACGAAGACGAGCCGTTCGTCCGACTGGTTGCGGGCGGTGGCGGTGTCTACCGCTACCCCGAGCCGAAATCCGTCGCGGGCACCAACCTCGCGGAGGTCGGGTTCGCAACCGACCCCGAGAGCGACCGTGTCGTCGCCTTCGCGGCCATCGATAACGTCATGAAAGGCGCCGCGGGCCAGGCGGTCCACGCCGCCAATATCTCGCTCGGGCTGGACGAGACGGCAGGGCTGGGGTTCCAGGGGCTCCACCCGGTGGGGTCGCCATGACGCAGCCATCCGAAGCAGCCGAGCAGCCCCCGCTGGTGGTCAAAGTCGGCGGCGCCCGTGCGGTCGACCCGGCTGGGGTGGTCGCCGACGTCGCGCATTACACGGCGACAGGTCGCCAGGTGGTTGTCGTCCACGGCGGCTCCAGCGCCGTCGACGACACGCTCGAGGCACTCGGGGAGGAGCCGGAGTACGTCGAGACACCGGCGGGCGTCTCGGGGCGCTTCACCGACGACGAGACGATTGAGACGTTCGAGATGGTGCTTCCGGGGAAGCTCAACACCGAACTCGTGAGCGACCTCCGCGCCGTCGGCGTCGATGCCATCGGGCTCTCGGGGGTCGACGGCGGACTGGTTACCGGCCCGCGCAAGTCGGCCGTTCGCATCGTCGAGGACGGGAAAAAGAAGATCCGCCGTGGTGACCGCGCGGGCAAACCGGTCGCGATGAACACCGGGCTGCTCGAGACGCTGCTTTCGGACGGCTACATCCCGACCGTCTGCCCGCCGATGTTGGCCGACGACGGCACCGTCGCCAACGCGGACGCGGACCGCGTCGCCGCGCTCCTCGCAGCCAAGTTGGGTGGTGAGCTCGTCCTGCTGACTGACGTCTCCGGAGTGTACGCTGACCCGGACGATGAGTCAACACTCATCGAATCGGCAACGACTCCTGGAGGGATGGGCGAGCTGGAAGACGCCGCGGACGGGTTCATGGCCCGGAAGGTCCACGCGACTCGCGAGGCACTGGAAGGCGGCGCAGTCGGTGTGACAATCGGCGACGCCGGCCTCCGCAAACCGCTCGTCGCCGCGCTCACCGGACACGGAACGTCCATCGACCCGGCTGCTGTTGGCGCGAAAACCGACGGCGGTGTCGAGAGCCTGCAGCCCGAGTCGGACGTGTTGGGCATCACCGCCTCCGGGGGTGACGTCGGATGACCGACGAAGGGTTCGTCTTCTCCGAGAAGCCCCTGGCCATCGCGAGCGGTGAGGGGATGGCTCTGACAGGCGAGAACGGAACCGACTACCTGGATTTTGGCGCCTCCTACGCCTGCACGCCGCTGGGGCACAGCCCGCCGGACGTCGTCGAGGCCATCCGCGAGCAGGCCGGCGACCTGCTCTACGTCCAGGGCTCCTACCCGGTCGCGGTCCGGACCGCGTTGCGTGAGCGACTGGCCGAGGCCGCGCCGGGCGACCTCTCGAAGGTCTGGCTCTGTAACTCCGGGACCGAGGCCAACGAGGCGGCGCTGAAGTTCGCCCGGTCAGCGACTGGCCGCGAGAAGGTCGTCGCGACGAAGCGTGCGTTCCACGGCCGTACCCTCGGCGCGCTCTCGCTCACCTGGAAGGACGCCTACCGGGATCCGTTCGGCCCGCTTCCGGGTGCGGTCGAGTTCGTCCCGTACGGCGACGATGACGCGCTCGCTGGGGCCGTCGACGACGACACCGCGGCGGTGTTCCTCGAACCGATTCAGGGCGAAGGCGGCGTCCACTGCGCTGGCGATTCCTATCTCCAGACTGCCCGCGAACAGACCGCAGAGGCCGGCGCGGCGCTGGTGCTCGACGAGATCCAGACCGGACTCGGCCGCACCGGGACGCTCTGGGCCTGTGAAGCGGCGGGCGTCGTCCCCGATATCATCACGACAGCGAAGGGGCTGGCCTCGGGCCTCCCACTGGGTGCGACGCTCTGTGCCGACTGGGTCGCCGAGGACGCGGGAAACCACGGCTCGACGTTCGCCGGCAACCCGCTCGTGGCCGCCGCTGCCGACGCGACGCTTGCTGGGCTCCTCGCCCAGAACGTCCCCGAGAACGCGGCGGACGTGGGGAGCTACCTCCAATCTGAGCTCCGGGCTGCCGTCGACGCCCACGACCTCCCCGTTCGCGACGTCCGCGGCCAGGGCCTCATGGTCGGGATCGAGGTCAAACGTGGCGCGATGGGCGTCCTCCGCGACCTCGCGCTGAACGAGCGGATTCTCGCGCTGCCGGCCGGGCGCTCTGTGGTCCGCCTGCTCCCCCCGCTCGTCGCTGAGACACAGCACGCCGACACGGTCGTCGAGGCGCTCGTCGAGGTGCTCACATGAGTGACGCGCGCCCAGCACCCGATATCGAGGCTCCCAACGGCACGCTCGACACGCCGGGCCGCCGCCTGCTCGCCGAGTTGGTCTCGATCCCGTCGCCGTCGGGCGAGGAAGCGCCGGCCGCGTCCCACCTGCGCTCGTTTTTCGAGCGCAACGGCCGCGATGCGGTGCTCGATGCCGCAGGAAACGTACGCGCCCCTGCTGACGATTCGGTGCTGCTCACTTCCCACATCGACACGGTACCGGGCGACCTTCCAGTCAGCGTTGTCGAGGGGGACGCTGCACTCGGCGCGGACGGCCCAGTGCTCCACGGACGCGGGAGCGTCGACGCCACCGGCTCGCTGGCTGCGATGGCCGTCGCCGCCATCGAAACCGGCGTTTCCTTCGCCGGTGTCGTCGCTGAGGAGACGGACTCCGCCGGTGCGCGCTACCTGTTAGCGGACCGCTCGGCGCCGGAAGCGGTCGTCAACGGCGAGCCGTCGGGCTGGAACGCGCTGACGCTGGGCTACCGTGGCCTCGTGTCGGGACGCTACACTGTCGAGAGTCGCGCGGCCCACGGCGCTCGCCCGGAGCCAAACGCCATCGATCACGTGACAGCCTGGTGGGAACGTGTCCGCGAAGAGGTCGACGGTTCCGATGCTGAGACCGAACCAGACGGTGACGAAGCGGGCATCTTCGGGACGATCACCGCCAGAGCGACCGAGATCACCGGTGGGTTGGCTGCTGACGGCGAGTCCGTCGAGGCCACACTCGACGTCCAGTTCCGCGTTCCCCCGGACGAGAGCCCGCTGTCGGTTCAGGAATCGGTTGAAACCTGTCTAACACACGGCTCGCTCACCTGGAGCGACGCAGTACCGCCCCACGTCGCCGATCCGCGGCGGTCCCCGGCAGCGGCGCTCCGTAGCGGGATTCGCGGTGCCGGCGGGGAGCCGACCCACCTCCACAAGACCGGGACCGCCGACGCGAACCTCTTCGCCGATGGCTGGGACGTCCCGGTCGTCTCCTACGGGCCCGGCGATTCAGCCCTCGACCACGCACCCGACGAGCGACTGCCGCTCGCTGAGTTCGACCGCGCCGTTGCGGTTCTCCGTACTGCCTGCGAACAGCTTGCGAACTGACCACGACACACCAATGCACGAGACAGCAATGCACGAGACAGCCCATACCGAGTTCCCGTCCGACTTCCTGACTATCGAGAGCCTCACCCCCGCTGGGCTCCGGCGGATCCTCGACCGCGCTGGGGCGCTGAAAGCCGGCGACGAGGACGCCCGTCTCACCGATATGACCGTTGGGCTGCTGTTCGAGAAACCCTCGACGCGCACCCGGACGTCGTTCGAGGCAGGCGTGACCCAGCTGGGTGCGCATCCGACGTTCCTCGGGCCCGACGAGATTCATCTCGGCCACGGCGAGCCGGTGAAAGACACCGCGCGGGCGCTCTCACAGTACGTCGACCTGCTCGTCGCGCGCCTGAACGACCACGACGACCTGGTCGAGCTTGCCAACTACGCCGACGTGCCGGTGGTGAACGCACTGACCGACCAGGCCCACCCCTGTCAGGCGCTCGCGGACCTGCTGACCCTGCGTGAGATCACGGACGACGATACGACGGTCACCTGGGTCGGCGACGGCAACAACGTCGCCCGTTCGCTGGTGGTCGGCTGTGCGCTCGCGGGTGTTGACCTCAGGCTGGCGACGCCGCCGGGCTACGGCGTCGACGACGACGCGCTGGCGACGGCTGCTGATCTTGGCGGTGCGCCGACACTGTTCGACTCACCCACTGCGGCCGTCGAGGGCGCCGAGGCGGTCTATACTGATGTCTGGATCAGTATGGGTGAAGCGAACCAGCGCGCCGAGAAGCTGCCGGCGTTCGAAGGGTATCAGGTGAACGAGGAGCTACTCGCAGACACCGACGCGGCGGTTATGCACTGCCTGCCGGCCAACCGCGGGGAGGAAGTGACCGACGCGGTGTTGGAGGGCGATCGCTCGGTCGTCTGGCAGCAGGCAGGCAACCGGATGCCGACCCAACAAGCACTGCTGCTCGAACTGCTCGGGCGCTGATTCCCGCCCGCCCCGGTTCAGAACGGCGAGGAGACGTACTCCGACGGAATCGCGTTTTTGACAGTCACCAGCGGGTCGACAACCTGTGAGATTTCGAGGCCGCCGACGAGGCTCCCGAACGTGTGGCTCTCGGTCGCGTCGAACCCGTGTTCCGCCGAGAGCAGCGCCATCGCGTCCTTGTGGGCAAGTTTACTCGCCGCTTCCATCGTCTCCGCGCTGGCCACGGTTTTCCAGTAGTCGCCGGTGTCGACCAGCGGCCGCTGGAGGTCGAACTCGGGGTCGGAGATGAGCTCCACCGTGAGGTCGATATCCGTCGCGATCTCGGCCCCCGTGCCACACATCTCCCCGTCGGCCATCGCCGCCTTGGAGTCACCCATCGCCAGCATCCCGCCGGTCTGCGAGACAGGGAAGTAGGCGGTCGTCCCCGTCGTCATCTCGTTGGTGTCGAGATTGCCACCGTGGTCGTGCGGGACGAGCGTTGAGAACGTCTCTTCGGCGGGCGCGACGCCGATGGTGCCGATACAGGGGTCGATCGGGACGGAGAGGTCGCCGTATCGGATCTCGTCGCCCTCAACGGGCGTGATCTGAGTGAACGGCGCCTCCACGTCCTCGTCGTCCTGGAGCAAGCCGAACCCGGGGGTCGTGAGGACCCGGCCGCGGTCCTCCGCGACCCGGACCGCCTCGATATCCACCTTCAGTACGTCCCCGGGTTGGGCGCCCTCGACGGCGATGGGCCCGGTCGCAGCGTTGATCTCGTCGGGAATCCGTGCAAGCAGGTCCTCGTTCTCCTGGATCTCGCCATCGAGGCTGTCGATGGTTTCGATGGTGAGTTCGGTGCCCGGCGCGACGGTCCGGACCGCCTCTAACTCGGGGGTAAACTCGTAGATAACTCCGTCCTCTTCGTGACTGACGGTTTCCCGGCTCATGGTGTGAGTGGGAGTCGCGGCCTACGGGGCAAAAAGGTGCGTCTCCGGAGAACAGCCGTGGACAGGATTACTGGGTATCTCAGGAAATCATCGGTTGGAGGGTAGCGCACCGACTTCATCCACCGGAGCGATGCCGGACACTCTCGCCCGGACCAGAAACCGACAACCGGGGACGAGATGGTCGCCACCACCCTTGTCGTCGCTGTTGCGGGCCTCGCGCTCGTCTTCTCCAACCGTCTGCGCGAGGCTCGCTACCGGCCTTCCCCTGGAGACCGCCGTCGAAGATGCCGATGAGGCGATGGTGCGAGCCATCCGCTATCGGATTCAGGTTGGGCAGGGTCGCGGGCGGGTTCAGCATCTCACCCGGATGCCGCTCGTCGCCCGCGAGCACGACCCTGTGCTCCGGTTCGTGCTCACCGTCCGTCACGACGATACCACGGCGTCGCGAACGTGGAGTAACGACTGGCCGTCGCTCCGTCGGTCCTTGCTCCGCTCCAGCGTCTCGATACCGAAACGGCCGTCTCCGTCGGCGATGACAGCCAGGTGGAGAGTCAAAACGTGACGGTCCGGTTGCGACACACTGTGCTCAGAACGTCGGCTCGTCGTCGCTCGGTTCGTCCTGCATCGCCGGGTCCTGCTGGTCCTCGACTGCCTGCGTGAACAGATCGCCCTCCATCTCCTCGACGCCGCCGGGCTCCTCGTCGATGTCGTACGCCGAGACGCCGCGCTGGAGGAGGTCCTCGATTGCGCGTTCTCGGTTGAGGAACTCACCGGACTCGACGAGTCGGTTCAGTTCGCCGTCGATTCGGTCGGGGAGGTCGACCTCTATTTGTGCCATATCTGACCCTGACGCTGGAGAAGTGTGAATCCTCCGCTCCGACGCAGGGACCGAACCACACGTGAAGCGGCCGGTTCTCGCTCTCTCCCCGGTGAAGATGGCCTGTGGTATTCGAGGGCGAGTCCAGTTGCGAGCGATGCATCCCGACAGTAATCACTATGAAACGATGCCCTCCAACAGTCCAGCCGATGCGGCCGACGCGGAGAACTCCACCCCACCCGACTCACAGCCTGCCAGCCGCCGGCACGTGCTCGGGTGTCGGCCTGGCAGCCGCGCTTGCCGGTTGTAGCGACCAGCGCGAGCAGCCCGGAACGAGCACGACTGGGGCTCCCGAAAGCTCGTCCGAGACGTCGAGTGAAGTGCCTACCGAACCCGGCCTGGCTCCTGCACTCTCCGGCCGCTGGCCGACAGTGCACGCTGATGCGGCCAACAGCGGTGCCGTGGACCTCGACGGCCCGCACGGGACCCCCTCGGTTCGCTGGCATGGGCACGTCAACCTCGAAACCGCGATGTGGGTGGCCGACGGGAGCGAGCGGTGGCGAGTACAGCTTCCAGAACGTCCCTGGATCAGCACCGTACCACAGTTCTTTGGGGGCGTATCTGGGTCGGAACGCTCTCGGGGACGCTGTTTGCGCTGACAGCGGCTGGCGTCGACAGCCGGATCGAACACGCGTGGAGCACAACCCCGGTCGTCGGCGACTTCGGCTACGGTGCCGACGGCGCGTACGTTGGGAGCGGAGCGTCCGTCGTCGCACTCAGCGCTGCCGGCAATATCCGTTGGGAGTCCGGAGTCGGTGAACCGATCCACGCGGCGCCGGCAGCGGTCGACGGGACGGTCTACGCCGCAACGAGGGACGGAACGCTCGTCGCCCTCTCCGCTGTCGCGGGCGATGAGCGCTGGCGCGTCGAAACGGGCGGCGCGATTCACGGTGCACCCGCTATCGGCGGCGACCACGCGTACGTGGGCAGCCGTGACCGGCGGCTCTACGCCGTCGCTGTCGAAGACGGCTCGGTTGCCTGGCGTATCGAGCTTCCGGACTGGGTCGACGGTTCGCCGGCGGTCGGCTACGGCGCCCTGTTCGTGGTCGACCAGTCGGGGACGCTCTCGGCCGTCCACGCCAAGAAATAGCGTTATCGGTCTCGGTGGCTCCCTTGAAACTCCCAGCAACAGCGACGTGGGAGGTGGTGAATGGGGCGGAGGTATGGAGCAGACGAACTCCCGGTTCGGACGACGACCCGCCGCCTAGCTCGGGCTCGCTTCGTCAGGGAAGGCGACTGGTTAGGGGAGAGAACGGGTCACCGGTGGCGCAGAACCGCGGGGATCAGCGCTCGGCAACGCCGCCTGGCCTCTTGCGGACGGAGACGGTCGCCCCCTCGAGGCCAACGGCAGCGTCGACCGTTGCCCAACGGTCGTCACTCCTGCACCGGCAGAGCGGCTATGTGTCGATCTGTGTCGTTGAACTCGGTGGTACGACAGTCGATCGGAGGCTACCGGGCAGTACGAAACTCGCCAAATTTCATCCCGAGCAGGAACGCCACGATGGCGAAGACGATCATCGACGGGAGCACCATCATGAAGATGATTCCCGACGGCATGACCTGTCCCGCGGCGAGACCGATGGTGGCAAGCGCCGTAATAAGTACCAGTATCCCGACCGATCGAACGAAGTCAAATCGCATACGTTTGATTGCAACCCCAGAATAATAGGCTTTCAGATATGGGTTGGTCTCTCGGCTGACGATGCACCCGGTTTTCCCTGGAGAACGCTTCCCCCGGAACGGCTGATTGAGGCTATCAGTTATCCCGTTTCGGAGACGTTCCCGTTTGGCGGTCACCCCAGCTCCATCCCTTTCGCCTCCGGCGTCAGCCACGCGACGCCGATAGCGACGGCGGCGATGACGGCTGCTGTGAGAAACGCCGGCTGGTAGCCATGGGCCTCGATGATCACGCCGGCACCGAGCGGCGCGAGGAAGGCGCCGAGCAGGCCGACGCTGGTGAGCAACGCGACAGCGGTCGACCGCACCGCCGGCTCGACGACCTCGGCGACGTAGGTGAACAGCAGGCCGATCGTCGCCTGCACGGCGAAGCCGACGACCACCAGCAGTGCGATGATGGCCGGCACCGTCTCTGCGAGCACGAACGCCGCGATGCCGGGGGTCGCGACGAGGAATGCGCCGAGGACAACCGGGCGACGCCGGCCGTCGAACAGCCGGTCCGAGAGCGCACCGGAGACGGTTCGTGCGACGATGCCGACGGCGGGGAACAGCGCAGTCAACAACCCTGAGGCGGCCAGCGAGAGGCCGAGCCCCTCGGAGAGATAGCTCGGCAGCCAGGAGTTCAAGAAGAGATAGAGTGCGAACCCGAGAAAGCAGAGCGCCGAGAGCAGCCAGACCGTCCGGTTGCGGAACAACGCCCGGAACGCCGCCCGGTCGGGTGCCTCAGCGTCGACGCCGAGAGCGCGCCCGCGACTGGAAAACAGGAACAGCCCAACCCCCAGGAGTCCGACGGAGGCGAACACGGGGAATGCCACCGGCCAACTCGTCGCCGCGGCGACGACAGGTGCGCCGAACAGACCAACCGAGAACCCGACGGGCGCGCTGGCGGTGAACACGCCGACGGCGGTCGCGCGGTGCTGCGGGCTGACGGCGTTCCCGGAGACGTTCGCGCCGGCGTTCCACACCACGACGTAGCAGGCGCCGCCGAGCACGCGCGAAAGCAGCAGAAGGAGGTAGGAGCCGGCTGTCGCGGCCGCCCATCCCCAGAGCCCTGCGATAGTGAGTGCAACGCCGGCGGCCGTCACCATCCGCCGCGGGCCGATGCGGTCCAGCAGCGCACCCGCTGGGAGACTCAGGACGACCGAGGTGGCGTATATCACGCTGATGAGCGCGCCGGCAGCGGTCGGACTCACGCCGAGAGAGTCCTGGATGAGCGAGAGCACGCTGGAGGGAGTTATCTCGTAGGCGGCGGCGGCCACGGACACGAGGAAGAGGCCGGCAACCATGCCGGCCGCGCTCCCGGAGCTCTCGTCGCGCACGCCCCCCGATTCCAGCGTGGCCTACAAACCCCCGTCGTTTCGGGCAAGCCTGTCGCTACCGACACCCGCGTAGCGGCCACTATCGTAGTAACCCAGTACTGGCCACGCTTCTCACAGCCGTTTTCGAGGGGGTGGCTGACTGGGCTGTCGATAGCTCCCCACGTTCGAAGCCCGCTCACGAATCTCGGCGAGGAGCCCGCAGGTTGCGGTCAGTCTCTCGGTCGGGCTGGCCCGCTGCTGGGACCGCTACTGCGACGAGGACGGCGAGAACGCGCTCATCTGGGCCGACCAGACTGGACGCCACCGACTGCTCGATACTCCCTGCGAACTCGTCAGTGAAACCCAGCCGTGACGGAGAGCGCCGGGACGGACCTGCTCCAGCAGTCGCTGGGGCCGTTCCGGGGGTCTGCCATTCGTCCTGGCCAACAGGCGGGTCCGGTAGCTACTCCGCGAGTGCCTCCAGCCCCAGGCGCTCCATCGTCGCCGCCGAGACGCTGCCGTCGTCGTTCCAGCCGCGGAACTCGTAGTACTCCTCCAGCATCGCCTCCAGCTCCTCCGGCGGGCAGTGCATCCCCTCGGCAGGGCCGTCCGGAATTGGCTCTTCCATCACCCGCTTGGGGAGGCTGTCGGCCTCGCGCGAGGCAACGCCGCGGGAGACGTTGATGTGGCGCTCGATTGTGTACACTCGCTCGCCGAGTTGCTCGACCTCGTCAGTCGAGAGCTCCCAGCCCGTCGCGGCGTTGACGGCGTCGCGGAACCGGTCGTTCACCCGCTTGCCCCACCCGCCCTCCTGAACGAACCGACACTGGGTGAGCGAGTCGCCGAGTGCGGTGAAGTGCTGGCTTCGGGCGGCGAACTCGGCTGTCCCCTCGGTGGTTTCCTCGTGTTCGCCATCGTACTGGAGCGTCGGCCGGGTATCGTGGTGGGAGCCGCCGCGGGTCCCCGTGGCGTAGCCGATGCTCATCCCCTTCAGCCCCCGGGCGGAGTGGGCCGCGAACTCCAGGCCCTTCGCACCGTAGAGGAACGCCTCGGGGTCACCCACGTCGGCCTCGCGCTCGCCGGCCTCGATGTCCTCGGCCAGGGAGTCTGCGAGTCGGAACGAGCCCTCCGCGAGCGCATCGCCGAAGCCGTCGCGGTGGGCGACCTGCTTCACCAACTCGACGAGGCCATCCTCGTCACCGAACTCGAGATGCGGGGAGTCCGCCGCCGAGAGCAGCCCGTTTTCGGCGCACTCGCGAGCGAACGCGACGGTGACGCCGTATGAGATGGTGTCCAGGCCGAGTCGGTCACAGAGGTCGTTGGCCTTCATCACCCGCTTGATGTCGTACACTTCTTGCATGGTTGCGGTGGCGTAGAGGCTCTCGAACTCCGGGATCTTGGCCTCCTCCACGCTGTCGAGCTCGCCGTCGTGTTCCTCCTCGAAGCTGACGTGCTTCCCGCAGGCGACCGGACAGGCTGTACAGGTCGTGTGTTCGGTGACGAACTCGTCGGCGAAGCGCTCGCCTGAAACCGCTTCCGCGTCCTCCGGGTCGGACTGCTCGGTCTGGATGTTCCGCCGGCCGAGTTTCCCCATCTCGTTGACCGGGTTGACGAGGCCGCTGGTGCCATAGTCCTGGAGCATCTCGGTCTCGGCCATCAGCGGCGCGGTGCGTCCGTTCGCCAGTTCGAACAGCGCCTCGCTGTTCTCGGGTTCTGGATCGAAACTTCCCTCCTGGACCGCGACAGCTTTCACGTTCTTGCTGCCGAACACCGCCCCACTGCCGCCCCGTCCCGCGACACCCTCCCGGCGCTCGCCGTCGTGGAGCAGGCAGGCGTAGCGCACTTGGTTCTCCCCTGCGGGGCCGGCCGCGAGCACGTGCGTGTCGTACCCAATTCCTTCGCGCTCGCGAATCGTTTCACACGTCTCGTAGGTGTCCAACCCGGCCAGCTCCCCGGCGGGTTCGAGCGTTGCGCCGTCCTCGGTCACCGTGACGTACACCGGTTCGTCTGCCCGGCCGTGGAGCGCGATGGCGTCGAACCCCGTCGTCTTCTGCGCGTACGGGAAGCTCCCGCCGAACGTGCTGTCGAAGAAGCCGTCGGTCATCGGCGAGACGAACCCGGCGATGCCCCGGGAGGTAGACTGGAACCGCGTCCCGGTCATCGGGCCGACGGCGAGCACCGCGAGGTTCTCGGGCGCCAGGGGGTCCGCGTTGTCTGGGACGTGGTCGTTGACGAGCTTTGCGGCGAACCCGTTGCCGCCGAGGAACTTCCGGGCCATCTCGGGGTCGATCTCTTCGGCCCTTGTCTCGCCGCTGTCGAGGTATACGTGCAGAATCTCACCGCCATACACCGAAGGGAGTGTCTCTGTCATTAGGAGGTGGTTGGGGTGTGGCATCAAAAGCGTGTGGTCGACGGCCCGAGTTGTGGCCCGCCTGGTCAGCAGATACGGCGACCGGAACCCGCCGACAGTAGGCTCAGCCACCGACATCGCGATTCCAGGACCGGCCGACGACATCGCGGCCCGTCGCTATCTCCCGGAGCGTGATACTGCCGGACAGAAGTCAGTACAGACTCGCTCACCAGCCTCTGGCTCTCACACGAGCTGACGGCCGATTCACGGCGAGCGATGGTTGTATCATTCTGTCCGGCAGTATGAGGAGCCCGTCCCGACGGTCCTCTACTTCCACGGTGGTGGCTACGTAATCGGCGGGCTGGAGACACACGACAGGCTCTGTCGCCTCCTCACTCGCGAGAGCGGGTGTGGGGTGCTCTCGGTCGATTATCGCCTCGCTCCGGAGCATCCGTTCCCGGCCGCGGTGGAGGACGCGTACGCGGCCGTCGAGTGAGCGCCGGCGACGGTTATCACCGCGGGATTCGACCCGCTCCGGGACGGCGGCAAGCGCTACGCCGAGCAGCTCCTGTCTGACGGCGTCGATGTCCGCTATATCAACTACGAGGCGATGGTCCACGGCTTCGCGACGATGCGGGACGTCGACAGAGCACCGGAGGCGATTGCTGCCATGGCTGGGGACCTGCAGGGAGCGTTTTCGGCGTAACCGACGTTCATCCGACGAGTTCGTTCTGTAGCGTGACGAGTGAAACAACTCGAACAGTATCTGAACACAGATTCAAATCAAAACGCCTATTTGAACAGGCTTTCAAGTAGATTCCGATGGCCGAGACCCAAACCCGCATCCGTCGATTGCTCACCGACGAGCTCGGGGACTGCTGCGACGAAGACGTCGAACAGCGACTCGATGAGCTCCAGTCACTCGCCGAGACGGCGTTCGACAACGACCCAACTCGGGCAGTGTTTGCCGTTCTCGGTAACGAGACTCGGTATCGACTTGCTCGCGCGCTCACCGTCGCGGACGACGAGCTCTGTGTCTGTGAATTCGACCCGCTCGTGTCTGTCAGTGAAAGTGCAATCAGTCACGCGCTCGCTGACCTCGTCGACGCGGGGCTCGTCACGCGCCGAAAAGACGGGAACTGGCGCTACTACAGAGCGACCGAGCTTGCCGAGATGCTGTTCGAAACGGCAGATCGAGGCGTGAACGACGATGAGTAGCGTCGCACACGAGCACGGCCCGAACTGCGACTGTCCAGACTGCGGCAATCCACGGTCGATGGACTTCCTCGATAAGTATCTCACCGTCTGGATTTTCGGTGCGATGGCTATCGGTGTGGGCCTCGGCTTCGTTGCCCCCTCGGTGACCCAACCGATTCAGAAGTTCCACTTCGTTGAGATCGGACTCATCCTGATGATGTACCCGCCGCTGGCGAAAGCGGACTACTCGCAGCTCCGAACCGTGTTCAGTAACTGGCGCGTCCTCGGGCTGAGCCTCGTCCAGAACTGGCTCATCGGCCCGACGCTGATGTTCGGGCTGGCGGTTGTGTTCTTCAGCGGGCTGGTTCCAGGGTTGCCGGCACGCCCCGAATACTTCCTCGGACTCGTGTTCATCGGGATGGCCCGCTGTATCGCGATGGTGTTGGTCTGGAACGAACTCGCCGAGGGGTCGACGGAGTACGTCACTGGCCTGGTCGCGTTCAACAGCCTCTTCCAGATCGTCACCTACGGCGTCTACGTGTGGTTCTTCGCGCTGTTTCTCCCGCCACTGCTCGGAATGGAGTCACTCGTCGCAGGGATCACGACGTTCGACATCACCCCGATGCAGGTGTTCGAGGCGATCGTCATCTACCTGGGGATCCCGTTCGCTGGGGGCTTCCTGACCAGATACGTCGGTACTCGGGTCAAGAGTGAGCGGTGGTACGACGAGCAGTTCGTCCCGAAGATCGACCCGCTGACGCTCGTCGCGTTGCTGTTTACAGTTATCGTGATGTTCGCGACCCAGGGGGGTGCCTTCGTCGCGTCCCCGGGCGACGTCATGCTGATCGCCGTCCCGCTGACGATCTACTTCGTCGTGATGTTCCTCGTGAGTTTCGCGATGGGCAGGGGGATCGGTGCGGATTACTCTACGACGACGGCGATCGGGTTTACCGCCGCGTCGAACAACTTCGAACTCGCCATCGCCGTCGGCGTCGCGGTGTTCGGTGTCGGGTCCGGCGTCGCGTTTGCGACGGTTGTCGGACCACTCATCGAAGTTCCAGTGCTTCTGGCGTTGGTCAACGTCGCGCTGTACTTCCAGCGCCGCTACGACTGGGCCGGCTTCGAGCAGGGGAGTCTCGACACGAGAGACGCTGAAACGAGTGACGACTGATCACCAATCCACCAATGTCAGCTCCAACTGAGTCAGCAGAGAAGATTCGGATCGCCTTCATGTGTGTGCAGAACGCCGGCCGCTCGCAGATGTCGACGGCGTTCGCCGAGCGTGAACGAACCCGGCGCGACCTCGAGGACCGCGTCGAAATCCTGACCGGCGGAACCCATCCAGCAGCCACCGTCCACGAGGAGGTACTCACCGTGATGGATGAAGCGGGCTTCGACCTCACAGGTCGGTCCCCACAGGAGATCACCCTGGAGGAACTCCAGTCGTGTGACTACGTCGCAACGATGGGGTGTTCAACGCTCGATGTTGGTGACGTGGGCCGGGCCGTCGACGTTCGTGATTGGGCGCTTGCAGACCCGGATGGACGGGATCTCGACAGCGTGCGTGAGATTCGGGACGAAATCGAAGGGCGAGTAACCGACTTGTTCAACGAGTTCAGCGACCCTCGGTGAACAGCGGGTAGTTTCGTCGAACTACCTCTGCTCGTCCCGAGCAACCCGAAAAACCGATTGGGCGTACAGGTGGAGGGGCGTGGCGGCCAGACAGATTGGTCCGGCTGAAAAAACGTGTGGCCCACTGGACGAAGCGGGTACCGTCGACGTCAGTGGCTATCGAACCAGGTCGAGAGCTCCTCGAGCCGGTGGATGGCCCGGTCGGGGTCACCGATGTTGTGGTGCTCGCCGGTGTAGATGACCAACCGCGAGTCAACGCCTTGCTTGCGAACGCTGACGAAGAGCTGCTCGGCCTGCGTCGGCGGACAGCGCCAGTCCTCCTCGCCGGCGGTGATGAGCAGCGGCGTGTCCACGTTGCCCACGTCGGTGATGCTCGATATCTCCCGGTAGGTGTCGACGTTCTCCCAGGGGAGACCGAACTCGTCCTCGTGCCAGAGATGGTTGTCGTCGGTGCCGAACGTGGCGTAGAAGTCGTAGATGCCGTGCTCGGCGGCGGCGCCGGCGAACAGGTCTGATTTCGTCACGGTCGCGGCGGTTGTGATGCCGCCGTACGAGAAGCCCGTGAGGTAGAGTTCCTCGGCCTCGGCCCACCCTTTCTCGACCATGTGCTCGGCGCCGGTGACCACGTCGTCGACCTCGAGATCGCCGCGGGTGCCCCGCAGGCGCTCGGCGAACTCCTGTCCGTAGGAGGTCGAGCCGCGGTAGTTCGTGCGCATGACGATGTAGCCCCGACTCGTCCAGAACAGGTGGTCGAAGCCGAACGCGGGGGAGTCATACGACATCGGCCCGCCGTGAACCGAGGAAACCATCGGCCGGGGCTCCGGGTCATCGGGGTCGAAATCCGCCGGGAGATAGGCCAGCCCGTGGATGGTCACGCCGTCGGAGTTCTCCCAGGAGAGCCGCACACAGCTGTGTGTCTCCTCGTCGCCGACGAGGTTCTCGTTGACTTCGCTGATCTGTGTGAGGCCCGCCTCGTCGGCCGCCGTCCCCTTGCCCGCCGCGCCTGCCTGTGCTGGGGCGTCTTCCTCCGCGTCCAGGCCTGCCCGCTCCATCGCGTAGATGTCGGCGCTCTCCTCGGGGTCGTCCATCCGGAAGGCGAGGGTGCTGCCGTCGTCCGAGACAGCGAGTCCATCGACCGAGCGCCCACGACCCTGCGCGACGAACACCCGCTCGGGGTCGTCGGCCGCTGCGTCGAGCCGAACCATCCGCGTATTCCCCTCGTCACCGAACAGCCCGACCAGCGTCCCGTCGTCCAGCCACTGTGGGTTGCCGCCGAAGGCGATCGTGCGGTCGAGCGACGCCGAGACAGACCGCAACTCCCCGGACTCCACCTCGAGGACGTACGCCTCGGTGGGTTTGTACCAGTTGTACGGGTCGCCGCCACCGACGACGATGCGGCTGCCGTCGGGCGACCAGCGAGGCACGCTCACGCGCAGGCCCGCATCGGTCACCTGCTCGTAGCCCGTCCCGTCAGGCCGGATGGTGCAGACGTTGCGAACGTGGGTCGTGTCGGGGTCCACCTCGTGCTGAGCGATGAAGGCGATGCGCTCGCCGTCGGGGGACCACGCCGGCTGGAGCCCTTGCCGGTCACCGTTCTCCGCGTCGTAGGCGCGGTCCAGCCGCACCGTTTCGCGGGAGTCGGCGTCGACGACGAACAGATACGTCGGGACCTCGTCCATCCAGCCCACGCCGTCACCCTTGTGCTGGAGCCGGTCGACTTCGATAGGGCCGTCCTCCTCGCGCTGGCGGAGATACTCCTCGTCCTCTTCGGTCGGGTCCTCGGCAGCGATGACGAGTCGCTCGCTGTCTGGCCCCCAGTCGAAGTCGTCGACGCCGTACTCTCGGTCTGTGAGCTGCCGGGCGTCGCCGCCGCGGCGCATGTCGAAGGACCAGACCTGTGGTTTCGGTCCCTCGCCGACCGGTTCGTCTTCCGCCTCCTCCCCGTCGGCATCGCTGTCCTCGCCGGCGTCGGAGCCGTTCGCGACGGCGAGTTCGGCGTCCTGGTCACGGGCGGCGATGAAGGCGAGCCGGTCTCCATCGGGGGACCACTGCGGTGAGGACGCGCTCGAGGCGCGCGTGAGTCGGTATGGCTCCGCCACGCCGTCTGTCGGCGCGACGAACAGCGAACTGTATCGCTCGTCTTCCTCGCTGTCGAACTCGCTGACGAGGAACGCGACCCGTTCGCCGTCGGGCGAGAGCGCGGCGCCGGAGACCGCCGAGAAGTCGTAGAACCGCTCTGGTGAGAGTTCGTCCACGAGCGCAGATGTACGCCCGAGTACAAGTACGTGGGGCTTGGGGAACGGTTTGCAACCACCAGACTGGGGGATCGAGCGTCGGCTCCCCGAAGCTGAACCGCCGGCTGCACCACCGTAGTTACAATTTGTAAAAATCGTAAATACCGTACACAGTTCCAAGCATCTGCAGTTCGTGAGAACTCTTAAGTGTCCTGCAGAAGTGAGTATTCTCGTATGCAACCGGACGTCGCGGCGCTGGGGGTACGTCTGCGGTCGTCTCCGCCGTCTGCTGGTTATGCACGAAGGCCAGCGGTCGAGGTGACCGCCTGATGGGGCGAGCGGTGAGCGTCTCGCTTCAGAAGGGCGGCGTCGGAAAGACCACCGTCGCAATCAATCTCGCGGACGCACTCGCGGCTGACGGCGACGACGTGCTACTGGTCGACCTCGACCAGCAGGGCAACGCCACCGAGGGAGTCGGGCTGAAAGAGGCGTACGAATCCGACAGCCCCCACATCGGCGACGTACTCACCGACGACGACGCCGTCGACGCCGAGGAGATCATCGCCGAGCGCGACCGCTTCGACATCATCCCCGCCCACATCAACCTGGACGAAACCGCAGACCGCATCCGAAACTCGACGTTCGGGATGCTCTGGGTGCGCCGGCGTATCGTCGAGCCGCTACTCGACGAGCAGTACGACTACGTGGTCATCGACTCGCCGCCGAGTCTCGGCCCGCTCTCGGACGCGGCGCTCATCGGCGCCGGCCACGTGATCGTCCCGCTTCTGATGAGCGAACCGAGCGTCAGCGGGTTCGAGCGCATGTGGGACCAGCAGATCCTCCCCATCCGCAACGAGGTCGACCTCGAACTGCTCGCCATCGTCCCCAACGACCTCTCGGGGAACAACGAGGAGCGACGCATCATCGAGGACCTGGAGAACTCACCCTTCGACGAGTTTCTCCCCGGGTTCGCCCGCTCGGCGGAGTTCGACAACCCGGTGTCGCCGGGACCGGGCATCCGCCACCGAATCGCCTTTAGCCGTGCCTGGCGCGAGGGGCAAACCCTCCGCGAGTACGACGCTGACAACGACATGCTCGAGAGACTCCACCAACTGGCTGCGATCGTAGAGGACGATGCCTGACGAGAACCGCTTCGCCGGCCTCTCGGACGTCGACGGGGAGGAGCCTGCGGAGACCGACGACGAGCGGGAGGCCGAGAAGCCGACGGAGGAACCGACCGACGACGGGGGCCCAGCTTTCGAGTTCGACGCAACCACCGCCAAGAGCATCTACGTCCGCCCGGAGACGCTGGAGCGACTGGAGGACACCGAGTTCGAAGTCGAGATGCTGCTCCGCCGGAACCACGGCATCCGCGACGTGACCGGTCGGGAGTTCCACGACGCCGCGGTCCGGGTGCTGGAAGACCACGTCGAGGACGTCGTCGACCAGATCCTCGAAGAACGCAGCGACCACTGATTTTTCAGGCCAGACCGAGTTCCACAGCAACGTCGGCGAACAACGCCTAACTGCCCTGCGTTTGACTGCTTGGAGGAAGCCCGAGAGAGTGGCCCGCCGGCCGGGCTCAGTTGCGGCCGTACCCGCGGATGACGTCGCCGATTGCCGCCGTTCCGAACTCGACCGCCGTTTCGGGCACCCGCTCGTCGGCGGCGTGGACCAGCGGCATGAACTCGAACGATTCGGGGAGCTTCAGCGGCGTGAAGCCGTACGGCTGGATATCCAGTTCCTCGAAGAACCGCCCGTCAGTGGCGCCGGTGAGCAGGAACGGGACCGGCACGGCGTCGGAGTTGCGTTGCTCGATGGCGTCGCCGAGCAGGTCGAACAGCCCCATGTCGACAGTGCTGTCGGGGGCGCCGCTGAACCGAGCCACCTCGAAGGTCACGCCAGCGACATCGCCGACGACCGTCTCGACCTCCTCGATGAACTCCTCGGGTGTCACGCCGGGGAGGATCCGGCCGTCGATTCGGAGTTCTATCTTGCTGGGGTGGACGTTCACCTTCCCACCGCCTTCGACGACGGTCGGGCTGACAGTGTTGTGGAGCATCGGGTCGAGCCGGTCGCCGACCGCGCCGAGTTCGTCGAGGATCTCGTCGGTCCGCTCCGGGTCGAGCAGGCCCCGGAGCTGTTCGGCCCGTTCCGGGCCGGATTCGTCGGCCAGCGCCTCGATGAACTCCCGAGCGGCAGGGGTGATTTGGGCTGGCAGCCGGTGTTCGGTCAGCCGGGTTAACACCGTCCCGAGCGCGTTCATCGTGCCGTCGCGTTTCGTGCGTGAGGCGTGGCCGCCCTCGCCAGTGATCGTCGCGTCCAGCCAGCAGACCCGTTTTTCGGCTACCTGGATCGGGTAGAACTCCGTCCCGTCGATACGCATTGGGAAGCCGCCGAACTCGCCGATGGCGTAGCCAACGCCGTCGAACCGCTCGGGATAGTTCTCGACGACGTGTTTCGCGCCCACCTCGCCACCGGCCTCCTCGTCCGAGAGCGCGAGAAAGAGCACGTCGCCCGCTGGCTCGAGCCCTTCCTCGGCGGCACGGAGCATCGCGGCGAGCATCATCGTGACGCCGCCTTTCATGTCCAGTGCGCCGCGGCCCCAGATTTCCCCGTCGTTCCGAACACCCTCGAACGGGGGTTCGGACCACTCCTGGCCCTCAGTTGGGACCACGTCGACGTGTCCTTGCAGCAGCAGTGGCGCCGCATCGCCGCCGGGAAGTCGGGCCAGCAAGTTCGGCCGCTCGGGCTCCGCAGCGAGCGTCTCCGTCTCCAGGCCGGCCTCGGTCAGTAGGCCGTCGATATACTCGATACAGGCGCGCTCGTTGCCGGGTGGGTTGACCGTCTCGAACCGGATCAGCTCAGCGAGGAGGTCGCCCGGCCGTTCGTGGATGGGTTCTGATGACACACTATCCGGTTACGGCGACGGTACAAAGGTACTCGGCTCCCGGAGAACTCGCCAGCGCAGGGCGAAAGTTTCTCTACATCCCGCCTCCACGCTCCAGTATGGGACGGACAACGCTCACTGTCGAAAGGATGGCCTGTGGCGGCTGTGAGACGAACGTCGAGGACGCCGGCTACAGCGTCGCGACGTGATCAGTCCAGCGTGATTCCGTAGACCGACTGGGTCTCCGTCGCGACTGCGAGCATGTTTCCAACGGTTTCGAAGGCGACCGCTGGTCCGGGAATCGACCGTCGCCATCGCAGACCGCCATCGCTGACCCGCCGGGCCTCGATACTCGTCTCGCGCCCGTTCCGGGAGCCGACAAGCAGCGTGTCGCCTGCCAGTGAGAGCTGCGCGTCGCCCTCGCCTGCGACGTCCGTGCGCCACAGTTCTGCGCCGGAGTCGGCGTCAACGGCCACCACCGGGCCATCGAGAACCGAACAGTAGAGCACACCCTCCCACTCGAGCGGTGCGTGTAGTTTGTCGCCGTACTCCTGACGCCAGCGGGCCTCGCCGGTTGCCGCGTCGCGGGCGAACAGCAGGCCGTCGAACTCAGTCGCGACCACGGCGTCCCCAACTGCTGTGGCGCTTGTCACCACGAACGGGGAGGCGGCATCGAGACCGTGGGTCCACGACGTCGAGCCGTCGGTGGCGTCGATCCCAGCGATTCCGTAGCTGTCTTGGCCTTCGATGGCGGCGAACAGGTGACCGGCCGCGGTCGGCAGCGGGCGTTCGTGGCCGTGGAGCGCCTCGACGCGCCGCTGCCAGCGAGTCGAGCCGTCACTGGTCCTGAGCGAGGCGATTGCCAGGCCACCGTAATCCGCGTAGAGTGTCTCGTCAGCCACACGGCCATCTGAGGCGTCACCACCCTCGACAGCCCACTGTTCGGTGCCGGTTTCGAGGCTAACCGCGAACGTCGTTTCACCGGCTGGCTGGAGATGGTCGTCGGCCGTGCCGAGATACGCAGCCTCGGCGTCGAAGCCGTAGGGCCGGAGGAACGCATCACGCGTTGGGGACTGCCACCGGATCGTCCCGTCGGTCTCGACTCGGACGAGCCGCTGGCTGACCCCTTGGAGTCCGGTGCTCTGCCCGATGGGGAGGTAGACCGAATCGCGATGGACGTGAACGTCCGACGTCGGCGCATCGTCGAGTTCACGGTGCCACTCGATCTCTCCGTCCGGATGCGAGAGCGCCGCGAGATGGCCAACGGACTCCTCACCGGTCCTGGGAGTCCCGGCAAGCGACGACCCCGTAGCGACGAACAGGTGGTCGCCGGAGGCCGACGGCTTCACGATCCTGTCGCCCGGGAAGTCGACCCGCCAGGGGACTCGTTCGTCATCGAGCCGGACGTGTTCCGGCTGCTGTGGCTCCGTCGGCGTCCCAGTCGGCGGCTCAGGCGTCGCAGTTGTCGGTTCCGTCGTCGTCTCTCCAGCGGTGGTCGTTCTCGGCGTCGGCGACCCGGAGGAATTGCTGCTACAGCCGGCGAGGGTGACGGCCAGCCCGGAGAGGAGGGCGCGGCGAGTGGGGACCATGGCGAGGCGTTGCTGCCCGGTGGCTAAATGTTTTCAGGCGACCGACTGGTCCGTCACCAGCGACGCCACCCGGTCTGGCCGGTTCATTCCCGCACAGAGCACCAGCAAGATCAGATCTGTGCCGTCCTCGATGGGGGTGTCGCCACCCCGAACGGTGCTTCCGGCTGTTTCTCTCGCGACCGTTCCCCGGGCGTCCGCGATGGCTTCACGGTTGAGCCAGGCCGGCGGCCCGGCTGTCACCACGAGCGCCCGACTCGTCCGGGAGAGGTCACAGTCGAGCGAGCGGTGTCTGAACAGCGCCCGCTGAACGGCAGTTTCGATGGTGCTGTAGCTCTCGATCTTGTCGGGGGTTTCCGACCGCGACAGCAGGCGGTCGAGGAAGGAGGCTGGCTCGCGGACCTGCGTCCGCGTGTATCCCATCGTCGCGTAGCCGCCCTCCCCCAGCGTGGCGATGATCTCACTGGCATCGACGACGGTTTCACCCACGGCGGCCGCAGTCGAGGCTTCCCCGGCGGTGAACAGCGGGCGTAGCCACTCCTCGATTGTGGCGTTGGCGTCAGCGTAGGCCGTGGCGGCCTCGGCGTCGGGCGGGCGTTCCTCGGGTACATCGAGCACGTCGTTATCGAAGAGAAGCTGTGCATCGACGGTTGCCTCCAGGCCGAGCAGGCCGACTCTGGCGTTCTCGACGGCCGCTGTATCGTCCGTTCCGGGAATGACCGTCAGTGCGTAGACGGGCTTCCCGATGCGCTCTTTGAGCGCGTCGACGAGCACGGGCGCCGCACCTGCACCGGTCGCCCCGCCGACGCCGACGGTGACGAGAACGCCCGCGGCGTCGCTCGGTACGGCGTCACTGGCAGCCTGTCGGAGTTCCAGAGCGTTCGCCTCCGCGGCCTCACGAACGGCGACAGCGTCGCCGGTCGACCGGGCGCTGCTCCCGAACGCGTGGCGATTCTCCTGTTCGACCTCCAGTCGTCCGAGACTCTCGATGTCGGTGTCAAAAGCGCTGGTTTCGGCGAGATACTGACGGTCGTCTGGCTCGGCCGCGGCGAGCTGGTCGGCCAACCGGCAGCCCGCGCCGCCGACGCCGAGGACGGCGAGTTTCACGGTTCAGGGTTACCGGCCTCCGCCATAGATGCTTCGTCAGACTCGCTGTAAGCGGGCTTTCGGTTGAACGACCGGTCATCGACTTTCTGATTTGGCGCCCACCAGGTAGCAGCGCGGGAGCTCTCGGTGCTCTGCCTGGTGGGGGAGAATAGCTGGGACCAGATATCGATTGTCGAGCCAGTATCTGAGGGCTGGGGCTCCGACGGCCCAGTTATCGGCGAGTGGCGTGCTCTCGTTCTCTCTGCTGTTCCCTCTTATTGGCCGCGGTTTCACCTCTGTTGGCCGACCTCTCGGGTGGGTATCCCCTGGTCGATCTGCGCCGCGAGACCGGATGCATAAACCACAAATAGCGATACAAAACGGCCTATTCTGTCACGAGTGCGCCGGGTAACCAGAGCTTGCTCCGAGCCAAAACGCTTAGCGAGTGCGGGGGGTACCACGGGACAATGGCCGACGATACTGATGGTGATGCGGGGACCCCCGAAGTAACTCCCGGCGAGGGCAGAACGCCCGAAGCAGAACAGGCGGTCGTCAGCGACGCCGTGGGCGCGGGGTTCGACCGCGAGGTGGCGTCGGTTCCGGGGCCCGCCACCGCGCTCGTCCTCGCTGTCACCGCGGGTGCACAGTGTGCACTCGTCCGAGTGCGGTCGGTCGCCACAGTCCTGCACTCGCCGAACTCCGGCTGGCCCATGGCGACGGTGGCCGCGGTGTGTGACTATCGCCTCGATGCCCCCGGAACCTCCGGCCTGTTTCCCGAGCGCCCGCTACCCGACGCAGGGACCGCTACCGCCGGTATCGACGTGATGCGCCGCGACGGCGTGGTGAGGTCCCCCCTGATTAGGGTCACTACGGGACTGTTCGGCGAGCTCTCCGCCGCCAGGGGCGAGGGATGCTTCTGAGCGCGCTTCGTGGGGCCGTCGGCTTCCTCACCCGGGTTCGGGTTAGCGGGGATCAAGCCGACTGGCGAGCGTTCACTGACGCGCCCTGGGCGTTCCCGGTCGTAGGCGCCGGCGTTGGACTGCTGTTGGGCGCGCTGACGGCCCTACTGCACTGGGTCGGCCTCGGCGGCGCGACAGGTGTGCTCTTTCTCGCAGTGCTTCTTGCGCTGCTGGGCATCGCTCATTTCGAGGGCGTCGCCGATCTCGGGGACGCCGTCGTCGTCCACGGCGACGCGGAGACGCGGGTTGAGGTACTGAAAGACAGCGATGTCGGCGTCGGCGCCGTCGTCGCGCTGGTGCTCGCGCTGCTCGGCACGGCGTCGGTCGTCGGCTCTCTCGGCGCGCTCCCCGCGCGACAGGTCGTCGCAGTCGTCACCGCCGCGGAGATCGGTGCTAAAACCGCGATGGCCGGCATCGCCTGCCTCGGCACTGCGCGCCACGAGGGGCTGGGCTCACAGTTCACGGAGTGGAACGGCCGGCGGGAACTCGGTGGCGTTACCCTCGTAGCGCTGGCGCTCTGGCTCCCGCTGCTCGCTGTCGCCCCGGGGCCGGCTTCAGTCGTCACCGGTGCCTTCCTTGGCGCGCTACTGGGCGGCGGGCTTCTGGCCTACTGGGCGAACAGCCTGCTCGCCGGCGTTCGCGGCGACATCTTCGGCGCCGTCGACGTGACGGGCCGCCTGGTCGGGCTCTACGCAGCCGTCGCAGTGGCCCGGCTTCTCGGCGCAGTTGGCACCGGGGTGGCCGGATGAACTCGCTCTCGACCTGCGGCAGCTCGCGCCTGCGCCCCCAATGCGATCAGTGCGAGGCTCGTGGCGCGGTATCCCGGTCGGGAGATGCCCAATGGCGTCGACGTGCCCGGCACAGGATCCTCGCCGATGAGCCCGCGAGCGTGTTCCAGCCCTGAGACAACGAAGCTTCTTCGCGGGAGCGCCCCGAATCGGCGTACGGAACGGGCTTCGATCGAACAGATTCCACCGCAGGGCGAGGGCGGAACCACCAGCCATCGTGTGCTCTCGGACCCGCTGGATGCGACGGATTTCGCCATCAACCACTACCATCTCGAGACAGGCGAGCGGTTCTCCGGTGGGCTCCACGCCCATCTGGATCAGGAGGAAGTGTTCTACGTCATCTCCGGCACTGCGACGTTCGAGACGCGCGAGGAGCCCCTCGGGGAGACCCGGACGGTTGACGTTGGCCCGGACGAAGCCGTGCGATTCGCACCTGGTGAGTACCAGACCGGTGCGAACGAGGGGGTCGAACCGGTCGAGGCGCTCGCGTTCGGCGCCCCAACCGGGAGTAGTGAGATGCGTGTTCCTGGACCGTGTGGAGACTGTGGCGCCGAGTCGTTGGAACTCGACTTCGGAGCCGGGCAGCACAGGAGACGTTGTCTCGACTGCGGTACGGAGACCGACCTGAACGTCTAAGTCCGCTGCGGACGATGGTTTCTTGCAATCGTAGCAGTAACCAGGTGCCATGGAACACGTGTCAGTCGATGACGTCGGCTCGGAGGAACAGGCCAGGCGACTCGGGCTTTCGAACCCGCTGAACACCGCGGATTTCGCCATCAACCGCTACAGCCTCGACCCCGGCGAGGAGTTCTCGGGCGGTCTCCACACCCATCTCGACCAGGAGGAGGCGTTCTACGTCATGTCGGGGACGGCCAGCTTCGAACACACAAATGAGCCCCTCGGTGACACGGAGACGGTGGAGGTCGGTCCAGAGGAAGCCGTCCGATTCGGGCCCGGCGAGTATCAGACCGGCAGCAATGATGGCGACGAGCCGGTTGAGGCGCTCGCGTTCGGCGCGCCGAAGGAGAGCGAGGACGTGCGCGTCCCCGGCCCGTGTCCGTCGTGTGGGAACGAGGCACTGCAGGTGACGTTCGAAGGCGGGGAGATGGGAACAGTCTGTCCGGAGTGCGGCACAGAGCCCAGCGCCGAAGAGTAACGGCAGAGAGCCCTAAACGTCGATAACCCCGATGCCGTCCTCGATGGCGATCTCCGTCCCGTAGGGCGCCGAGAGCCCAGCCAGGTTCTCCAGAATCTCCACGGCTTCCTCCCCTGCGGCGGGCCGAGGCATCCCCCGGTCGGGGCGCGCCGCTTCGTAGCCAAGACTCACCGGCTGGCACTCGATGTGACTGAGCCCGTCATCATCGAACGAACAGACCGGGAGCACCGTCCGCCAGTAGGCCGGGTTCGAAAGGAACCCCACACGGTTCCCGTCGTCGTCGAACACGCGGGCGTCGAACAGCTCTGACGGCGACGCCGTGAGCGGGTCGAGTTCGTAGCGCTCGTAGATATCGGCCGGCAGCTTGGTCACCGTCTCGTTCCCCATGACGAAATCGCCGAGGCTGTAGAACAGAGGCGCGCCGTCGTACACCTCGATGCCACGGAGGACGTGCGGACCGTGGACGACGACCGCGTCGGCGCCGGCGTCGACGGCGTCACGGGAGAGCTGCTCGAGCCAGGCGGGCACGGAGTGGTCGTTGATGAGCGCGCCCTCGCCCTCGTGGCTGTGGACACTGGCGACCACCCAGTCGGCCTGTCGCGACGCTTCCCGAACGGAATCGAGATACGCCTCGCTGTCGGATTCTTCGGGCGTGCGGGTGACCGTTGGCTCTTCGTCCGCCTCGGTCGCAACGAACTGCAGGTTGCCGCCGTGGGGGGTGGGGAACGCGAACCCCTCCGCCTCGTCGCTTGGAATCGGGAACCCCTCTTCACGCCGGCGCTCGCGTTCGGCATCGACGCCAGTGCGTTCAGCGATTCCCTCGAGCGTCTCCAGGTCGGACTCGCTGACGCGGAGCTCGGTCTCGAGTCGGAGCGGCGCAACCCCCGGTCGCCCGCGCATGTCAGGTCGCTGTCTCCCGGCGACCGTTCCCGGGGTGATCGTCGAGCAGGCGGCGACGAGCCCCACACGGCCCGCTTCCGTGTCCGTGTAGGCGGGTTCGAGGGCGGTCCCGAGGTTGCGGCCGAGCCCCGCACTCGGGATGTTCCGGCTCTCGAGTGCCTCGAGCGTGTCGAGCAGTCCGCGAGTCGAGTAGTCGCCAGCGTGGTTCGTCGCCGCCGCGAACAGGTCGAAGCCGGCCCACGTCAGGTCGTCGGCGACCGACGGCGGCGCGCGCATGTACGTTCCACCGCTGTTGGCTGCCGGCGGACCGTCGTAGTCGTGGAGCAGCACCTCCAGGTTCACGACGCCGGCGTCTGCCTCCCGAACCGGGTCGAACATTGCCGCCGTCTCGCCGTCCACGGCGTCTCGCAGGGACCGCGTGAGGATCGCGTCGCCGGCGGCGGCGAGTGTGAATTCCGTCATGCTTCGAAGGGCCAGCTTCCGGCATTGCGCATGCCCTCCTCGTAGCCCTCTTCGATCGTCGCCTCACGGATCTCGGCGACGGATTTGTGCTCGATCTCCCGGTCAGCTTCGGCGACCTTCGCCGTCGCAGCCGCGAACGCCACCGAGAGCTCTCGGAGGTCGCGTTTGTCCAGTTTGTCGAGCGTGTCGCCGTGGGTGTGGCCCCAGCCGCGGCCGCTCCCCTCGGATTTCGAGCGCACCTGTGCGCCCGGTATGCCGCGTTGGACGAACGGCCAGTGGTCCGAGTGCGGGCTGATCTCGTCGTTGACGTCGATGGGGACGCCCAACTCCGCGGCGGTCTCCTCGAAGGCGTCGCCGATGGGATCGAAGCGGTGGGTGTAGACGTCCATGTTTCGCGAGTAGCCCGCGCCGTCGGCGTTGAGAATCGCTTTCACCTGGCTGTCGGGGTGGGTTTCGACCCAGTGGTAGGCGCCGAACAGGCCGACCTCTTCACTCCCGAAGACGAGACAGCGCACCTTCGTCTCGAGCTCGTCCTCAATCTGGGCGAGCAGCCGCCCCACCTCCGCCGAGAGCACGGTCCCGACGCCGTTGTCGTTCGCCCCCTCGGCGATGTCGTGGGCGTCGACGTGCCCTGTCACGAGCACCTCCTCCTCGGTGTCCGGGCCGACGACGGCCTCTATATTGGGCGAGGTGGTCGGCTCGTTCCGGCAGTCGACGTTCAGGGTCGCCTCCACGTCACCATCCTCGCAGTAGCGGACGAGCCGATCGCCAACCTCCTTGCTGACGCCGATGGCGGGAATCGGTCCGGGCCCATCCTCCTTTCCGATACTTCCAGTCGGGGGGAGCGCCCCCTCGATGTGGTTGCGGAAGACGAACGCTGCAGCGCCACCCTCCGCGGCAGCGCCGTACTTCTCACCACGATGGATCCAGCGGCCGTAGTCCTCAGGCGTTGCGCTTGAGGCGGCGACGATCTTGCCCTCTAGCTCGGCGTTCGCGAAATCTGCTGGCCGGCCGTAGCCCACGTCGACCACTTCAGCGGTCACCTCACCCGCGGGCGTCCCCGGGAGCGCGATACTCTGGTAATCGGCGTCGAACGTGTGCTCGCGGTCGGCGCGGACCGCGAGCGAAGAGAAGCCGCGCCACCAGCCCGGAATCTCGAAGTCGGTGATCTCGGCCTCGCGCAGGCCGTGTCGTTCGAAGGCGTCCTTGACCAGTTCAGCGGCCTCGTGCTCGCCGGACTGGCCGGCCATCCGGTTGTCGAGGTCCACCATCTCCGTCAGCAGCTCCCAGTGGTGGTCGCTGTAGTACGCATCGCCGAGCAGCCCTCTGTCAAGCGTTGGCATGCAGACTCCTCTCGTCGGCGCGTACTTCGCTGTTTGGTTCGTCCCTCTTCTGTGCCGGAACCGCCCCCGCGGCGTTCGCCGGAACCGAAAGGTGTTGAAAACCAGGTCCCGAGTGCTGGCTATGGAGACCGAAGCGGTCGTCGACTGATCGGCACGCTCAACGGTCCGCGACTGCCGCTCGTTCCTCGAACGCCCCTAACGTTTCGTGACGGAGCCGATAGGCCGCCGGCTGCTGCTCACAGGGGTGTCCCTGCCCCGCCCGCATCCGTGCATCGCCGCCGACGAACACCGCCGACCCGACCGTCGTCGACTCCGTCAGGCGCTCCGAATCGCCGTCCCCGGTCGTCGGATGTCGACAGATGGAGTTTGCCCCCGGACCGTGTCGGTGGTCACGAGCAACCTGCTCGAGGTCCCTTGGCTCGACTTCGGCGGGCAACCCCTCGATCAGTTCGCGGAGCCGTCGAAGCCGTAACGCCGTGCTCGGGGCGCCAGTCTCCGCCATTCCGGGGAAATGGTTCGTCCTGGCAGTGATCCCGTCGGCGACCCCCTCGACACGCTCCTCGGCTGGGTCGACCTCCAGCAGTTCAGCGTTCGCATCGTCAGCCAAGAACAGTGTCAGCCCCTTCGCCGTCCCCGTTGGGAGCGCCCTGGCGCGGTCAATCGCCTCCTGCACAGAGTCAGATCGCTCCAGCAGGTCACGGACGATCACCCCGTTCCGGAGACGGTCGGCCTCGGGCACTCCCTCCCGACGGTTATCGACGAACGTGTTTGCGACGACGAGCCCTGCGCTATTTACGCCCTGGTAGATCAGGACGTGTCCGGCCGTCGTCGTCGTGAGGAAGCCGTTGTACGGACCCAGCGGCGGGACCTCCAGTACGACCTGCGGTCGGAACCCGCGGGACTTGATATCGCGGTTCTTCAGTACCATCGGCGACGACGACGAGCGGTCGGCCGGGACGAGGAGATTCGAACAGCCCTCTCCCGGCTCTCTGGGTTCGGGGGCGCCGCCAGGGGAGAGGGCATCCTGAAACGCCGACGTTCCGAACGCGTACACGCGAAGGTCGGTATCCGGGGTCGCAAGTTCCTCGGCCATCCCTGCAAACGCAATGCGGTGGCGCTGCGGCACCGACGCCTCGACGCGCGCGGCCGCCTCGACGATGGCCGTTCGGTCGATGCCGTGGGACGCGAGTGCGCCAGCGGATCCCCCTGGCGGCGACGGAGCCAGCGAGGGGGGAATCACCGGCCGGCCCAACGTGTTCCGCCGGCAGGATATTCTGTCAGTCCTGCCGGTAGAGCATCACGAGCGCCACGATGAGGACGGCCTGGACGACCTTGTCGCCGATGCCCAGCGGCGAGAAGTCGGGAGCGTTGGCCACGTACCACGCGACGATCTGGCCGAGCGTGAACGGAATCCCGAGCAGGATAAACTCCTGGCGACGGTAGTCCACGAGGATGGCGGCGATACCGCCCAGAAAGCCCACGCCGGCGACGATGAAAGCGATCCCGAGCCCACCCGGGACCAACGCTGCTGCGAGCACGAGATGGAGGATGCCCGTCACCGCTGCCAGCGCGATGCCCACCCAGTGCAGTCGTGTGAGCTCGTCCGTCGATACTGTCAATCCGCTCTCCGCCGTGTCAGTGACGGTTGACATATCCTAACAACAGTGTAGAACCCCATCAATCTACGCCCCAAACGGCCCTCACCCCCTCGTGAGCACGGCTGCGACGTGGGCACGAATCTCGTCGGCGAAGCGCTCCCGACCGAACCGGTTCCGGGGGCGTGTCGGGCGGCGGTCGGCGTCGATTGCCGCTCCCAGAAGCGCGGTTGCCTCGTCGATATCGCTGAAAAGGTGCGTCTCATCCCCGTCGAGCACATCCACCTGCCCGCCCTCGTCGGGCGCGAGGGCGAACATCCCGGCAGCGACGTACTCCGCGACGGCCATGCCGAAGTGTTCGTCCGGCTTTGCGTTCAACCCGTACCGGTTCCGACCGAGCAGGTTGCGGATTCGCTGCCGCGAGACGTCCGTCTCCAGCGAGACGTAGGGGCGCTCGCTCACCGCCGTCCGGACGCGAGAAACGTAGTTGCGGTAGGCGGACGGGGCTGATCCGACGATCGTACAGGAGACGTCGTACCCAGCCTCCTGGAGCCCATCGACGACATGGATGGCGTCGAGTGTCCGCTTGTCCGGCGCAATCCGGCCCAGCACGACGATGCCTGGCTCACGCTCCTCCCACGGCTTCCCCTCGATGGGGTCGACTGGTGGGTGACAGACCGCCGGACGGTGACCGTAGATATCCGCGACGACGTCGGCGGTCCACGACGAGTTCGCCAGCAGGCACACATTGCGCTCGAGTTCGGGCCCTGTTGGCGCGGCGAGATGACTCCACAGTCCGTCGAGTCGGCCCGAGTCACCCGCATCAGTTCGCTCGAGATTGAACTGTGGGAAATGCACGTACTGCACAGAGGGCAACGGAAGCGAAAGCTCGTTCGCGGTGCTCACAGCGAGGTCGAACGCGTCGGCGTGGCGCCGGAAGAACGCGCTGAGGAGGACGCTTCGAGCGGCCAACTGCGGGCCCATGGCCGGTGCGAGGATCGAGAAGCCCGTCGCAATCGCAGTCGCCCCGGGTGGCGCTGCAACCTGCACGTCCAGGTCGACGTCGAACTGCGCCGCGACGGCCGCCGGGTTCGACTGGGAGACGGTGAACAGCGTCACGTCGTGTGATTCCGCCAGCGCGGCGCAGGTGTGGACACAGACCGCATCGGCGCCGCCGCGGAAATCGAGGGTGTTGTGCAGCACTGCGATCCGGGCCATAGCTCCCGTTTGTCGCCGGCCGGCTTCAACCCCGGCCCGGCGGGTTCCGGCAACCCTGACTATATTAGCCGGTAGGTCCCTGGATAAATGTGGACTGCGTGTTCGTCGGAGCGGGCGCCGTCGCCAGCGCGTACGCGGAGGGCGTTCCAGCGTCAGCGCTCCGGCTCACGGCCGTCTGCGATCGGGTTCACGAGCGCGCCGCCTCGCTGGCGGGCGGGCAGCCTGACGAACCGGCAGTGTACACCGACCTCGACGCGATGCTCGCGGCCGAATCCGCGCCACTCGCGGTGAACCTGACGAGCCACGGCGCACACGCCGAGGTCACGGAGCGCTGTCTCGAGGCCGATCGACACGTGTTCTCCGAGAAACCGCTCGCGCTGGACGCCGACCGGGCGGCGGGCCTGGTCGAGATGGCAGAAACCCGGAGCCTGGCGCTTGGCTGTGCGCCTATCAACGACCGCTGCGATGCCCAGCGCCACGCCAAGGCGTTCGTCGACGACGGTCGCCTCGGCGAGATCGGGTTCGCGACGGCGACGGCGAACGTCGGTCGAGTCGACCAGTGGCACGACCGGCCGGAGTCGTTCCTCCAGGTCGGTCCGCTCTACGACGGCGCCGTCTACCCGCTCTCCCTGCTCGTCGCGTGGTTCGGCCGCGTCGCCACGGTCCGGCGCGCCGACGCCATCGACGCCTGGCCCGGCGACGAGCCCCCTGCGGGACTCCCGCACGTCGAGGCGACGCTCGAGTTCGCCGATGGACCGGTCGTCGCGCTCCGGGCCAGTTTCTACGTGGACCACCGCAGTCGGGAGTTCTATGGCCTCGAACTCCACGGCGACGACGGCACGCTCTACGTGCGTGACACTGGCTCGCTCGAGGCCGATCGTGATACGGTAACGCTCCGAGGCGGCGACCGAGAGTCGACGGTTGCGCCGCATCCGCAGCCGCGACGCGAACGCAGTTACATCGAGGGGCCTGAACGGCTCGCCGAAACTGTCGACCGTGGGGCCACATCTCGCCAAAGCGCTCGCCGGGCCGCGCACGTCGTTGCTGTCTGCAACGCTATCGAGTGCGCAGCGGAGACTGCAGGGTCGATCGTTGTCGATGCTGAGACCGGCGTCCCAGCGCCGCGGGAGCGAACACCAGCGGTGAGCGCTCCACCGTCCCGGCCGGACCGAGGGGCAATCAGACTGCCGCCGGTGGGGTTCGGCTGCTCCCGGTATCGGGACGGGCGCTACGTCGAGCCTGCGCTCGGCACCGCGCTGGATGCCGGCTACCGACTGTTCGATACCGCCGAGCTCTACGGCAACGAGTGGCGTCTCGGCGAACTCCTCGACGGGCCAGGCGCGCCTGCCCGGGAGTCGCTGTTCCTCATCGGCAAGCCGTGGCGGACGAACCACGGCGCCGATGAGCTGCAGGCTGCCTGTGAGAGCTCGCTCGACGAGCTCGGCGTCGAGACCTTCGACTGCTACGCCCTCCACTGGCCGGGCGCGTGGGAGCACCAGGGGACGCTCACAGAACTCTCGAAACAGCCGGTGGCGGCCCAGGAGCGGCTGACGTTCCCGACAGATACCGACGGGACGCCGCGGCAGGCGGACCACGGCCTCGTGGAAAGCTGGCGCCGACTCGAACGCGTTCACGAGCGCGGACTCGCGCGAACGCTCGGCATCTCTAACGTCACACTTCCGCAGTTGGCCCGGCTGGTCGACGCGGCGAACGTCCCGCCCGCGCTCGTCCAGATCGAGCGGCATCCGTACCAGCCTCGCGAGCGGCTTGTGGACTGGTGTCACCGCCGCGGCATCAGGGTCGTCGCCCACTCGCCGCTCTCGGCGCCAGGGCTCCTCGATGAATCAGTCGTCGAGACAGTGGCCCAAGAGCTGGGGGTGACTCCCGCAACAACGGTGCTCGCCTGGAACGTAACACGTGGCGTCGTTCCGATTCCGTCGACGACGGATGCAGCGCACGTCGTCTCGAACCTCGCTGCGGCCCGCCACAGAGTCGACGAGGAGGCATATGACCGCCTGACTGGGCTCAGAGACCCGGAGTTCGCCCGATGAGCACGCCGAGATCCCTCCATTGGCAATGGTGGGCGACAACTATCGGGTTCGTTCTCGCGGCGGTGATGGTGTTTACTGCCACGCGAGACCGGTTCTCCATGGCCACCGCAGCGATGTGGGCCACCGCGGCGGCGATTCCGCTTGGCTACGTGCTCTGGTTTCTCAGGGACTCACTGGCGCTGAACCGGGCGCCCGAGACGGCGGCGCTGAGCGACGGCGGGGTCCGCATCTACCCGACGCTGGGCATCGCGAACGGGGTCACCGTCGTCCGGGGCTGGCTGTTCGCCGGCGTGGCCGGCTTCATCCTCGTCGTCCCACCGGTCGAGAGCGCGTGGCGGTGGCTCCCTGTCGGATGGTACGGCATCGGCGTGACGCTTGACCTGGTTGACGGGTTGCTTGCAAAAACCATCGGCCGCCGGACCGTGCTCGGCGAGAAACTGGACATGGCGTTCGACACGCTCGGATTCCTGGTCGCCCCGCTCGTCGGCGTCGTCTGGGGCCGCATCCCCGTCTGGTATCTCTCACTCTCGGCAGCGCGCTACCTGTTCAAGTTCGGCTGCTGGCAGCGCCGCCAACGCGGCCGGTCGGTCGGAGAACTCCCGCCGAGCAGCGTCCGCCGGCTCCTTGCAGGCATCCAGATGGCGTTCATCACTGTCGCCTTACTCCCGGTTGTCCCGGCGTCGGCGGTTCGCCCCGCCGCAGCGGTCGTTCTGCTTCCCTCGCTCCTGCTGTTTGCCCGTGACTACCTGGCTGTTGCTGGCCTGCTCGGCAAGGAGAGCGACCGTGTGAGTAAGGACAACAATCAAACTGATCCGCCCGTTGAGAATATACGTGAGTAACGCTCTGACAGAGGCCACGCGGATAGTAGCTCGCCGACTGGACGACCGGGGGCCCGGTCAGCAGCCACTCCCATTCGTGCAGCGAGCACCACCGCGAAACACGCGCTCGAACCCTGTCTCTCGAGGAGGAGCACATCGACAGTCCACGGGGGCCGACGACTAACCCGATGAACGCACGAACGCTCTACTTCACCGAACCGGGACGTATCGACCTTCACGACGAGCCACTGGAGCCACCGACCGGTGACGACCTGCTCATCGAGACGGCTGCCTCGGGTATCAGCGCGGGCTCGGAGCTGCTGGTCTACCGCGGCGAGTTTCCAGACTCGGTCCCCGTCGACGAAACCATCGACGCGCTGGACGGCGGCTTCGAGTACCCCCTCGCGTACGGCTACTCGGCCGTGGGCGAAGTCGTGGAGACCGGTCCAGAGAGCGAACAGTGGGTCGGACGGCGTGTCTTCTGCTTCGCCCCGCACGCGACACACATCCGGTCGTCGCCCGAGGCAGTCGTCGCGCTGCCGGACGACATCGACACCGAGGCGGCAACGCTTCTCCCGACGGTGGAGACAGCGACCAACCTGGTGCTCGACGGCCACCCGCGTCTCGGCGAGCGCGTCGTCGTCTTCGGCGCCGGCCCAGTGGGGCTCTGTACGACCCACGCCCTCGCAGGCTTCCCGCTGGAGGAGCTCGTCGTCGTCGAACCCATCCAGTCCCGTCGAGAGACCGCACGGGCACTCGGCGCGGACAGGGCGATTTCCCCCGAGGACGATGCACCCTTCGCCAGTGCTGACCCCGGTGGTGCGGACCTCGTCTACGAACTCTCGGGCCGACCGGAGACACTGGACGACGCGATTGCGGCCGCCGGCTACGACAGCCGCGTCGTCGTCGGCTCGTGGTACGGATCGAAACGCGCCGATGTCGACCTCGGTGGCTCGTTCCACCGTAACCGGATCGACCTGCTCTCGAGCCAGGTCAGTAGCCTCGCGCCGGAACTCCGCGGCCGTTGGGACAAACCCCGGCGCTTCGACGTGGCCTTCGACCGACTCCGTCAGCTCGACAGCGACGTACTCGCGACCCACCGCGTCCCGTTCGGCAACGCTGGGGATGCGTACGACCTCCTCGACACCAACCCTGCAGAAGCGCTGCACGTGATACTCACCTACCCATGACTGACCACGACTCCGAGACACCGACTGGCGAGGAATCGAGCACCAAGCACGTGACGGAGGAGACGTACCGACTCACGGTTCGCCGGGAGTTCATCGCCCAGCATTTCCTCACGGTCCCGAACCCCGGACTCGAAGGCGAGGTCCACAGCCACGAGTTCACCGCGGAACTGGTGTTCGCCGGCCCGGAGCTGGGGGAGTACGGCTACCTCGTCGATATCGACACGGTCGAGGCTGCCCTCGACGGCCTGGAGGCCAGATATCGGGACGCGCTGCTGAACGACCTGCCGGAGTTCGGCGACGCGAACCCGAGCGTCGAGCGCTTTGCACGCCTGTTCGGTGACCGCCTCGTCGAACGCCTCGGGGACACAACCCCTACCCGGCTCACCGTCCGGATGTGGGAGGACGACCTCGCCTGGGCGAGCCACGAACGCGTTCTGGAATGAGCCACAGCCACGCCCGGCGGCGGTATCTGACAGCCAAGCAGTCCGTCGACGACCGCGCACGCAGCCGGCGGGTCCGAGCACGGATGTGCAACGCCGTGGCCGAGCAGCCCACGGTCGTCGAGGCTGGCTGTGGCGTCGGCAACTCCGTCGCGTCGCTGCTGGACTGGGGAATCAGCCCGGCGTCGTACCGCGGCGTCGACGCTGACCCGGATATCGTCGCGTTCGCCCGCTCGTTCCTCCCGAAGCTGCTCCGGCGTCGGGGCGACGCGGCCCGGGAGACGGCGGATGGCTGTCTGCTGGGTGGTGAGGCCGACGAGGTCCCTGTGACGTTCCAGGCCGCTGACGCACTGACTGCACTGCCCGGCGCCGACGCCGAGCTCCTCATCGCGCAGTCGTTTCTCGATCTCGTGCCGCTACAGAACGCGCTCGACGCCATCTCCGGCGCGCTCGCGCCCGGGGGGTTCGCGTACGCCCCCCTGACCTTCGACGGAGTGACCCTGTTCCAGCCCGAACACCCGGGCGACGAGCAGGTCATCGCGGCGTATCACGGCGACATCGACGGGACGCCGGGACGTGACAGCCGCGCCGGGCGGCGGCTCATCGACCGGCTTCGCGACCGTGAGGAAGCGCTCCTCGCCGTGGCCGCGTCGGACTGGATCGTCCGACCAGTCGACGGCCAGTACCGCGATGACGAACGCTACTTCCTCGCCTGCATCCTCGAGTTCGTCGCCGAGGCTATCGAGGGCGTCGATTGCGCCGAGGACTGGCTCACGACGCGGCGCGAGCAGCTTTCCAGCGGAGCCCTCACGTTTATCGCGCACGGATACGACCTCCTGTGGCAGCGCCCACGCTGAGCCATGATGGTCATCACCCACGTCGCAATCGGGTTACTCGCCGCCCTCCCCGTGGCACTGTCGATGCCGGAGTTCGCGACCGCCGCAGCCGTCGGCGCGGTCATCGGCGGCGTGTTTCCTGATCTCGACCTGGTCGCGGGCGAGCACCGGCGAACGCTGCATTTTCCGGTTATCGGCCCGCTCCTTGCCCTCCCAGTCATCATCGTCGCGCTATTGGTCCCGTCGAACCTGACGGTTGGGGGTGCGATGGCGGTGACGGCCGCAGCGGTCCATAGCACGAGCGACGTGCTCGGCGCGGGTGAGGAGCTCAGACCCTGGGAGCGGACGAGCACGAACGCGGTGTACGACCACGTCTCGGGACGCTGGTGGCGCGCCAGATACGTCATTCCGTACGACGGCTCGTCCCGTGACCTCGTCGTTGCTGTCCTCGCCGCCGTGCCCCCCCTGTCGGTCTACGACGGTCCAGTCCGGTGGGTGCTTCTTGGCCTGCTCGGTGTTGCCGGGATATATACGCTGTTCCGTCGACGCCTCGCGCCGTACTTCGAAGCGATCGTTTGAGCTACCGCCTTCGATTGTCGAGCGACGGACAGTACATCAGCGCGTAATTTTATCCCATAGCGTCCAGAGGGCTTATTCAGGAATGCAAACGGCACGCTCCACCGCCGACCACCCCGGGTCCGACAACACGCTCCTCTCTGTGTCGGGACTCGTCACCCAGTTCGAGACGTACCGGGGTATCGTGGAAGCGCTGGACGGCGTCCAGCTCTCGGTCGACGAGAACGAGATCGTCGGGATCGTCGGCGAGTCGGGCTGTGGGAAGAGCGTCACCGTTCGGTCGATCCTTCGACTGATCCGCGAGCCGGGCCGGATCGTCGACGGCGAGGTGAACTACCGCGGCGAGAACCTCCTGGAGCTCTCCGAGAAGGAGATGGAACAGCAGATCCGCGGCAACGAGATCGCGATGGTGTTCCAGAACCCCTCGAACGCGCTCAACCCCGCCTACCCGGTTGGTGAGCAGATCGCCGAAGTGTGCCGGGAGATCCGTGGCTTCGACAAGGAGCGCGCCAACGCACGAGCTCTCGAACTGATGGAAGACGTCGGGATCCCGGAGGC
>NZ_JAZKRY010000010.1:0-48488 GCF_036626355.1 Halolamina sp. | reverse complement strand
TGTACTGATAGTGATTACGGCGAGTCTGTCCCGCCGTGACCATCCGTGTCGGTGATGGGAGCCCCTGAACCGGCGTCGTTCGACACCGTCGATGACCCTATTCGCAGTAATCACTATGAGTGGATTCGTAGGAGAGATTCCCTGTGAACAAACAGGCAGCACCGCGAACACGACCGCGGAGTGTGCTTGGACACTTGGACTGCAGGGTACCGGGCACGAGGCCCGGCACAGCACCGTTCCCCACGCCCCCCGCGCGTTCCCGGGATCGAACGCGAGCGGGAAGCACCGAGAGCCGTCGGCTCCCGCCCGCCTCGCGGCGACGGCGAGCGCGCGCTGCAAACCGCACCGCGACCGCGGCGCCCTCGTGGCGCGAGCCAGCGCGAGGGTCTCGCGAGTGAAACGAGCGAGAGCACGAGAGAGCGTGCTCTCTCGGAGGCCGAGCGAGGGGTAACCCTGAGCGAGTCGGATGGGGAGGCGTGGGGCCGCGGGGCGGGAGCGGTGCGGTTCAAGTGTGCGAGCATCAGCGCGGTGACGTTCGCGGTACCGTTGCTGTACCGAACCGTCGTCGAGACCGCAGAAGCCGAACCGAATCCACGTACCAAGAACACCAAGTACCGGGGTTCAAGTACGAAGCCGCCAGCAGTACCTCCGGATGGAACGCAAGCAGGTGGTTCGCCGGGTTGGCCTCGTCGTCCTCGTCGCCAACGCAGCCCTCGCCCTCGCCAAAGCCGGGTTCTGGCTGGAGACCGGCAGCCTGGCGCTCGGCTCCGAGGCCGTCAACAGCGCCGCCGACGCCCTCTACAGCGCTGTCGTCGTCGCCGGACTCTATCTCACCACCCGCCCCCCGGATTTCGAACACCCCCACGGCCACGAGCGTATCGAGCCGTTCGTCGCCCTGTTTGTCGCCGTCGGGGTGTTCGGCGCCGGCATCGGCGTCATCTGGACCGGCACAGCCTCGCTGGTTGAAGGGAGCTACGCCGCCACATCCCCGCTGGCGGCGGTCGTGCTCGGCGCCGGCGCAATCGCGAAGTACGGGCTCTACCGCTACTGCCTGGGCGTCGGCGAGGAGCACCGCTCGCCCGCGCTGATCGCGACGGCCAAAGATAACCGCACGGACGTCCTGACCGCGCTGGCCGCGCTCGTCGGCGCCGGCGGCGCGGCGGTCGGGTTCCCCGTGCTCGACCCCGTCGCAGCCGTCGTCGTCGGCGGAGGCATCCTGCTGACGGGGGTGGATATCGTCCGAGACAACCTCGACTATCTCGTCGGCGCCGCCCCGCCGGAGTCGTTGCGCGACGATATCGTCGCCGCCGCACTCGAACAGCCCGAAGTCGAGGGCGCACACGACGTGATCGCCCACTACGTCGGCCCGGAGGTGGACGTGAGCCTCCACATCGAGGTGCAGGGGGACCTGACGATCCGGGAAGCCCACGACATCGAGACCGACGTGATCAACGCCATCCGCGAGATTCCGGAGGTCGACGACGCGTTCGTCCACGTGGATCCGAAGGAACTCGGGGAGTGGAAGGAGGGAAAATGGCGCGACGAACGGGAGGGAGCCACCTGAACCGCTCGGCAACTCCAATCCGCCCGATTCGGGCGAGCGCTTAATCCCCCGCGCGCCACAGAGGGAGCTATGACTGGTTACGAGCTCGGCTTTCGCGACCTGACCGAAGAGGTCCGGGACCGCCGACTCGAGGTAGAGGGCAGGCTCCCCGGCTGGCTCGACGGCAGCTTCGTCCGGAACGGCCCGGCACGCTGGCGCACCGACGACGCCGAGGCGGACCACTGGTTCGACGGACTCGCACACCTCGTCCGCTTCCAGTTCGACGACGGCGAGCTACGCTACACCAACCAGTTCCCCCGCACCGACGCCTACCGCAAGGCCGTCGGCGACGGGAGCTTCGCCGGCCAGTTCTCCTCCTCGGGCAGCTATCTCGGGAAGCTGAAAGCGATGCTCACGGGGGATGCAACCGACAATGCGAACGTCCACGCTACTCGCCTCGATGGCGACCTCGTTGCACTCACCGAGACGCCAAACTGGATCCGACTCGACCCGGAGCGACTGACGTACCGCGGCCCGCTCAGCTACGATGACGAGCTAACCGCCCACCACGTCACCGCGCACCTCCAGCGCGACGCTGACACTGGCGAGCACTGGGGCTACTTCACGAAGTTCGGGCGGACCAGCGAGTACGTTCTGTTCCGCATCCCCGAGGGAACCACCCGACGCGAAGCGGTCGCCAGAGTCGACGTGAACCGTCCCGCGTACATGCACAGCTTCGCGCTCACCCGAAACTACGCTGTGCTCGTCGAACCGCCGCTGATCACCCATCCATCAAAGTTCCTCCTGCCGGGGCAGGGTGGGTTCATCGACAACTACGACTGGAAACCGAGTCGTGGGGCCCGCTTCCGTATCTTCCGCCGCGACAGCGGCGAACTCGTCGAGGAACGTCGCGTGTCGCCCTTTTTCAGCTTCCACACCGCGAACGCGTTCGAAACCGGCGACGGGGAGGGGGCCAGCGCCGACGAACTGGTCCTCGACCTCGTTGCGTACGACGACGCGAGCGCGATCACCGACCTCTCGATGGGTGCGCTTCGTGCGGCCGACGGCGGCTTCCCCTCCGGCGAACTCCGGCGCTACCGGCTCCCGCTCGGCGCGGGTAAAGCCAGCTACGACCGCCTCGCCGGCGACGTGGAGATGCCGCGGTTCTCCCCCGAGAGCCACATGCAGCCCTACGAGCACGTGTTCGCCCAGTCGACGGAGATGACCGATGGGAACGCGCTCGTCAGAGTCGACGTGTCGACGGGCGAGAGCCGGCGCTGGGAGGAACTGGGCGTCTTCTCCGGCGAACCGGTGTTCGTCTCCCGACCCGGTGGGGACGGGGAGATCGACGGCGTTGTCCTCTCGCTCTGTCTCGACACCGTCGGCGAGCGCTCGTTCCTCCTCGTCCTCGACGGCGATCTCACCGAACTCGCACGGGCACCGCTCCCCCACATCGTCCCGTTCGGGTTCCACGGCAGCTACTTCCCATCTCACTGATACTTCGTCTCAGTCGGGTGTGCTGGCGTCCTCCACCACCACCTCGGTTTCAGCGGAGACGTGGCCCCCGACCCGAAGCGTGATCGGGCCGTCCTCGTTGGTGGTGTACTCGGTGTCGATAGAGAGCGACTGGGTCGTCGTCGCACCGGTGTCGATGGCGGTCTCGACGATGTGGGACTCGTCGTCGTCAGCGATGAGTTCGGTCGGCCAGTAGACGGCCGCGAGGAACCGCCCGTCGGTGTCGCTGCTGTTCGAGACTGTCAGGCTCACGTCCATCTGGTCGCCCTGACGCACGCTGTCGGGCGCAGAAAGCGAGTCGAGTTCGAAGCTCGGTTCCGGCGCCGCGAGCGTTGTGACAGCGTCGTCGCCGAGCGCCCACTCGGCGCTCTCGCCGTTGTGGTCGAGGTGGATGACGGACTCGGCGACATCGAGCGGCGAAGGGATCTCGAAGACGACGTAGTTCGGGCCGTCGCCACCGATCGGTTTCCCGAGCGGGCCGCCCTCGTGGCCTTCGACGGCGTAGTTCGTCGCGCCTGTGTCCTCGAGCGTGCCGGCGACCCACTCGTCGCCGGCCGCGCGCAGGGAGAACGCATCCATCGAGAGCTCGGCGTCGCTCTGGACGCTGGCGACGACAAACTGTTTCCCCTCGACCGCGACCACGCCACCCGAGCCCATCGTCGACTGATAGGTGACGGCCTTTTTCACGACGATATCCGTGACGGCGACGGTGTCGCCGCCGACGCTTCGCTTGGCCGCTTCGGGTGGTTCAGTCGGTGTCCCCGACGGCGACTTCTTCGGCTCGGTGTCTGTTGGCTCGGTCTCGGTCGTCGTGACGGTTCCACCGGGTCCCGATGTGCAGCCGGCGAGGCCGATGAGAACTGCGGAAACAGCTGTGAGGTACCTGCGTCTGGAGGGCATCGATTGCGACTCTCGGTTGACACGTAACAAACTTTGTGTCTGCAGGTGAGCGGCCGAACAGCCTCAGACCGGGGCTGCGAACGCGTACACCGTCTGGTGGCCCGTCACCTCGACCTCGGCGAAGTCGCCGGGTTCGAGGCCGTGCTCGCTGGCGTTCTGCACGATGAGCTGTCGGTAGGCTGAATCCCGGCACTTCACCGAATCGCCGGTCCCCTCCTCGACAACCAGCACCTCACGGGTTGTCCCGATGAGTTCCTCGTAGGCCTCGGCGACGATGTCGCGCTTCAGCTCGCTCATCGCCTTCGAGCGGTCTTTCTTCGTTTGGCCGCCCAGACCCTTCATTTCGGCTGCGTCCGTCCCGGGGCGCTTGGAGAACCGGGTGATGTTCACCTTCTCCGGGCGTACCTCGCGGAACAGCGCCATCGACTGCTCGTGGTCGGCATCGGTCTCCGTGGGGAAGCCGACGATGAAGTCGGTCGAGAGCGTCCAGTGGGCCAGGGAGTCGTCGAACGTCTCGACCACTTCGAGGAACTTGTCGACGCGGTGCTGGCGACGCATCTCCTCGAGCACCTCGTCACTGCCGGACTGCACCGGCGCGTGGAGGAAGTCGTAGAGCTTCTCGTTCTCGGCGAACACCGCGGCAAGCTCCTCGCGGATGCCGTGGATGCCGCCGGGGTTGGCCATCCCGAGCCGAACCCGGAACTCGCCGTCGATATCGCAGATGCGGTCGAGGAGTTCGGGCAGGTCGCGCTCGCCGTCGTCCCAGCCGTAGACGCCGGTGTCCTGGCCGGTGACGCGGAGCTCCTTCGCGCCGGCGTGGACGAGTGCGCGGGCCTTCTCGACGTTCTCGTCGATGGAGGGGGAGTCGATGCGCCCGGTCGCCTGCTTCGTGATGCAGTACGAGCAGTTGCTCATACAGCCCCGGGCGATGGGGAGGATGCCGACGACGCCGTCGAGCACCGGCTCGACACCGGGACCGGGCGTCGGACACTCGCCGTTGGTGACGGCGGTCGGGACGTCGTCCCAGTGAAGCACCTGCGCGTCGAGGTTGGCCTCGGCGAACTCGTCGCCCTGGGCCAGCGCCATACAGCCGGTGACGATGAGGTCGGCCGTCTCGTCGGCCAGTTCCTCGGCCCGGCGGAGCATGTTTCGCTCGGTCTTCTCGACGACGGTGCAGGAGTTGAGGATGGCCACGTCGGCGGCTTTCGGGCCGTCCACCCGGTAATGTCCGGCGTCGCGTAGCGCGCTCTCGATCTGCCGGCTCTCACCCCGGTTGGACGTGCAGCCGTACGTCTCGATGTGGTAACGGGCCATCGGTCGTCGGATATCCGGCAGCCGCGCGCAAAAGCCCGACGGTCTGTGCGCGGCGAGACTGCCATCTCGCCGCCGGATACCGCCCATTCACTCCAGTCTGGGGTCCAGCGCCTCGACCAACGCGTCGCCGATGAACTTGAACGACAGCACCGTCGCCGAAAGCGCCGCGACGGCGAACCCCGACACCCACCATTTCGCCAGCATCGGCACCTCGCCGCGGACGGTCCCGCGGGCGATGATGTTGCCAAGCGACTGCAGGTCGAACGCCTCCAGGCCGAGGAAGGCGAGGCCGGCCTCCGTCAGCAGTAGAATCGGCACCTGCTGGGTCGCCGTGGGTACCGCGACGCCGGAGACTGCGGGGAACACGTGGGTTTTGAGCACGTGCCGGTCGTCGCCGCCGAGGACGCGTGAGGCCTCGACGTAGCCCGCGTCCCGCAGCCGCCGGCTCTCACTGCGGACGATACGGGCGGCGCCGCCCCAGCCGAGAAAGCCAAAGAGCAACAGGATGACCAGCAGCGACTCGCCGGTGATGAAGATGACCAGCAGATACACCACCAGCGGCGGCACCGCGTCCTGGACCTCCACCGAGCGCATCGAGAGGCTGTCGACCCAGCCGCCGCGGTAGCCCGCGATGGTGCCGATAACCAGCGCCAGCGGCACGATGAGCGCGAGCGAGATGACGGCGACGTAGAGCGTGACGTGGAGCCCCTGGAGCAACAACAGCCCCATGTCGTAGCCGTTCAGGTCGGTCCCGAGCGGGTACGCCCAGCTGCCGTAACAGCGGCCCTCGAGGACCTGCCCGCCGCACTGGTAGATCTGCTCCATCGACACCGAGCCGAACACCGGCGGCTGGTTCGCGTTGAGGAAGTCGAGCGTCGGCTCCGGCGCCAGCACGACGCCGACGGTGCCGAGGACGTAGATCACCGCGAGCCACATCACCCCGAGGACGGCCTCCGGCCGGGCTTTGAACCGGCCCCAGAGCGTCGCCGCCCGCTCCCGGTCGACGAGAAATGGGGCGACGGCGTAGAACAGCAACACGACGTTGGCGGCGATGAACAGCCAGTCCATCGGCGATGCGAGCCACGTGCCGAGCGTGAACCCCTCGTTGCGGAAGATGTCGTAGTACGCGAGGGCAACCACGAGGGTCATCGAGAGGGCGAACAGGCGGCCCCGATACCGGAGCTTGGAGGACGCGCCGGACATCAGCTACACGTACGGAATCCCGGCCGGGTGATAAACTTTCAAAGTCGACAACGTTTATCACCCACACCGTCGACAATTTAGCTATGCGCCCCCGCAACCGCCTCCCCCAGTCCCGACCCTCCACACGCAGCCACCGATGAGCCTGCGCTCGCGCGTGGCGACCCGGCTGCTGTTCTCCGTCGCCGTCATCTATCTTGTTATCTCGCTGACGTTCCTGGTCATCGTCCTTACCCCCGACGCCAACCTCGAGGGGATGCTCGGGGTAGCGGCGTGGGGCGGCGCCTCCGAAGCCGAGTTGGACCAGATGCGCTCGACGTATCTGGCGGCACGCGGGCGTGATGCGCCGCTCTGGGAGCGCTACACTGACTGGCTCGTCAACGTGACGCTGTTCCGCTGGGGTGTCTCACCGACGGTGGAGGAGCCGGTCACCGCCGCGGTCTCCGAGGCCATCTGGCGCACGGCCGCCTACGTCGTCCCGGGGACCATCGTCGCCTGGGTCGCCGGCGTCGCCGCCGGCCTCCGCTCGGCGCGCTACCGCGGACGCGTCAGCGACCGGGTCGGCCGCGCCGCGAGCTATCTCCTGCTCGGCCTGCCGGGGTTCTGGCTCGCCGCGCTCGCCATCGCCGCTCTGGGCCCGGAGAGCTACCGAGAGGGCGGCCTGCTCTGGACGATGGTCATCCCTGCAGGCATCGTCGCCGCGGGGCTGTTCGCCGGGCAGGTGAGCCTCACCCGCTCGCGAAGCGTCGACCAGTACGGCGCCGAGTACGTCCGATTCCTCCGGGCGAAAGGGCTCTCGGCGGGCTCGATCGACCGCCGCGTGCTCAGAAACGTGCTCGTCCCGGTGCTCTCGATGACCGCGGCGGAGCTGTTCGCCGTCCTCGTGCTCGCGGCCGTCGTCGTCGAGTCGGTGCTCAACATCCAAGGCATCGGCTGGCTCGCCTACTTCGCGGCCCGCGAAAACGATATCCCGCTCATCCTCGGCTCGACGATGGTGCTCGCCGTCGTCGGCGTCGGCGGCAGCCTGATCTCGGACCTCGCGAGCGCGTGGCTCGACCCGCGGTCACGGGACCGTGAATGAGCTACCCGCTGACCGGCTCCTCGGGGAACAGCGCGTCGGGCTCCTGCTGGGTGAACAGCACGCGCTCGCTGTCGTCGAGCGGGCGGACGAACAGCTGCATCTCGTCGCGCTCTCGAACCAGCCGAAGCGTCTCCTCCGCATCGGTGGGGTCGTAGTAGAGCGGTATCAGCACCGCCTTCCCCACATCCGGGGATTTCATCACGACGACGAGGAACACCACCTCGCCGGCCTGGGCGCGGAACACTTCGTACTCGTCGTACTCGGTTGGGGTTTGGGTTTCGGCGGTCGGCGCCTCGCCATCACCGTCTTCGACGCCCCCCACGGCTTCCTTCACTACCTCGAACTCGTCGCCGGGAACGAGCACGTCGAGCCCAACCCGCGGGTCGGTGTAGCCGTCTTCGGTCTCGCCGGCCGGGAGCGGCGTCACCGCGCCGGGGTGGAGTTCGACTGTCTCCCACCCCTCCTCGCGGAACTCCTCGGCCGTGGCCTCCATATCCGCGATGGTGTCGTCCCAGAGGTCCGTGACGCCGCTCAGCGGGTGTCCACTATCCATACCTCGCTCTCGGCCGGTCAGGCGTGAAAAGGATTCGCTTCGGTGGGGACGGCGACGCCAGCGCTAAGGCACGCCGGCGAGAGCCACCGGTAATGAGCGAGGACGTGCCGCTGTCTGCGTTCGGGAGCGACGACGACAGCGACGGGGAAGGTAAGTCGAGCGAGGGGGACGAATCAGCCGTCGAGCCAGCCGACGAGCCAGCCGAGAGCGATCCAGCAGAACCCCCCTCGGTGACCTACACCTCATCGCCGGACGGCGAACCGTGTGCGGCCTGCGGGGAAACGGTCGAGAAACGCTGGCGCGCTGGGGAGGGCGGCGTCTCCGGGGATCGCGAGGGCGTCGACGACCCGGACGCGCTCGTCTGTCCGGACTGCAAACAGTGGTAGCTACCGCGCGCCACGCTCGAACCCAGCCGCGAGCGTTCCCGCCTCGATACTGAGCACCGTTGGCCGCCCGTGTGGGCAGGCGAACGGCTGCTCACACCGGCCCACCCGCTCGACGAGCGCCGCCGCACGCTCCGTCGAGAGTTCGTCGCCGGCTTTGAGCGACGGGTGACAGGCCAGGTCGGCGAGCACGTCGTCCTGTACGGACGCCGGCTCAGCCCCGCGGGCCATCGCCGCCACCGTCTCCCGGAACGCGTCGGCGTCGGCCGGTCGGCCCATCGGCGCCGGTACCGTCGAGAGCTTCACCGTCGACCCACCGAACGGCGTCGCCTCGAACCCCAGCGTCGCAAGCGCGTCGCCCCGGTCGGCGACGACGGCCGCCGCTGCCGGCGAGAGCGAGAGCGTCTCCGGCGGGTCGAGCGTCACCGTCTCGATGCCCGCACCCTCGACGGCCGCTTGCAGGCGCTCGTAGTTCACGCGCTCGTGGGCTGCGTGCTGGTCGACCACGAGCAGTTCGTCGTCCTCCTGACACAGGATGTAGAGCTCCTGAAACTGCCCGAGCACCGTCGCCGCGTCGAGCACCGACGCCCCGGTTTTGGCTTCGAGGGACTCCTCCAACTCCATCGAGAGCTCGCCGGAGCGCCGGAGGTCGGCGGTCGTCAGCGCCTCGTTCACGCCGCGCTCGACCGCCGCCTCAACCGCTTGGCGGACTGACAGCGCGACCTCGGCTTTCGCCGGGTGGACGTTGGCGTCGACGGTCGCCGGTGGGAGGTCGCAGGCGACGACAGCGACCGGGTGCCGCCCATCAGGGAGCAGGGAGCCGTACGCTCGTTCGACCGCGCGGCGAAGCCCTTCGTCGACGACCGGGCGCTGGTTGACCGCAGTCCGGATGTGCGAGCGGTCCGAGCGGGTGGTCGAGGGGTAGACGAGCACGCCCTCGACGCGGACCGGCTGGTGTTCGCCGGCAGTTTCGACCGGTGTCTCGTGCGTGAACGTCGTCGACCGCGACGCGACGTGTCGGTCGTAGACCGAAAGTAGCGCGTCGGCGTACTCGCCGCTCCCAGGCGTCGAGAACAGCTCCCGGCCGTCGTGGATCAGCGAGACCGCCACGTCCGGGCGGGTGAGCGCGTAGCGGGCGACGAGGTCTGAGACCCGGGCGAACTCCGTCCCCGCGCTCCCGAGCGATTCGCGCCGGGCCGGCCGGTCGGCGAAGAGGTCACGAACGACGACGGTGGTGCCGCGGGCGCGGCCAGTGTCCGTCACCACCGGTTCGCCGTCCTCGACGACCAGCCGCGTTCCCGGCTCGCTCCCGTCGCTCGTGACCAGTTCGAGCCGGCCTGCCTCGGCGATACTCGGCAGCGCCTCGCCGCGGAAGCCGAGGCTGGTCGCAGACTGGAGCTCCGCAGCGTCACGGAGCTTGCTCGTCGCGTGGCGCTCGACGGCGAGACGGGCGTCCTCCCGACGCATGCCGTGACCGTCGTCGGCGACGCGGATGTGCTCGGTGCCGTCGCCGTCGACCGCCACACGAACCGACGATGCGCCGGCGTCGAGGCTGTTGTCGAGCAGTTCGCCCACCACTCGCGCCGGTCGAGTCACCACCTCGCCGGCGGCGATGCGATCGACCGTCTCCTCGTCCAGCCGCTGGACTGCGGCCGGGTCGTCCCGGTTCCGGGGCCGTTCGTTCTCGCTGCTCATTGGTCCTCGACGAGCTGTTGGAGCTCCTGCAGACGGTTCAGCGCCTCGAGTGGCGTCGTCCGAGCCACGTCGAGCGACCTGAGCTCCTCGACCAGTTCCGCCTCGGCCGCGGTTGGCTCTCCGTCCGCCGGCTCGGAGCCGTCCGGGGCCGCATTCACGATCTCCGGGAGCGTCTGCTGGCCGCCGGTTTGGGCCATCTCCGCCGCGTCAGTCTGCGGTTCGACCGTTCGACCACCGTCGCCGGACGCCGGCGGGGTCTCGCGGCCAGCGGAGCGTCGTGCCTCGCTCTCAGCCGCTCGGGGTTCTGCCGGCGCTGCCTGGGCTCGGTCAGTGGCCGCCCCCGCCGCGCTCTCGTCGACGAGCGCGCGCGAGCGCTCCACCACCGGTTCCGGCACCCCCGCCATTCGGGCGACCTCGATCCCGTAGGACGACGAGGACGGCCCCTCGTCGACCCGGTGGAGGAACGTCACGTCGTTACCCTCACGCATGGCGGTGAAATGCAGGTTGAACACGCCCGCACGCTCGTCAGCGAGTGCCGTCAGGTCGTGATAGTGGGTCGCGAACATCGTGCGGCCGCCCACCTCGTCGTGAAGGAACTCCGTCGCGGCGCGGGCGATAGCGAGGCCGTCGGCCGTCGACGTCCCGCGGCCCACCTCGTCGAGCAGGACGAGCGAGTCCTCGGTTGCGTCGTGGAGGATATCGGTGAGTTCGCTCATCTCGCGCATGAACGTCGACTGACCGCCCGCGATGTCGTCGCTGGCGCCGACGCGGGTGAACACCCGGTCGACGACGGGAAGCGACGCCGACTCGGCGGGGACGAACCCCCCCGCCTGTGCGAGCACGACGATCAGCCCCACCTGGCGCATGTAGGTGGATTTCCCGCTCATGTTCGGCCCGGTGATGAGCGCGACGCTCCCTGGCGCGAGCTCCGTGCCGTTGGGGACGAACTCAGGCTGCGCACGAGCGACGACAGGGTGGCGCCCCGCCTCGATCTGGAGGGGTTCGTCGCCGTCGTCGCCGTCATGGAACGTCGGACGACACCAATCCGGACCCACGGCGACCGTCGCGAGCGAGAGCAGCGCATCGAGGCGGCCGAGTCCGGTTGCGAGCGCCTGCAGCCGGTCGGCGGCGTCGGCGACCTCCGCGCGCACCTCGCGGAAGCGGTCGTACTCCAGCGCGTCGGCGCGCTCGGCGGCGCCGAGAATTTCGTCCTCCCGGCGGCGGAGTGCCGGGGTGACGAACCGCTCTGCGTTCTTCAGCGTCTGCCGCCGCCGATACTCGTCGGGCACCTCATCGAGATGGCTGTTGGTCACCTCGATGTAGTAGCCGTGGACCTGGTTGTGGCCCACGTCGAGGTTCTCGATTCCGGTGCGTTCCCGCTCCTGCTGCTCCAGCTCCGCCACCCACTCGCGGCCCTCGCGTTCGGTGCTGCGCACCTCGTCGAGTTCGTTGTCGAACCCGTCACGGATGATACCGCCCTCGGTGATCTCCTGTGGCGGGTTCTCGGCGATGGCGCTCTCGATGAGCGCCCGCATCTCCCCGAGCTCGGTCAGCTCTTCTCGAAGCTGCTGGAGCCGCGGCGCCTCGGCGTCCGAAAGCGCCGCCGTGAGGTCGGGAACGACCGCGAGCGTCGCAGCCACCGAGCGCAGGTCGCGCGCGTTCGCCCGTTCGCGCGACACCCGGGAGACGAGCCGTTCGAGGTCGTAGGCGACGCTGAGTCGGTCCCGGAGCTCCTCGCGCAGCAGCGTCGCCTCGCTGAGTTCGGCGACGGCCTGGTGGCGCGCCTCGATGGCATCGCGCTCGACCAGCGGGCGACGGAGCCACGCCTCCAGCCGGCGGCGACCCAGCGCACAGACCGTCTCGTTCACCACGTCGAACAGCGTATCGCCCGACCGCTCGCCGCCGCCGCGGTTCTCGAACAGTTCGAGGCTGCGCAGCGCGGCGCCGTCGAGCTGGAGGTGGTCGGCCGGGTCGTAGCGCCCGACGCGGGAGACGTACTCGAGCGGGCCGTCGCCGCCCTGCGTGTACTCGGCGTAGGCCAGCAGGCCGCCGACCGCCCGCGTCTCGACGGGGGTGAACCGCCCTGGATCGGTGTACGCCGAGAGCCGCTCGCGGGCGGTCTCAGCGGCGAACGCGTCCTCGTCCCACCCAGTCGTCGGATAGTCGACCTCGAAGCTGGTGACGCTCGGGCCGAGCAGCAGCTCCGCCGGGGCGACCCGCGCGAGCTCCTCGCGTGCGGCCTCCCGGGTCGGGGCGCTGGTGACCCGGCAGTCACCAGTCGAGACGTCGATGCTGGCGACGGCGGAGCCGGAGCCGGCTGCCGACTCATCGTCGACGACCGCCGCGACGTAGGTGGAATCGGGTGAAAGCAGTTCGTCGTCGACGACGGTGCCTGGGGTGATGACCTGCGTCACCGCTCGGTCGACGATACCGGTGACCTCGCTGGGGTCCTCGACCTGGTCGGCGATGGCGATGCGGTGCCCCGCATCGAGCAGCGCGTCGAGATACTCGGCAGCGTTGTCGACCGGGATGCCGGCGGCTGCGTACGTGCCGGTGGAGTCCTCCCGCTCGATGAGGGTGAGTTCACAGATCCGGGCGACCTCCTCTGCGATCTCGCAGAACGTCTTGTAGAAATCCCCCACGCGGAAGAGGACGAGCGCGTCATCGTGCTCCTGGCAGCGGTCGACGTACTGCTGGAGCATCGGCGTGAGCTCCGCCCGGCGAGCGGCCAACTCCTCGGGGGGGCCCGTGACCGCGGACATACCCGAGGAAGAGAGGCCGACGCGGAAGAGCGTTACGCGAACGGGCGCCGGGCGCCGACAGCCCGCTGTGCCCGGCGCGCCCGAGGGGCCTAACAGGGTAGGGAGACAGCTTAGTACCGAACACGGTGTCGATCAACACACGATGAAGGGATCGAAATCCGCCTCAGGTGGGGTGGACTCCCTCCCGGGGAGAGACCGGATCGTGGTCGTGAGTGAGAACAGGCGGAACATGGCGGTGATGAGCGACGCCCTCACGGGCTATGCGGTCACCACCGTCACGTCGCCGGAGCAGTTGAACCCGGTGCTCTCGGGTGCACGTGGGGCAGAGCTCGTCGTCGTCGACACCGACACCGTCAGCGATGACGTGACCGCGCTGGTCGAGACGTTGTTCGACGAGGCGCTCTCGGTCGTGCTGCTGGCCGAGGAGCCCTCGCTCCGGCTCCGGCGGGCGGCTGGCGAAACCGAGAGGCTCACATTCCGTCAGAAACCCCTCCGCACGACTGACCTTCGAACGGTCGTCGGCGAGCGGCTCAGCTGAGTGGCGGTCGAGCGTCGCGGTACCGCGTGGTTCCGCTCAGGAGACGAACTGTAGCAGCTCGTCGCGCTTTGCCTCGTGGAACCGGTCGCGCAGTACCGCCTCGAGCGAGTCGATGTTCCCGCGCTTGGCCGAGATCGGACAGATGATCTCCTGCCACTGCTGCCAGGGCGGGTAGAGGCCGAGTCGGTCACAGAGATCGTCGAGCCGCTCGTCCTCGTCGTCGACCTTGTCCATCTTGTTGACGGCGACGATCGGGTCGACGTCGACCTCCTGCAGGAACTGGAACATCTCCACGTCGTGCGGGATGTTCCCCCGCTGCTCGTGGCGGTCGATGATGTCGATCACGGCTTTCCCGTCGACGACGAGGATTCCCGCCAGGATGTTCTCGGCGTTCTCCTCGATGTAGCGCACCACGTTCGTCTTGATCTGTTCGCGGTGGTCAGCTTCGACGCCGGACATGAAGCCGAACCCGGGCAGGTCGGTGAACATGAAGTCCGTGCCGGCCCAGTCGTAATGGTTTGGCTGGCGCGTCACCCCCGGCTTCCGGCCAGTATCGAAGCTGTGACCGGTCAGCTCCCGCATCAGTGTCGATTTCCCCACGTTCGACCGACCGACGAGGACGACCTCGGCGTCCCGGTCGGGCCGGTTTTCGAAAGACATGGGCGTTCTAACGCGTCCTCGTGGTTACCCCTTACGAGTTGGCAGCGGGCGTCATAAACCGTATGCCGGGATAGCGAGTCACCGTTCAGCCGGGACCCTTCCAGTACGACCGGCCGAGGCGATGTCCGGGGCTACGCGACCGTTGGCTCGTCGAGCCGATGCTCTCGCCGGTGTCGTTCTGCCGACAGTGTCGGCGGCCGCTCGTGATGACAGTGCTCGGTGCGTCGCTGATGCAGCTTTCGCCGCCCTCGAGCGGCACGTGGCCTGGCGGGCGTAGCGCGACGAGCCGTGGGCGACAGCGTCGGCCGGATGTCACTGCCCGCGGCAGCACGTTTTTGCGCTCGCCAGCCGAACCGCCGTCCGTGACCGTTTACCAGACGGACATCCCGGCGTCGGGCGGCGGTTCGAACTGGAGCTCTCGGGCGACAGTCACGTCGTCGTCCACCACGACGGCCGGTGTGAGCTGTTCCGCCGGGAGAACGAGTCAGCCGACGGCGAGCGGATTCTCGACCTCACCAGTCGTCGGCGAGAGGCTCGACGACGCCAATATCCGCGGCGGAACCGGCGTCTCGATTATCGCCGTCCAGCGCGGCACGGAGACGGTGTCGAACCCCGAACCGTCGTTCGAACTCCAGGTCGGCGACGTGCTCGTCGCCATCGGAACCCGCACGGAGCAGTCGGCGTTCAGGTCGATGGTCGGCGAGTAGCGTTCCGCCGCGCTGGTGGGCAGTCGGGCCGGTGTATCAGCCCGGTTCGCGTGCGCTCCGCCGTGCCACCGGCGCTTATTTGCCGGCCCACCGAGATGCTGACCTGTGCGACTCCTTCAGGTGATGGTCCCCGCCGGGAAGCGGGACGCGGTGCTCGACGTGCTGGACAGTCGGAGCATCGACTACGTGATGTCCGACGAGACCAGCGGCCGGGAGTACACTGCCGTGGTTTCGTTCCCCCTGCCCACCAGCGCCGTGGAGACGGTGCTGGACCAGCTACGCGAGGAAGCGGGGATCGACCGCGACGCCTACACCGTCGTCATCAACGCCGAGACCGTCATCTCCCAGCGCTACGAGCAACTGGAGAAGAAGTGGGAGGAAGGGGAGGAGGGTGAGCGCATCGCCCGCGACGAACTGGTCACGCGCGCAAAGGGGCTCTCGCCCGACTGGATTCCGTTTCTCATCATGACGTTCATCAGCGCCGTCGTCGCCACCGCGGGGCTGCTGCTCGACTCGGCGGCCGTCGTCGTCGGCTCGATGGTCATCGCGCCGCTCATCGGGCCAGCGATGGCGACCAGCGTCGGCTCGGTCGTCGACGACCGGGAGCTGTTCGTCCGCGGGGTGAAGCTCCAGGCTGTCGGCGGCGTAATCGCAGTTGGCGGTGCAACACTGTTCGCCGCGATGCTGCGGTTCGGTAACGTCATCCCCCTCGAGACGATGGAAGTGCTGGCGATCGACGAGGTGCAGGAGCGCCTCTCCCCCGGCGTCCCCTCGCTCGCAGTTGCGCTTGGCGCGGGCGTCGCGGGCGCGCTCTCGCTCTCCTCGGGGGTGTCGTCGGCGCTCGTCGGCGTCATGATCGCGGCGGCGCTGGTCCCGCCGACGGCGGTGGTCGGCATCGGTATCGCCTGGGGGCGGCCGACCGCCGTCTTCGGCTCCGCGGTACTCGTCGCGGTGAACTTCCTCTCTATCAACTTCGCCGCGATGGCGGTATTCCTGGTCAAGGGGTATCAGCCCGAGGAGTGGTTCAAAACCGAGGAGGCTCGTCGGGAGACGCTCAAGCGGATCGCCACGCTGGGGCTGGTCATCCTGCTGCTCACCTCCTTCCTCGGCAGCGTCACCTACGCCTCCTATCAGCGGGCGACGTTCACCGACGAGGCTCGGGAGTCGGTCACGGAGCTCATCGACGCCGAACCGGATCTCACGCTGGTCGCCTTCGAGGTGGAACACGGCGTAGCCTTCCCCTTCCGGAGCGCTGAACGCGTGGTGGTGACCGTCGGCCACCCACCGGGGACGGAACCCCCGACGCTCGTCGACCGCATCTACGAGCGCATCGCCGATATCGACGACCGCCCGTTCGGCCTCGGCTCCGACGAGGACGTGCAGGTGGAGGTCCATTACACCGCAGTCGAGACCAGCAGCGGGACGTCGTAGTCGGATGAAAAGCCGCGGGGACGGGCGCTCAGCGAGACGGGACACCGGTGCGGAACGCCGACGGTCAGGCGTTTCGCGACACCGGTGCGGAACGCCGACGGTCAGGCGTTCCGCGACGGCGGCAGATCGGTCTCCCAGTCGATGGCCTCGACGACCATGTCGAGGACTTCCTCGATGTTCTCCTCCTCGGTGATGCTCATGTACACGTCCGCCTCCGCCTCCGTCGAGCGGTCGGATTTGTTGCAGACCGTGATGATCGGGGCGTCGAACCGGCTCTCGACTTCGGCCAGCAGTTCGAGCTGTGACTCGAGGGGGTAGCCACAGTCGCCCGAGGCGTCGAGGACGAACAGCACCGCGTCTGCGAGATGCTCGAGCGCCGAAACGGCCTGGCGTTCGATCCCGTTGCGCTCCTCCTGGGGGCGGTCGAGAATCCCGGGCGTGTCGACGATCTGGTAGCGGATACGGTCGTGCTCGAAGTGGCCCACCTGCACCGCCTTCGTGGTGAAGGGGTAGGACTCGATCTCGTTGCGAGCGTTCGTGACGTAGTTGACGAACGAGGACTTCCCCACGTTGGGGTAGCCCGCGACGACGATCGCCGGCTCGTCGGGCCGGATATCCGGCAGCGTCTTCAGCTGGTCCCGTGCCTGCCCGATCTCGAGCAGGTCGTCCTCGATCTCGTCCATGATGTCGGCCATGCGGGCGAACGCCTGCTTCCGGTGTTTTCGGGCGGTGTCCGTGTCCGAGTTCCGGATCTTGGTGGTGTACTCCGAGCGGAACTCCTCGATCTGGCGGCTCGCCCAGGTCACCTCGCTCAGCGCCTGCCGGAGTTCGTCGACCTCGACGATGGCGTCGGCGAGTTCGTAGTAGAACGGGTCGACGTAGTCGAAGTCCGGCCACGCCGTCACGACGTTCTCCAGGTTGTCCGACAGGATATTCGCGGCGGTCCGCAGCATCGCCTCTTGGGCCTCGTAGGGCGACTTCGCCCGGCCCGTCCGGGCGGCCCGCGAGAAAGCCTTATCCAGCAGCTCCTCCGACCGGGGGGTCGTCGGAAGATCCTCGAAAGTCATTGATTACGGGTTCTACCCGTCCAGCGCGTAAAAACGCGTCCGTTCGGGCAGGGCCAGAATCGGGAGACCGGTGTTTCTGGGCAGGAAGACGACTGCCTGGTTAGAAGGGTGCGTCGATGCTTGTGTCGTCGTCAGTGTCGGCGTCGGAGGGGCCGGTCTCGACCTCCTCGGGGTCGACGTTCAGCGTCGCTGCGAGTTCGCCGCGCTCGTCCAGTTCCGCGAGGATGTCGCTGCCGCCAACGAACTCGCCGTCGACGAACGTCTGGGGGATGGTCTCCCAGCCGCTGCGCGGTTCGAGGGCCTCGCGGAACGCGTCGAGGTTCTGGAGCACGTCGACGGTCCCGACGTCGGAGCGGTACTGCTGGAGCAGCCCGATCGCGCGCTTCGAGTAGCCACATTGGGGCATCAGTTCGTCGCCCTTCATGAAGAGAACGACCTCGTTGGTCTCGATGGCGTCGGCCACGCGCTCCTCGACCTCGTCGGCGTCCAGTCCCTGCGCAGTCGGATCGAATGGCATGGTACCATGTTACGTGGCCGGGAGGATAGGGTTTGCGTCGATGGCGGTACGCCGTGATGCGGCACTCGACGAGTTGAGCAGCCGGCGGCGGGAGCGAGGGACGAACCAGCGTCGAGACCGTCAGTTGAACGTGACCCGCTCGACGAGGCGCCGGAGGAACCCCGGCTGCCCCGACTCGTGGGGGTAGACGCTGACGGTCGTACAGCCCGGGCTCGGGAACACCGGGCGGTCGTCGAACATGGCGCTCCGGACGTCGCCGCTGGTCCCGCGGCGCACCAGCAGGTCCGGGTTGGACGGCTTCCCGCCGTCGGTCCGGAGCGGTTCGGCCTGCACTGGAACCGAGAGGAGCTCCGAGAGCTCGAACTGGTACTCCCCGACAGCCTGTCTGTGCTTGTCGGTGCTTTCGTCGTTCTCTGGGTACCAGAGCGAGAGCTCCCCGTCGTTGGCCATGGTGATAGCCTCGGCGACGTTCACCGCGAGCGGCGGGTACGGGCCGCGGTCACCCGAGAGCACGACGTGCTGGGGCTGGTCGTAGCCGAGGTTGTCCACCAGCAGGACGTGACACGGCGCGTGCCGGACCACCCAGTCGATGGGGTCGCCCAGCAGCCGCGAGCGGAGGCGTAGCGGCTCGTGTTCCGCGACGATCGTGTCGACGCCGCGGTTCGCAGCGAAGTTGACGATGGCGTGTTTCGTGTCGTGGCTTACGATCTCGTCGCCCTCGATCTCGACGTCGAGTTCCGTGGAGAGTTCCCCCATCCGCGTCTCGAAGGAGACGTCGGACTCGGACTGCACGGCGGCGTCAGCCGTGAGCGGTGCCTGGTCGGGAATCTCCTGGAACCGAACCGCGACGACGCGCCCGTCGTCGGGTTGGACGAGGTCCGCAGCCAGTTCGATGAGGGCGCGTTCCCGCGCCTCGTCGCCGTTCTTCGTGAGCGCGACGAGCACCTCGCGGGTGTCCTCGGCCATCGCGGACTCGATCTCCGTGAGCGAATCCCGGCCGACCTGTCGGCGGATGGCGTCCGTCGCCACACCCTCGCGGCTGATCCGCGGGCGGACGTAGACGAAGAACCAGCCGATGCTCCCGCCGGTGATGACGGCGGCGCCGAGAAGCGCGATCGTGCCCATCTGCGTGAGCAGCAGCACACCCGTGATCGCGCCGAAGATCTGCATCCACGGGTAGAGCGGCGAGGTGAACTCGGGCTCGTACTCCGTGCTCCCCTCGCGGAACGCGATGAGGGCGATATTGATGAGCCCGAACACCATGATCTGGAAGGCGCTCGCGAGCTTCGCGATCTCCAGGATCGGGACGAACGCGATGAGCAGCAGCAGCACCGCACCGGTCAGCGTGATCGAGGTAACGGGCGTGCCGAACCGGTCGCTCACCGACGAGAGGGAAGGCGGCGCCAGCTTGTCACGGCTCATCGCAAAGGGGTAGCGCGACGAGGAGAGGATGCCCGCGTTGGCCGTCGAGATCAGCGCGAGGATAGCTGCGAAAATGACGGCGACGACGCCAGCCTGGCCAAGCGTCTGCTCGGCGGCGACGGCCACCGGCGTCAACGTGCCGGCGACGCTTCCGGGGTCGGTCACCCCGACGAGCACCGTCACGATGGCGACGTAGAGCACCGTCGTGAACACGAGCGAGCCGAGGATGCCCAGCGGGATGTTCCGGCCGGGGTTCTCGACTTCCTCGGCGACGCTCGCGACCTTGGTGACGCCCGCGTAGGAGACGAACACCAGGCCCGTCGCCGCGAAGAGGCCGCCGACGCCGTAGCCGAAGAAGTCGACGTAGTTGGTCGACTGGACGCTCGGGGCGCTGCCGGCGGCGAACCAGCCCAGCGCCGCCAGCATGACGACGACGATGCCGAGCTGGAGCCGACCGGTCTGCTTCGCGCCGACGATGTTCACGAGGATGAGCACGCCCGCGAGCCCCAGCGCGACCGGCTTCATCGGCAGGTCGAGCAGGAGCAGGAGATACGGGACGCCGCCCACGAGCGCGAGCGCGCCCTTGAACGAGAGCGAGAACCACGTGCCGACACCGGCGACGGTTCCGAGCAACGGGCCCATCCCCCGCTCGATGTAGATGTACGTGCCGCCGGCCTCGGGCATCGCGGTCGCCATCTCCGATTTCGAGAGCGCGGCCGGCAGGACGAGCAGCCCGGCGAGGGCGTACGCGACGATAACGGCGGGGCCGGCGATTTTGAGCGCCAGCGCCGGCAGGATGAAGATACCGCTCCCGATCATCGCGCCGATACTGATGGCCAGCACCGAGGGTAAGCCGAGGTCGCGTTCGAGTTCCTTCATGCGTTATCCACGAGCGCGTCAGAGAGTACGGACGTCGCACAGACCGGCACGTGTCCGGCCTGTTCGATCAGATCGAACCGGTCCGGGACGTTGGTCAACACGACGATGTTGGGGTCGTCGAAGGTGGTGCGAACGAGCTGTGCGATGAGCAGGTTCCGGCTGTCGGACTGGGTCGCAACGATAACCGTCGAGTCGTTGCCGAGACCTGCTTCTTCGAGTACTGCGGTGTCGGCCGGGTCACCGTGAACGACGGCGGTCTCCGGTAAGCCCCGGTGCTCGCCCGGTGACAGTTCGTCGACGAGCGTGACGGAATCGCTGTCCGCCAGAAGCCGCCGAGCGACGGCGACGCCGAGATGGCCGCCACCGAGCACGTAGTACGTGCGTCCGTCGTGGTCAACTGAGTGGTCTCCCCCTCTGAGTCGGGTCAGGTTCATGGTTCTGTGAGCCGCAGTCGTCCGCTCACTGCGGGCCGATGCGGGTCGTTACGCCAACGTAGATGACGGAAGTGTATAAATGAGTCGGTTAAATTGACGGGTCGTCAAAATATATCCGATAATTTTCGGTATTGACTACCAACTGTGTGGGTTCGTCACAGGACTGTCCCCATCAGGATCCAGTCGCCGACAGGTCGGTCGACATCGCAGGTTCGACGGCGAGCCGGACAGAACAAGACTGATACACCCCCCGGACCACCGTGTATCAGATGAAAGACGGCGAACTGGACACCGTCGACAGGCAGATCCTCTACTACCTCCAGCAGGATGCGCGGGCGACGTCGTCCAGCGACATCGCTGAGAAGCTCGACCTCTCCTCGAGCACGATCCGGACACGGCTCAAGAAGCTCGAAACGAGCGGGATCGTCCGTGGCTACAACGTCGACATCGACTACGATCTGGCCGGCTACCCGCTGTATACGAAGATCATCTGTACCGCACCCATCCCGGATCGGGACGAACTTGCGAAACAGGCCCGCGAGATACGCGGGGTGACGGCCGTTCGGGAGATCATGACGGGCCACCGGAACGTCTACGTCAACGCCATCGGCGAGGATCACGACGACCTGAACCGCATCAGCAAGGACCTCGACGCGCTCGGGCTGGAGATCGTCGACGAACAGCTCATTCGCGACGAGTACGTCTGTCCGTATCACGGCTTTCTGGACGAAGCGGACCGGCCGGACGGCTGACGGACGAGGCGTGAACGCCGTGACTTTGTCGAAGAAACGCTGGCGCTCTTGATGGCTACCGACAGTGCGGCTACCAGTTGTGACCGCCGATGGCGACAATCGCCCCACAGCGAGCACATTCGGAAACCTATAGCGGGTCTGTTCGAGAGTGCCACACGACCGCATCGTCACTCCCGACGGGTTCTGTCGGCGAGGCGCACTATGCTGCGTGATAGGTGTGGTCTGTAGCCAAATGGTGGGAGCAGAGTCGTACCGCAGTTCACAGCGGGAGCTATCGCCAGCCAAGCCGATTTCTATATCGCGCTATGAAGTTTATTAACCCGACTCACCGGTCCAGATACTCCTGCTGGATCTCGACGACCTCGGCCGAATCCTCGCAGGCTGCGTAGCGACGCAGCGGCTCCTCGTTGAGTTCGAGGAACGTCTCGCCCCAGGTGAACTTCGCGAGGATGCGTTCGGCGTGGTCAGGTTCGCCGAGGATGGTAAGCGCGGCAGCGAACGCCTCGACGGTCGTCAACTGCATCGGTTTCCCGAAGTTCACCGGGTTGGCGGCGACGAGATACGGCAGCGCGCGGTGGTCGCCGTCGATGGTGAACTGCTTCTCGCCGGCGGACTCCCAGGAGCAGTCGAGTGCGACCAGCGCGCGCATGGCGCGGTTGCGGTCGGCAGGCGAGAGCGCCCGCTCGGCGTGAGGGTTGAGAACGACACCGGCCGGGGTCGCGCGGTCCGAGCGATGCAGCTCCGCGAGATCAAACCGCGCGAGCTTCCGGGCGGTACATTTCTCGGGGTCGTCGTCACCCTCGTACCGGACGTGCAGGTCCACACCCCGTCTGGGGACTGGAGAGAGAAAGGCATCGCGGATGGACCGCCCGATTGATGGGTGCGCTCGCCCACGGCCCGGGTATGAGCCACGCCCAGGTGGTCGAGCGATACTACGAGGCCATCGACGAGAACGACGACGAGGCGCTCACGTCGGTGCTCGCCCCGGAGTTCAGACACGACCGTCCCGACCGCACGCTCGAGGGGCGTGACCGGTTCATCAGGTTCATGCTCGAAGAGCGGCCGACGACCGACACGGTTCACGCGGCCGATACGGTGTTCCTGCCCGAAGAGCAGGCTGACCACGAGGCCGAGGAGGTCGCCGTCCACGGTCGCCTGTTCAACAAAGACGGCACCGAGCAGTTCGCGTTCGTCGACCTGTTCACCGTCGGCGACGGTGGCATCACTCACCTCCGGACGTTCACGAAGTAGCGGTCGGCGGCGTCAGACACGTTTCAGTGACCAGGCGAGTGGTTGCCAGCGTTTGAAGCGCGTTTTCCGGTTTCTCCGGATATGTCAGAGCACCGCGGACCGTACGCAGACAGCCGGACCGTCCAGGAGTCAAACGGCGGTTACACCGTCTCCATCCCGAAAGAAATCGCAGAACGCTCCGAACTGGAGAAAGGCGACCAGATGTTCTGGATCCGCTCCCGGGTCGCCCCTCGAGGTCGGTTTACCCCGCCGAAGGTGAGTTCTCCCGACCTCGGTGCTACTCTCGCTCCCCAGCCCCGAGTGCGCTCTCGCCGACGGGCTCGTGACCCTCGATGACTTCCTGGCCACCCATGTACGGCTGGAGGGCCCCGGGCACATCCACGGTGCCGTCCTCGTTCTGATAGTACTCCAGAATCGCCACGACAACCCGCGGAATCGCGACGCCCGAGCCGTTGAGCGTGTGGAGATACTCCGCCGACTCGTGGCGCTCGGGCCGGTACTGGATACCCGCCCGCCGGGCCTGGAACTCCTCGAAGTTCGACACCGACGAGACCTCCAGCCAGCGGCCGCCGAGTTCGGGGCCCTCCTCCATCTCGTCGCCGGGGGCCCACACCTCGATATCGTATTTCTTGGCCTGCGTAAAGCCGAGATCACCCGTACACATCTCCAGAATCCGGTACGGGAGCTCCAGACGCTTGAGTACCTCCTCGGCCTCGGCGACGAGGCGCTCGAACCGGTCGTAGCTCTCCTCGGGCCGGACGAAGTTGACTAGTTCCACCTTGTTGAACTGGTGGACCCGCACGATGCCGCGGGTCTCGGTGCCGTGTTCGCCCGCCTCCTGCCGGAAGTTCGGCGAGTAGGCCTGGTACTTCAGCGGCAGGTCGTCGTCGAGCAGGATGTCGTCGCGGTGCATGTTCGTCACCGGCACCTCCGCAGTAGGGAGCAGCCAGAGGTCGTCATCGTCGTAGGGCTCGTCGTGTTCGCCCTCGACGCGGTAGGCGTCCTCGGTAAACTTGGGGAACTGCCCGGTCCCCTCCATCGATTTGCTGCTGACCGGCAGCGGCGGGAACACGTCGCGATACCCCTGCTCGCGGTGGACCTCGAGGAAGAACTGGATGAGCGCGTGCTCCAGCCGGGCGCCCTCACCCTTGGCGAAGTAGTAGCCGGCGCCGCTGACCTTCGCGCCGCGCTCGAAGTCGAGGATGTCCAGTTCCTCGCCCAGGTCGTAGTGGGGAGTCACCTCGTCGGGCAGCGCCCGGAGGTCGTCGAACCCCTCGCGCCGGCGCTCGACGTTCTCGCTCTCGTCCGCCCCGACCGGAACCTCCTCGGCGGGGACCATCGGCAGCCGCATCATCACCTCTTCGAGTTGGGCCTCCAGCTCGTCGGCGCGCTTCTCGACCGCCTGAATCCGCGCTTTCAGCTCGCTCGAGCGCTCGATGGCCTCCTGGGCCGCCGCCTCCTTTCCCTCCTGTTTGAGTTCGCCGATGGTCCGGCTGACCTCGTTTCGCTCGTGGCGGAGCGTATCGCCCTCACCTTTCAGCTCGCGCCACTCCTCGTAGATATCCAGCACCTCGTCGAAATCCACGTCCTCGATGCCTTTCTTCTCCAGCGCCTCGCGAACCCGCTCGGGCTCATCGCGAAGCGTCTGCCTGCTTAACATGGGCGGAGCTTCTCGGTGGGTTCGGAAAACCGTGTCGGGTCCGTGTGGACCGTCCTCACCGGGTTCTCCCGCTCAGTCCTTCCCTTCGAAGAAGACGCGAATCCCGTTGCGCGTGATGCGCACGTCGACAGTTCCGGGGCCGGTAACGGGTATCCGCTCGGTCGCCGCGTAGCTCCCGGTCTCCACGTCAACCTCCACCTGCAGGCTTCCGCCCTCCGGCGGCGCCGGCGCGACGTCCGGAACGAGCACGCGTGACCCCGGCGGGATGGTCCCCTCGTAGTCGGGTTCCGACCCCGGCGCCGCGTCGTCGACGGTCGTTCCGGTTCCGTCGACCTGCTCGACAGTCGCGACGACGTTCTGTTCGCTCCCGCTCCGGTTCTCGATGGCCAGTTCGACCGCGTCGTTGGTGAGCGCCGTGCAGCCAGCGAGCCCGACGAGCAACGGGAGAACCGCACGCCTGGAGAGCGCCATTACTCGGAACTCGGAGGTCGCGGGAGAAAACGGTTGGTTTCCCGGCCGACGCGATCCGAGGACCGCCAGTCCCGGCCTGTTCTGGGTGTCGAGGTGGGTTGCTGTCGCGCCGTTGGCGCGACGTTTTCCACCTCGTTATTCTCTCGGATGCGCCCATTCCATCGCATCCCGGACTGCCTCGTTGCGGCCGATGAACGTGATTCGGTCGCCTCGCTGGAGCGTGTACTTTGGCTCCGGTACCGTCGTCTCCTCGTCTCGGCCGACGAGGGCGATGAGACAACCGTCGGGGAGCTCCGGGTCGAGTTCCTCGATCGTTTTGCCCACCAGCGATTCGGCGGTTACCTCGATCTCCTGGACGTCACCCGACTGGCCGATCTCGCCCATCCAGTCGGCCAGCGCGGGCCGCTCGATGAAGTTGTCGATCGCCTGAGCCGTCGCCAGCGCCGAGGAGATGGTTTTGACGCCCAGCTCCTCGAAGGCGTCGACGTTCTCCGGGTTGTTCGCCCGCGCGAGCACCCGGTCGGGCGAGAACTTCGACTGGGAAAGCTGCGAGACGAGCAGGTTCACGTCGTCGTCGCCGGTTGCGGCGACGATGATTTTCGCGTTCTCCGCACCCGCAGAGCGCAGCACCTCAGTGTCCGTCCCGTCGCCGTGATGGCCGGGGAACCCGGCGTCACGGACGGTCTGGATAGTCTCCTGGTCGTTCTCGATGATGACCACGTTTTCGCCCCGGTCTTCGAGGCGGGTGGCGAGCGCGCGGCCCACTTTCCCGCCTCCGACGATGATGACTCGCATGGGTATGACGTTGAGTTTCTCGGCGATTTGGCGGGCGATCCCCGCCTCGAACACGACAGTGAGCAGGATGGTGAGGAACACCGTGCCGACGAGCACGTCGGCGGCCTCGTCCATCCCGGCATTACGGAACTCGATGGCGAACAGCGTGGCGACCGATGCGGGGATGATTCCCCGCGGCCCGACGAAGCTCATGAACAGCTTCTCCTCCCGAGTAAACCGGTCGCCGATACTCGAGACGAACACCAGCAGCGGCCGGAGGAACAGCGCGATGACGGCGACAACAGCCAGGCCGCCGATGCCGAGTTTCAGCAGCACCGAGAACTCCAGCAGCGCCGCGAGCGTGATGAACACGAACGAGAGCACGATGAGCGTGATGTCGCCCTTGAACGCGGAGATGTCCTCCTCGTAGGGCACGTCGGCGTTCCCCAGGAGTACCCCCGCGACGGCGACGGCCGCGACGCCGGCCTCGCTGGCGAGTGTGTTCGCGCCCGCGAAGGCGACGAGCGCCCCCGCGAGCACGAGCAGTCGGGCGTTCTGTGGCGCGTTCCCCGGCGAGAGGTCGACGTACTGCAGTGCGTAGTAGAGGACGGCGGCGACGCCGACGCCGAACAGCAGGCCGAACGCCAGCCGCTCGACGAACAGCTCGAGCAAGGTCACGAAGCCGCCCTCGCCGCCGAGGAGAATGAGTTCGAAGATCGCGACCGCCGTAATCGCGGCGGTCACGTCGTTGACGATCCCCTCCGTATCGAGCGCCGCTGCGACCCTGTCACGGACCGGGACGACCTCCAGAATCGGCGCGATGACCGTCGGCCCCGTGGCCACCAGCAGCGCACCGATGAGGAACGAAACGTCCCACTGCGCGCCCAGGGTGTAATGCACTGCTGCGGCGGTGCCGACGAGCGCGATCGCCGCGCCGGCGGTCACCAGCCGGAACGTCGCTTTCGGCGCCTCTCGAAGCTTATCGATACGGATGTGGAACGCGCCCTCGAAGACGATGATGGCGACCGAGAGCCCCACGATGGCCGGGAGGGCATCGCCGAACTCCGCAGGGTCGAGCAGTCCGCTCACCTCCGGCCCGAGCAGGATGCCCGCCCCGATGAGGAACACCACGCTCGGGATCTGGAACCGGTCGGCGAGCACCTGCGCTACCACGCCGATGCCGATGATGCCGGCGACCAGGGGGATCAGCAGCGCACCCGCACCGCCTGCCATCTACGCGACCCCCGTAGCCGTCGGCTGTTCGTTCGTCGTCACAGGAGCGCGTTCAAGTTGATGAGGCTTAAAAATGGCTACTGCGGCCTCACGGGGCCGACTCCGACTCGTAGAGGTTCTCGATCTTGTCCGCCCAGCGGTCCAGGATCCGCCGACGCTTCTTTTTCATCGTCGGCGTCAACAGCTCGTTCTCCGGGGTGAACTCCTCGGGGACGAGCCGGAACTGCTTGATCCGCTCGTGGCTTTCGAACGCCTCGTTCACCTGTTCGATCTCCTGTCGAATCCGGTCGCGGACGCGGTCGTCACGGCAGAGTTCGGCGTCGTCCTCGGGGAGGTCGAGCCCGTCCGCGCGACCCCACTCCCGGACGGTCTCGAACTCCGGAACGGTGAGTGCGCTGACGAACTTCCGGGCGTCGCCGACGACCATCACCTGGGAGACGAACTCGTTTTCCGCGAACGCGTCCTCGATCGGCCCCGGCGGCACCAGCTTGCCCGTCGAGAGCTTCAGGAGCTGTTTGGCCCGCTCCCGAAATCGGATGTAGCCGTCGGGCTGGATTTCGACGATATCGCCCGTCCGAAACCACGGGTCGCCGCCATCTTCGGCCTCGTCAGCCCTGGTGAACGCCGCTTCAGTCGCCTCGGGCTTCTCCCAGTAGCCGTCGGTGACGTTCGGCCCCCGAACGAGGAGTTCGCCGGTGTCGCCCTCGATGTCCGCCTCGTCCATCACACCGACCGACTCGTCGAGTTTCGTCTCCACGTCGACCACCGGCGGGCCGATCGTTCCCGGCTGAGCGGCGTCGGAGGGGTTGACGCTGAGAACTGGCGAGGTCTCGGTGAGTCCGTAGCCCTCCAGAATCGGGATGCCCATCCCGTGGTAGAGCCGGCAGAGCCCCTCGGCGAGGCTCCCGCCGCCGGAGACGAAGAAGTCGATGTTCCCGCCAAGCGCCTCCCGGACGGTCGAGAAGACCAGCGCGTCGGCGACCTGGTGTCTCAGCGAGAGCAGCGCACCCGGCTCTTCGGCCCGTTCGAACTCACGGCCGACGCCGGTCGCCCACTGGAAGATACGCTTCTTGACCGGTGACTCACTCGCCTGCTCGCGCACGGCAGCGTAGAGCTTCTCGTACACTCGGGGGACGCTGGTGGTCGTCGTCGGCTGGACGAGGCCGAAATCCTCCCGGAGCGTGTCGGCGCTCTCGGCGTAGGCCACCGTCGCGCCAGCCCCGAACAGCAGGAAATGACCCGCCAGCCGTTCGAACACGTGTGCGAGCGGGAGGAACGAGAGCGAAACCGAGTCCGAATCGGTCACCGGCACGTCCGGGTCCTTGCCAGGGCGGGGGCCGAACCGCCGGTAGCACTGGTTGACGTTCCACCGGAAGTTCTCGTGGGTGAGCTTCACCCCTTTCGGCTGGCCGGTGGTGCCAGAGGTGTAGACCAGACTCGCCAGGTCGTCCGGGACGCGCTCGGCGAGCCAGCCGTGGTAGCGTTCCTCGTCGAACGCCTCTGCGCCGATTTCGTGGAGGTCCCCGAGCGTGTAGACGTCATCGCGGTCCCGAACCGCACCCGCGGCGCCGCTGCCGTCCGGGGGGACGTCCATCACGATTATGAAGGAGAGGTCGAGTTCGTCCTCGACGGCCAGCACGCGGTGGAGCAGTTCGTCGTTCTCGACGACGACGCCGTCCGCGCCCGCATCGCCGAGCAGGTAGGCGGTCTGGCTCTCCGAGGAACCGCTGTAGACGGTCGTGACCACGCCGCCGGCTGCCAGCACGCCGAAATCGCAGTGGGCCCACTCCATCCGGGTGTCCGCGAAGAGGCCAACCCGGTCGCCCGAGTCGACGCCGAGTTCGCGAAAGCCCGCCGCGAGGTGTCGGACGATCTCCCGCATCTGGGCGTAGGTGAGGTCAGCGAAATCGCCGTCCGGCGCCGCCCCAATGACGCCGTCGGCGACCAGCGAGCGGTCGTTAACGCCCCCCTTGTAGCGCTGGGCGATCTCGCCCTCGTTACGGGCGGCCCCGGCTTCGAACATCTCCGCCAGCGTGTCGTCGTCGATGACAACGCTCTCGAACGCACGCTCGGCGTCGCGGATATGCATATCGTCTTCCTTCGGCGGTGACCGTATAAAGCTCTGTACACGGCATGGGCGTTGCCTGCGGGTTTACCGGAAGCCGGGCGACTGTGCTGCAGAGGAGGGGACCAGTGACCCTTCCCTCACTCCTCGCTATCCAGATACGCCAGCACGCCTCGGGTGTTCAGCCGCACCTCGGCCTTCGCCTTCCGCTCGCCCCACGTTTCAGCGCCCGTCATCTCGTCGGCGTGAGAGACGAAATGCTCGATAACCGCTTCGTCGGCCGCCAGTTGCTCGCGCTTCTGCCGGACCGCCTGCACCCACTCGACGAGCGTGCGCTTGTAATTGCTCAGCAGGTCGGCGTCGAACTCACGCGGGCCGAAATGGCCGAACGCGAGCGTCTCGGGTTCGCGGTCGATGAGCATCGACACGTCTCGCCGGGCCTGGTCCAGGTCGAACTGCGGCGGCGGGCTGGTCTCCCGGATGTCGTCCTCCGCGGGGACGTAGATCCCCGCGGCGTCGCCGGTGAACAGGACGCTCGATTCCGGGTCGTGGTAGACGTGCTGGTGCGGGGCGTGGCCGGGCGCCTCCTGAACGGCGAGGCTGCGGTCGCCGAGATCGATCTCGTCACCGTCTTCGAGCCCGTCGATTCGGTCGTCCGGGATGGGAACGGGTTCGGCGTAGTACTGCCACTGCTCGCCGACGGCGCTTTTCGTGCCGGCGACGAGACGCTCGGGGTCGACGAGGTGGCGAACACCGCGTTCGTGGATGCGGACCTCGGCGTCGGGGTGGTCCTCGAGGAGGTGCCCCGCACCGCCGGCGTGATCGAGATGGACGTGGGTTGGGAGAACGAACTGGAGGTCGACGTCGAGTTCGTCGAGCGCACCCGAGACAGCCTCGTAGTCGCCGCCGGTACCCGTGTCGACGATGGCAGGGCGCTCGGCGTCGATGATGTAGACCGAGCCGTATTCAGAGACGTCGTACATGCCGGTGTCGACGTAGTAGATGTCCTCGGTGCCCTTGACCCTCTGTGGCTCGCCGATTGTCATGGTCGATAGGGGTCGGGATTGGGGAAAACGGTTCGTGTTCTCTTCGTGAGCACTAGTTGAATTGTCGGCAAGGAGATATGCTTCAGCGACCGCACCGCCGACACCACCGCGGAGTTCCCATGGACTCTGGAACCGCACTGCCTACCGCTCTGCGGCCACAACTCCTCCCCAGCCGGCTCGCTCAGGCTAAACCTTCGCCAGACTTCCGAGAGAGCACGCTCTCTCGTGCTCTCGTTCGTTTTACTCACGAGAACCTCGCGCTGGTGCGCCCACGGAGGGGCTCACGTTTCGCGCCACCGCTGGTGCGGAGGCGGTGGTAGCGCGCGCTCGCCGTCGTCGCGAGGCGGACGAGAGCCGCAGGCGCTCGCTGCTTCCCGCTCGTCGTACTCGCGGGAACGCGCGGGGACGTGCGGGGACCGGTGCTACGTCGGGCCTCGTGCCCGGCGCTCGGCAGTGGGTGGACTGAAAGGGGCTGCCGCGTCCGGGAAGGCGCGGGAAGTAAGGACCGCAGGCCGAAGGCCGAGGACCGCAGCGACCGCACCGACCGGAGGCGGCAGGGGCTTTCACGGTATTATTGACCACCGTCTCTGCGGTTACGGAATCACTCGCAACCGAGAAACGACCCGAACAAGAATCTGAAACGTCTACTCCATCAAGAACTCGATAGCGGCCCCCTGCCCGAAGCCGACACAGAGCGTCGCCAGCCCGCGATCGTCCCCGCGCTTGTGCATCTCGTGGAGTAGCGTCACCGGCAGGCGCGCGCCGCTCGCACCGAGCGGGTGCCCGATCGCGATGGCGCCGCCGTTGACGTTGAACCTGTCGTCCGGAATACCCAGCTCCTCCCGGGCGTACACGCACTGGGAGGCGAACGCCTCGTTCAGCTCCACGAGGTCGTAATCCTCGATATCCGTGCCTGCACGCTCCAGCAGGCCCTTCGTCGCCGGCACCGGACCGATTCCCATCACTGTTGGGTCCACACCCACCACCTCGTTCGTCCCGACTTCGGCGACGATGTCGAGGTCGTTCGCCTCCGCGAACTTTTCCGACGTGACCAGCACCAGCGAGGCGCCGTCGGAGATCTGGCTCGAGTTGCCCGCCGTGACCGTTCCGTCGCCGGTGAACACCGGCGGCAGGGTCTGGAGCGCCTCGAGCGTCGTGTCCGGGCGGATGCCCTCGTCCGCCTCGACGACGCCATCCTCCGTCTCGATAGGGACGATCTCGTCGTCGAAGCGGCCCGATTCAGTCGCCTCGGCGGCGCGCTGCTGACTTCGGGCAGCGTACTCGTCCTGTTTCTCGCGGCTCACGCCGTACTCCTCGGCGACCTTCTCGGCGGTCATCCCCATCTGGAGCTGGAAGATGTTGTACATCTCCGAGAGCTCCGGGTGGAGATACTCGTAGGAGTCGCCGTCCATCGGGACGCGGCTCATGCTCTCGACGCCGCCGGCGATGATGCACTCCCGGTTCCCGGCGGCGATGGCGTCGCTGGCGGAGATGACCGCCTGCATCGAGGAGGCACACCAGCGGTTGATCGTCGTGGCCGGCGTCCCCTCACCGAGCGAGGAGAGCAACGCGATGACCCGGGCGACGTTGTTGTCTTGCTCGCCGCGCTGCTGGGCGACACCCCACATCAGGTCCTCCACCTGTTCGGGGTCGAGCCCGGTCGTCTCCAGCGCGTTCTCGATGAGCGCGACCGAGAGATCCTCACTCCGCGTGTCGGCGAAGACGCCGTCCTCTTTCCCCTGTGGCGTCCGGCGTGCGTGTACGACGACTGGTGTCGACATATCCCACGTTCGGGCGGGCGACGGCATAAATCCGGTCGAACTGGCGGGCCGTGGTTCGCCGTTTTCGGGCACCGGACGGAGAAACTACTTACTCGCCCGCCGACAGGCTCCGGCGTGCGCCGTCCCTCCAGTCTCGCGCGCGAGCGCCCCGTCGCAGCAGTGCTCGCACTCACCGCGGTCGCCCTCCTGCTCCGCCTCGTCGCGCTGGGCGAGCGCACGATGCACTGGGACGAGGCCCGCGTCGCCTACTGGACGCTCCGGCACGTCCGCGGCGCCGAGTTCGTCTACCGGCCGGTCATCCACGGGCCGTTCGTCCCGCTGGTCGTCGCGCCGCTGTTCGACCTCCTCGGGCCGAGTTCGTTCGCTGCACGGCTCCCGGTTGCACTCATCGGCGGCGCCACACCACTTGCCGCGCTGCTGTTCCGTCGGGTTGAAACGGGGGAGTCGGACGGGAATCGGAGCCAGGGAGGCCTGACAGATACCGAGACCGTGGCCCTCGCCGCACTCCTCGCCGTCCTCCCCGGGTTCGTCTACTACTCCCGATTTATGCGCTCGGACGTGCCGCTCGCGGCGTTCTTCCTCGTTGCCGTCGGCTTCGGGTTCCGGGCGGTGACGACCGGGCGGCGTCGGGACGTCGTCGCCGCGGGCCTGTTCGTCGGCTTCGCGCTCCCGACGAAGGAGAACGTCCTGCTTTATCTCGCCTGCGCCGTCGGCGCCGCCGGCGTCGCCGTCTGCTGGCCAGCGGTCGCCACCTCGCGTCGAACCGAACGTGCTCAGAGCCTCCGAGCCGCGCTCAGAACGTCACTCGCGAGGGCGAGAGCCACGGTCCGTCATCACCTCCCCGGGGTCCCGATTGCGTTTCTCGTGGCGCTCGTTCCCGTCGTCGTCTTTTTTGCACCGCGCGGGCCCGCCAGCGACCCTACGCTCGGCGCCGCGCTCGCCGGCGAAGTCCCGTGGCCGGCGCTGGTCGAGCGCGCGACGGTGGGAACGTGGGAGACGTTCCGAACGAGCCTCTGGGCCGACACGGCATCCGGGCCGTACCACACCTACACCGCCAAACTTGTCGGCCTTCTGCTCGCTGCCGCGCTCCCAGCCGTCGTCGGCGCCGGTGTGGCGCTCGTCGACGAACTCCGCTCCCCCGAGCGCCCGCTCGTCGTCCCGTTCGTCGCGTGGGGCGTCGCAGCAGTCCTCGGCTACCCGCTCGCGACCGATATCCCGGCGCCGTGGATCTCACTCCACATCGCGCTTCCGCTGCTCGTCCCTGCAGCGGTTGGCTGGGTCGCGCTCGCGGACCGCGGGTGGCTTGCTCCGCGACGGTGGCTCGACACCGGGTGGTGGGACAAGCGAGGAAACTACCGCGGCTACGTCCTTGCTGGACTTGTCGTGCTCTCGGCGCTCCACGTCCCGATTGGGCTGGCTGTCTCCGCCGTGACCCCGCCGCTCTACGTGAACGCGCTCGCCCAGTCGGCCCAGCCGGCCGACGACCTCGACCCACTGGCGGCGACCGTCGACGACGCCGCCGACGACGGCGGCGTGCTGTTCTACGGCGAGACGTACTATCTGCCGAACGAATCCATCGACGATCGACCGCCACGACCGGGGGACGACTGGCTCGGCTGGTGGGTGGACCGACTGCCGATGGCGTGGTACGTGGCGCAGGCGAGCGCGCCGTCAGCGTACGCTCAAACTGCCACTGCTGTTCGTGAGCGGGACTCCGTCCCGCCGGTCGTGTTCGTCGACCCGTCAGAGAGTGGGGAGGTGGCGCCGCTGCTCCGGGAGCGGGGGTACCAGCGGACGGCGTACGATCTGGGACTCTACCACGAGCAGGCGGTGGTGGTGTTCGTGGAGACGGAGCGACTTGACGGTCCTGAAGCCGGGGAAGCGCTCGAAGCGGCCGTTCTTGCCACCTCTGCAACCGTATTACCCGCGGACCACTGCCTGCAAGCATGGCACAGCAGAACACGGGCGGACTCGAACGACTGACGCTCACCGGCGGCCCACGACAGCGAGGGCTGGCCCACGGCGAGGCGTACGCCGACGAAATCGCGGCGAACGTCGACCGCTATCTCTCGGTGTTCGCTCACTACGGTGCGGACGAGGAAACCGTGTACGAGCAGGCCGAGCAGTTCGTCGACGTCATCAGGTCGGCCAACGGCGAGTATTTCTCGGAGATGGAGGCCGTCGCCGAGGGCGCAGGACTGGACCTCCTCGACGTGACGATGCTCAACGCGCGCTGGGAGGTCATGTACAGCGCTTACGCCGAGGCCGCGGCGGACGTCGACGATGCCGCGCCGGACGGCTGCACCGCGTTCGGCGCGCGGCCCGAGTCCACTGCCGAGGGCCGTACGCTCATCGGGCAGAACTGGGACTGGATCCCCGAGATCAACCTGTTCCTGATGGAGCTCCGGCAGGAGGACGCCCCGAACATGCTCACGATGACGGAGGCAGGCATCGTCGGCGGGAAGGTCGGGCTGAACGAACACGGTATCGGCATGTTGCTCAACGGTCTCGTCGCGTCGGGCGACGGCGACCAGCCGTTCCGGACACCCTACCACGTCCGCTTCCGGGAAGCGATGAACGCCGAGACGCTCCACGGCGCCATCCAGCCGCTCATCGAGACGGACCGCGCGAACTCCGCGAACGTCATGCTCGCTCACGCGGAGGGGGAGATGATCGACCTCGAACTCGCGCCGAGCGTCGAGAGCTATCTCTACCCCGATGACGGGCTGTTGACCCACGCGAATCACTTCAAGGAGCGCGACCGGGTCGACAGCGAGTTTGAGCGCATCGCCACGAGCACGCTCTGTCGAGAGCCACGCCTCCGCCGCCTGCTGTCGAACCAGCGCGACGAGCTGGATATCTCCGGCGCCCAGGAGTCGCTTCGGGACCACTTCGGCCACCCAGCCAGCGTCTGTATGCATCCCGACGAGTCCGATCCGGAGCAAGAGCGCTCCCGGACCAACTTCTCAGTCGTGATGGACCTGGAGGAACAGCGCCTCTACGGAACGGACGGCCCACCCTGTGAGAACCAGTATCAGAAGTTCGAACTGAAGGGGTAATCGACAGGTTTGGGCCCCAGCGCTACCCATCCGGCTACTCCGACGGTCTTAACCCCCTCCGCCTGCTACAGTTTTGGGATGACTGAGCCGGCCCTAGACGTGGTCGAGTTCCTGCTGACCGCACACACCTACACCGAGGAGGAGGAGTTGGACGAGGGCGACCTCCCTCCGCGATTCCGGCAGGTGTTCTGGTCGGATGGAGCCATCGAACGTCCGCTTGCTGTAACGCAGGACCGCGCCCGTACCGCTACTAGCGTCGACCACCCGTGGGACGCGGTCTCCGACCTGCTGTTCACCCAGCGGACGGAGTTCTCCGGAGAGATATCGCTCACCCAGCCCGGGATGGCCCTCGAGTGGTATCTGGACCGAATCGAGGACGACCGACTACTGGCCAACCCGACCTTAGCCTTCGCCGCCCGCGATCACGACGCGGTCGAGGTGACTCGACAGGAGGCTCGCGACGACAACCAGCCCGTCCAGGCCGACCGCGTCTGGATCGATTCGCTGCTCGGTGAGTATTTCGACGACGAGGACGACGCCGAGATGCTGGACCTGGTCCACATCAAGGCGCCCGAGGAGATCGAGATGACGCTCAACGACCTCGTCCTGACGGACGACCAGAACGACGAGGTCGACAAGATCGTCACCGCCATCGAGAACCGGGACTACCTCGCCAGTATCGGTCTGCGTGAGATCGGGAAGATCCTCTTCGTCGGCCCGCCGGGCACGGGGAAGACAACCGTCTCCCGCGCGCTCGCCCACGAACTCGGCCTGCCGTTCGTCGAGGTGAAGCTCTCGATGGTGACGAGCCAGTATCTGGGAGAGACCGCCAAGAACGTCGAGAAGACGTTCGAGGTCGCAAAGCGGCTCTCGCCCTGTATCCTCTTTATCGACGAGTTCGACTCCGTCGCCAAGACACGGAAAAGCGACGAGCACGCCGCACTGAAGCGCGCGGTGAACACGCTGCTGAAGAGCATCGACGACATCTCGCTGGTGCGCGACGAGGTGCTGACGGTGGCGGCGACGAACCACCCAGACCAGCTCGACGCCGCCGCCTGGCGGCGCTTCGACGAAGTCGTGAACTTCCCCAAACCCGACCGACAGATGCGGTCGGATATTCTCCAGATCGTCACCCGGGAGATGGATATCGCGGATTTCGAACCCGACGAGGTGGCCGAGCAAACCGAGGGACTGACCGGGTCGGACCTCCGGATGGTGCTCCGGGAGGCAGTGCTGCAGGCACTGACCGAGGGTCGTCGGACGCTCCAGCAGCACGACGTGATGGACGCCGTGCAAGGGTTCGAGGAGCGGGACAACCTGAAGAACATGGACATGATCGACGGCGAGGGTGCGGCGGTCAGCGACGGCGGGCATTCCTCGCACGATCACGACCACGACCACTGAGCCGACTGCGGCGCTGCCCCCTGTTCTCGGGAGCGTGACGCACTCTCCCTGCCGGGAACGGCTCGACGACGCCTGACCGGGGCAACCAATTTGGTGCTCGCCGCCACACTCATACGTATGTCCGAGAGCATCAACACGCGGACCAAGTGCCTGAAGTGTGGCTTCGAAACGCCGGGAGACACCGGGGACTGGGCGAAAGTCGAACTGCCGTCGCTCGGGTCGGTCACCCAGTGCCCGGAGTGTGGCAGCACGAACACGACACAGCTGCGCAGGTAGCGAGCCGCGAACACTAAGGGAGCCGGCCCCCCTTCTCGGGCTGAATGCGCGTCACCCTCCTCGGCACGGGCGACACAACCGGGACGCCCACTGTCGGCTGCCATTGCGAGACCTGTGAAACGGCCCGCGAGCGCGGCATCGAACGCTCGCGGTTCTCGGTCCACGTCCAGAACGAGCGCACCGGCAAGAGCCTCCTCGTGGACGCCTCACCCGATTTCCGCCAACAGTTCCTCGCCGCCGACGCCCCGCTTCCCGACGAGGCCGTCATCACCCACATCCACTTCGACCACCTCGACGGTCTGGGCAACGCCTACCGACTCGTCGACCGGCTTCCGGTCCACGCCGCCGCCGAACCCGACCCCGTCACCGGTCAGAGCGTCGCTGCGGGCGTCGACGAGCGCTACGACTACCTCGACCAGGTGACGGTTCACCCGCAGTCGCCGCTCTCGGCGTTCGAGGCCTGCGGTTTCGAGCTCACACTGGTTCCCGTCTCCCACCCGCCGATGGTCTGTTACGGGCTGGTCGTCGAGGACTCGGAAACGGGGGCCAAGCTCTCGCTCTCGGGCGACACGAGCTACGACGTCCCCGAGGAATCCCGTGAGGCACTCGCTGAGCCGGACCTCTTTCTGGCCGATGCCATCGTGCCGGCGTCGCTCTGTGAAAAGCATCCCCACGGCGGCAGCCATCACGACGAGAACGGCGTCCCGCGCACGTTCGGCACGAAACACATGACCAGGGAGGGCGCACTCCAGATGGGCGAGGAACTCGACGCCGAGGAGACGCGGCTGGTCCATCTCGCACACTACTACCCCGCAGACGAGGCGTTCTCGGAGCCGCTAGCCGTCGACGGCGAAGTGTACGAGCTCTGAGCCGCTAACCGTCGACGGCGAAGTGTGCGAAATCTAAAACGGGTGACCGGTTCACCCGCCAGCACCGCTATTCGTGATTCTGAAGCCCGAGCACAGCCTCGAGGAGCACAGTCGGGTTGACCCGATCGCTGGAGGACAACTGGGTTCTGGAGACGGAGCTGGACTCAGGAGGGGCTATCCGAACCGGTCCAGCCCGGCCTGCTCGCGCGCAACGCCCGCTGGCTCGCGGAGCCAGGGCGTTCGGTCGTCCCGGAGCGCGTCGAGGTCGATATCCGGCGTCTCGTCGGCCTCGTAGCCGGGGCAGTCGGGACCGCAGTCCGTAGCCGGGTCGACCACCTCACCGTAGAACCCGCAGGCTGGCAGCCCATCACTTGTTGCCGAGCACTGGGTACAGCCGGGGAACGCGTACGTCCGCCAGCCCTTCCCCCACGCGCGCTCGGCGATGCGGCGGCGCTTGCGCGCTTTCTCCGCAGGCGAGACGAGTTCGACGTCGGTCCGGAGCGGCCGGTCGGCGACGGGCTCGACACCGGGGTCGGCGACGGCCAGCGGCGACGGCTCGCGAACCGTTTCGCGCTCGCCGGTCTCGGGGTCGAATCGCCAGACGCCAACTGCGTCGGGGAGCCGGTTCAGGTGTGCGCCAGTGACGTAGCTCCCGGTGGCCAGCCAGAGCTCGTCGAACAGGCCGAGCGCGGCGTCGAACCGGAGCTGCTGCTCCAGGTCGCCCGGGGTCCCAAGGTCGGGCTTGTTCTCGACGCCGACGAGGCGGTCGGCCCAGTCTGGGTAGCGGGTGGTCTGCCGGACGTACGTGCGGCCACCCCGGCGCTCGCGCTCGAAGAAGCCAGTCTCGACGGCGCGCTCGACGACACTCTTCGCGCGGTCCGGGCCGCAGTCGAGCGCGTCGCCGACGGCTATCGCCTCCCCCACGCCGGCGTCACTCTCGATCGCCAGCGAGGGGATGCGCTCGGCCGTGATGGCCGCGCGCTCGGTGACGCCATCGCTGGGGACGACGCCGACGATATCCATCACGCGGGCGCCAGGTTCGGCGACCGCGGCGCCGAGCTGGCGGGCGACCACCCAGTCGGTGGTCCGCTCCAGGTCGGCCGCGAGCGCGAGTTCGAAGGCGAACTCCACAGTGGTTTCTGGGCCTGTGTGGTGAAAAACACGTCTCCCCGCGCCGACGGACGCCACTAACCAGGCATCGGGCTGCCACGAAACCGCGTGCCGCACCCGAGGCGGGGAGAACAGCAACTTTATCACTCGTTCGGGGCGAATTTCCCGGTAGGATTCCTCTCAGGAGGCAAATGGTGAGCGAGAACCCAACACAACCGGAGGTGAACATCGGACTGGTCGGCCACGTAGACCACGGGAAGACCACACTCGTGCAGGCACTGAGTGGTTCGTGGACTGACAAGCACAGCGAGGAGATGAAACGCGGTATCTCGATCCGGCTTGGCTACGCCGACACGACGCTGCGGCGCTGCCCCGCCGAGGAGGTGCCGGAGTGCTACACCGTGGAGGAATCGTGCGAGGAACACGACGTCGAGACCGAGCCCGTTCGCTCGGTGTCGTTCGTCGACGCGCCGGGCCACGAGACGCTGATGGCGACGATGCTCTCGGGGGCGGCCATCATGGACGGCGCCGTGCTGGTCGTGAGTGCCACCGAGGACGTGCCCCAGGCACAGACCGAGGAGCATCTGATGGCGCTGGACATCATCGGTATCGAGAACGTCGTCATCGCCCAGAACAAGGTCGACCTCGTCGACAAGGACCGGGCGATGGAGAACTACCGGCAGATCCAGGAGTTCGTCGAAGGAACCGCCGCGGAGGACGCCCCGGTCGTGCCCATCAGCGCCCAGCAGGAGGTCAACATGGACCTGCTCGTCGACGCGCTGGAGTCGGAGATTCCGACGCCGGCCCGTGACCCGGACGCCGACTCTCGGATGTTCGTGGCGCGAAGCTTCGACATCAACAAGCCGGGGACGACCGCCGATTCGCTGCTCGGCGGCGTCATCGGCGGGTCGCTCGTCCAGGGAACGCTCTCCGACGACGACGAAATCGAACTCCGCCCCGGCCGCGAGGTCGAGGAGGGCGGGCAGAGCGAGTGGCGGCCGATGGAGACGACGGTTCGCTCCATTCAGGCGGGCGGCAACCCGGTCGAGACCGCTTCGCCGGGTGGCCTGCTCGGTGTGGGGACGGGGCTCGACCCGTCCTACACGAAAGGCGACTCGCTCGCAGGGCAGGTCGCCGGGAAGCCCGGCACGCTGCCGCCGACGCTCGAGTCGTTCGAGATGGACGTCGAACTGCTCGACCGCGTGGTCGGGGAGAGCGACGAAGTCGAGGATATCTCGACGGGTGAGCCGCTGATGCTCACCGTCGGCACCGCGACGACCGTCGGCGCCGTGACGAGCGCGCGAAGCGGCGAGTGTGAGGTATCGCTCAAGCGACCCGTCTGTGCGGAGCCGGGCGCGAAAATCGCTATCAACCGCCGGGTCGGCGCGCGATGGCGACTCATCGGTATCGGAACGCTGCAGGAATGAGGAGAACGGCGGTGCTCGACACGAACGCCCTGATGATGCCGGTCGAACTCGACATCCGCGTGTTCGACGAACTCGACCGGCTGCTCGGGGCGTTCGAGGCTGTCACCCCCCACGCGGTGCTCGAGGAGCTTGAGAACCTCCAGGCGGGCCACGGGGAGGAGGCCACCGCCGCAGCAGTCGGCCGCGATCTGGCCGACCGCTGCACCGTCGTCGACACCGACGCATCGTACGCGGACGACGCCGTCATCGAAGTCGCCGAATCGGCCGAAGGCGAGGTGTACGTCGTCACGAACGACCGCCCCCTGCGTGACCGGCTGCTTGCTGCAGGCGTTGACGTAATCGGTTTAAGGGGGCGGAACACACTGGCGATAACGAAAGCTTAGCATGTATAAACGGGTACGACTCAAGGACACGGTCGAGGTGCCGCCGCGGAACCTGGCCGACGTGACGGAGGAGCGGGTGCAAGCTCTGCTCCAGGACAAGCTGGAGGGACGCATGGACGAGGACGTTGGGAGCGTCGTGAGCGTTATCGATATCCACGATATCGGTGACGGCGCGGTGCTTCCCAACCGACCTGGTGTCTACTACGAGGCGGAGTTCGACGCCATCACCTACGACCCGGATATGCAGGAGGTCGTCGACGGCACTGTCGTCGAGGTGGTGGAGTTCGGTGCGTTCGTCGGGATCGGCCCCATCGACGGGCTGCTCCACGTCTCCCAGATCTCGGACGAGTATCTCGCCTACGACGGCGAGAACCAGCAGCTCTCCTCGTCGGAGTCCGACGCCACGCTGGGCGTCGACGATGCGGTCCGGGTCCGCATCGTCACGAAGAGCATCGACGAGCGCAATCCACGTGATTCGAAGATCGGCCTCACCGCCAAACAGCCCGGCCTCGGCAAGCACGAGTGGCTGGCTCAGGAGTACGAGCAGCGCCACGAGGACGAGGCCCCAGCGGGTGATGACTGATGGCTGAGACCCGTCTCGCCTGTCGGGAGTGCCACTACGTCAACGACCCCGATAGCCAGAGCTGTGACTACTGTGGCTCCTCCAGTCTCACCGAGGACTGGGCGGGCTACGTCATCATCAACCATCCCGAGGAGAGCGAGGTGGCCGACGAGATGGAGGTCACCGAGCCCGGCAGCTACGCGCTGAAGGTCCGGTAAGGTGCTCACCCTCCCGACGGAGCTCCGCGAGGAGCTCAAGGAACCGTTCGGCCCACTCTACACTGACGCTGAGACACTCCTTTCTGAGGCTGGCCGCCCGATTATCGCGGTCGGCGACGTCGTTACCTACCATCTCCGGACCGCCGGCCACGAGCCCCACGTCGCCGTCGTCGACGGCCGGACGAAACGCGAACGGGTAACCGAGGAGGTGCGCGCCGCCGTCGAGTCGACGGACGGGCGCCGCATCGAACTGATCAACGAACCCGCCCAACTCTCTCGAGAGCTGCTCATCGAACTGCGGGACGCTGTCGAGCACGAGGAGAACACGTTACTGCTGGTCGAGGGTGAGGAGGACCTCGCGACGCTGCCAGCCGTGCTCGCCGCGCCGCTGGACGGGACGGTCGTGTACGGCCAGCCCGACGAGGGGATGGTCGCGATTCCCGTCACAGACGAGACCCAGTCGGAGATGCGTGACCTCCTGGCACGGTTCGACGGTGACGCGACGGCGGCACTGGCGACGCTCGGCTACTGACCGGCGTTCCCTCCTTCGGTCCGGGCCGTTTCGGGGCACCACCAGCGCCACCGACTCTCCCGCCACGCCGGAAATCCACCGGACGCGCCCTTCGAAATCCTTTTGCCGTTTTCCGGCGCATTTACGGGCAACTGACCATGGAGATCGAGATCATCAGCGAAGACGAGAATCCGATGCTGCACCGTACCGACGTTCGATTCGGGCTGAAACACGACGAGGCTACGCCCTCCCGCCTGCAGGTGCGTGACAGCCTCGCTGCGAAACTGGACAAGGACTCCGACGAGGTCGTCGTGCGCAAACTCGACACCAAGTTCGGCATGCGCGAGACCATCGGCGACGCGAAGGTGTACGAGTCGCCGGACGACGCCCGTGACGTGGAGCAGGACCACATGCTCGAGCGCAACAAGATCGAGGCCGCCGAGGAAGCGGGCGAGGACGTCGAGGAAGACGACGAAGACGACGAAGAGTAACGCCGCATGCGCGTTCTGGGTGTCGAAGGGACTGCCTGGTGTGCAAGCGCCGCCGTCCACGACACCGAAACCGACGAGACGTTCATCGAATCAGACGCCTACGAACCCGAGAGCGGCGGCATTCACCCGCGTGAGGCCGCCGAACATATGGGTGAGAGCATCCCGCGTGTCGTCGAGACCGCCGTGGAGTACGCCGACGCACACGGGGGGATCGACGTCGTCGCCTTCTCACAGGGACCAGGGTTAGGCCCGTGTCTGCGCGTCGCCGGCACGGCCGCGCGTGCGCTGGCCGGCAGCCTCGACGTCCCGCTGGTCGGCGTCAACCACATGGTCGCCCATCTGGAGATCGGGCGCCATAGTGCCGGCTTCGATTCGCCGGTCTGTCTGAACGCCTCGGGGGCGAACGCCCACCTGCTGGGCTATCACGACGGCCGGTACCGCGTGCTGGGCGAAACGATGGACACCGGCGTGGGCAACGCCATCGACAAGTTCACCCGCCACGTCGGCTGGAGCCACCCCGGCGGACCGAAAGTCGAGGCCGCCGCGACGGACGGCGAGTACATCGAACTTCCCTACGTCGTCAAGGGGATGGACTTCTCCTTCTCCGGCATCACGAGCGCCGCGAAAGCCGCCGTCGACGAGGGCAGGCCGGTCGAGGACGTCTGTTTCTCACTCCAGGAGCATCTCTTTGCGATGCTCACAGAGGTCAGCGAGCGCGCGCTCTCACTGACCGGGAGCGAGGAACTCGTCCTGGGCGGCGGCGTCGGGCAGAACGACCGCCTCCGTGAGATGCTCGCCTCGATGTGCGAGGAGCGCGGCGCCGAGTTCCACGCGCCCGAGTCACGGGTGCTCCGGGACAACGCCGGGATGATCGCGGTGCTGGGCGCGAAGATGGCCGCCGCTGGCGACACGATTTCCATCGAGGAGAGCGCCATCGACCCGAACTTCCGGCCCGACGAGGTGCCCGTCACCTGGCACGAAGGAACGTCCGTCGCCGCCCCGACCAGCCTGAGTGGGCCCCAGCGCGGGGCAGAGGCCGTCGTGGAGATTCGAGATGGGACAGTGGTGAAACGACGGCTACCCAAGAACTACCGCCACGAGGAGCTCGACGCGACGCTGCGGCGCGACAGAACCGTGCTCGAGGCGCGGCTGACAAGCGAGACGCGCCGACACGGGGTGCCGACGCCGCTGGTCCACGATGTGAACGTGCCCGAGGCGACGCTGACGCTCCAGCACGTCGGCGAGCAGGACCTCGCTGGCGGACTAACAACCGGGCGGACCCGGACGCTCGGCGGCTATCTGGCGACGCTCCACGACGTCGGCGTGGTCCACGGCGACCCGACGACGCGGAACGTCCGAGTCAGTGAAGATCGGCTCTATCTCATCGATTTCGGCCTCGGCTACTACTCGGGCCATCCGGAGGACCACGCGATGGACCTCCACGTGTTCGAGGGCTCCGTCGCCGGCACCGCCCCAGAGCCCGAGCCGCTGATTCAGGCGTTCGAAACAGGGTACGAGGCGAAAGCGGGCGAAGCGAGCGACGAGGAGGAATCCGTCCTCGCCCGGCTAGCCGAGGTGCGCGGACGCGGGCGATACCAGTAACTCCCACGGCGAGCCCCAGCAGCATCGGCCATCGGTTCGCGGTCCAAAACGATTTATCGGGGCCCGCCTACGGTATCAGTATGGCAAACGACGAGAGCACGAAGTCCCAGTCCGGCGAACTGTTCGGCATCCCATATAACTTCAAGCGACCGAGCGTCGGCCGGATGCTCTCCGCGTACTGGCAGCCCGGCGAGGGGATGCTGGTGGAGAAACCGTTCGGCGTCGGCTACACGCTCAACCTGGCCAACTGGCGGTCGTGGATCGTCCTGCTGGTCGCCGCCGCACTGGTCTGGCAAGAGAGCACGCAGGAGTTCGAAGAGGCAGAGGAGTCAGGGGACGAGCCGGTCGAAGTCATCGTCGACGACGACTGAGTGAGTCGGCTGGTACTGCCCTGACCCGCTTCGCGGTCGGTTCGGTCGACCGACACCGAGCCGTCCGTTCGAACCGCACCCTTCTTTCCTGAACCCCGTCGAGGAGTCAGTAGATGCTGCGCTACGTCACGACCAACTCCGGGAAAGTGCGCGAGGCAGAGGCGTATCTCGACGAGGGCTCGGTTGCCCAGTTCGATTACGACTACACCGAGATCCAGAGCGACAACCTTCGGGAGATCGCCGCCCGGGGCGCGCGCGAGGCCTACCGCTACGCCGGCGAGCCGACGCTCGTCGACGACGCCGGGCTGTTCATCCGCGCGCTGGATGGGTTCCCTGGCCCGTACTCCGCCTACGTCGAGGAGACCATCGGCGTCGAGCGCACCTGGGAACTCGCGAGCGAGGAGGAGGACCGCGGCGCCGCGTTCCGCTGCGTGCTGGCCTACTGCGACGGCGAGGGGTTCGACGCCTCGCCCGACCCTGTCGACAAGGACGACCGGGTCGCGGCTGCGGCGGCGGGTCCAGATGGTGACGAGGAGACAGAGACGCTCCCAGTGAAGCTGTTCGAGGGGCGAGTTCGGGGGACGATGGTCGAACCCCGCGGCGAGGGCGGGTTCGGCTTCGATCCCATCTTCGAGCGCAACGGGGCAACGTTCGCGGAGATGGCCGCCGAAGAGAAGAACGCCATCTCCCACCGCGGGCGGGCGTTGGCAAAGTTCGCGGAGTGGTACGCCGAGCGGTAGGTGGCAGTGTGAGACAGCTCACCGCTGTGAGAATCGACTATCCGGCGGTCGGCTCCCGTGACGTCCCGGCTGTCTCTTCGTCAGCCACAGCGCCTCCGGTCCGGAGCAGGTAGCCGATAGAGAACATGGTGAGAGACACCATCGCGACGACGCCGAGCACTTTGGGCAAGGGATTGAACCAACACCCGGCAGGAAACACATGGCAACGTCACCGGGGTCACCGCTCAGGACGCCTGTGGCGTAGCCGAGCATCGCCGTAGCCATCGCCGCCATCGTGACCGCGCCGACAACAGCGAAGACGGCCCCGACGCGGGGCAGCCAGCCTCCCCGGTCGTTCAAACTGGGATAGAACCCGAGCAACCCGATGAACGCAGCAGTCCAACTGGCACCGACCAGCGCCTGGCTGAATGCCGCAGGCTCTGTACCCGAGGCCATATGACCGGCCACCAGTGCCGTATCAACGACGAAGAACCCGCCGCCGATCAGGAACGCCATCGCTCGTCACTGTGCGAGTGATTCCCACCGCCATGTGCTAATATTTGATATGTATGGCACAGATCAGCCGCTATCATATTAAGGATATATCGTACTATCGATGTTTATGCGGAGGCTACAGCCGAGTGCTGGTGTGCAGTTGCAGCGTGGCTATCGGTGCTGTATCGCCACGTCGACGAGTTGTTGCGCAGTACCGACCGGCGGTCCACAGATGGGTCCGGATACCGAAATCGTGTGTTTTCACCGACTGGAAGAGGCTGTGAGAGCGGTATCCACACCGGCGGGTGCTTTTTACCAACCGGCGTCACCGTCCCGATATGCAGATCCGTCCGCTTCGGGAGTCCGAGGTACCGACGCTCGTCGACGAGCTCTGGACGCCGTTCAGCCGGGGGATGGCCGAACACGACCCCTACCACGAGCTGGTGGACGAGTTCCGCGAGGACACCATCGAGTACCGACGCGAGCGCCTCGGCGAGGAGGGGCGAATCGACCGGGTCTCCGTCGTCACCGACAAGTTAGTGGGCTACGTCACTGCCGAGTTCCAGGAGACGCCACCAGTGTTCGCCCACGAGGACACCGTTCACATCAACGAGCTCTACGTCCGTCCCGAGTTCCGTCGCGAGGGAATCGGCGTCGACCTCCTGGCGCACGCTGAATCCTGGGGCGAGGATCAGGGCTGTGGCTACGCCACGCTGAACGTCGACCGCTGGAACGAGTCGGCACAGACCCTGTATCGAGCGGAGGGGTTCGAGGTGAAACGCTACAACATGCGGAAGCCGCTCGATTAAGCCGCGGAACTACGCCCGCGGGTCCTGGTCCGGCCCGGGGTACTCGCCGCCGACGATTTCGGGGTAGAGCTTCGCGGGGTCGAACAGGCTCCCGAAGGCATCCGGCGGGCGGACCGACGTCTCCACACGGTCCCGAATCAGCGTGTTCCCCGTCGCACTGGTCAGTCGGTCGTCGAAGGAGAGCACGTGCATCGCGCCGCCGTGGTAGGCCGACGCCAGTGCGGGGTGATCCTCTGCTGGCTGGTCGACTGGTTCGCGCAGTTGTTCGGCGCGTTCGCGCCAGTCCGTCGCCAGGCCGGGGGTGGCGAGCCGTTCGATCACCGCTTCGGCGTCGTCGAGTAGCGGGTCGCTCGCAACGAGCGTGAGCCAGGAGTGGCCCCGAACGTAGTCCAGACACTCCCGAGCGGCGCCGTCGACGAGCAGGTCCGCGGCGAGTACGTCGCTGTCGGCGACGATACGGGCCGGCGACGGCTCCGGAGGGCTGGCATCACTCATCCCGGACCTCCGCGAGCGCCTCGGTCACGTCGCCCTCGTCGACGTCGAACGCAGCAGCGCGGACGAACAGCGACTCCCAGCGTTCAGGCATCGGTGGATACTTGCGCTGACGCGATATGCCTGTTGCGGGTCACACTCGAACACCTCCTCGGCGTCATCGGCGCGAATCGTCGCCGTATTTTCCCAGTATACTCCACAGAGAGGAACGAAAAAACCGACCGAGTACGGAGGGGTATGCCACAGAAATGCTGGGCGTCTGACGTAGCTTTACCCGTGGCGAGCGATTGGTTCTCAGTGGGCACACCCATTTACCGTTCTCGCAGTCGTGTGCCCACTCCCTGGGACAAGGCCCGACCGTCGACCCCTCACCTCTCCCCCCGGCGACGGTTCGGGCATCGTCCACAGTTTTCCCGGGAGCAGCATGGAGGTTATCCCCGACCATCACCTACGAATAGAGATGATGGCCACGACACACGCGCTGGCGGGCTTGCTGTTGGTTATCCCCCTCGCAGTGGTCGCACCCGAGTTCACCGTCGCGGCGGCCGTCGCCGCCATCGCTGGCGGGGTATTCCCCGATATCGACATGCCCTGGGCCCACCGCCGAACGCTCCATTTCCCCGTGTACTACAGCATCGCTGCAGCCATCGGCGGCGGCGTCGCCCTCCTCGCCCCCACGTCGGCGAGCGTCGCCGCGGCGCTGTTTCTCGGCTCCGCCGCGCTCCACTCGTTGAGTGACGCGTTCGGCGGCGGCCTGGAGCTCCGCCCGTGGGAGGGGAGCTCCGAGCGAGGGGTGTACAGCCACTATCATCGACGCTGGTGGCGGCCGCGCCGCTGGGTTCGCTACGACGGTGCACCGGAGGACGCCGCGCTCGGAATCCTGCTCGGGGTTCCACCGGTACTCATCTTTGAGGGGCACGTCGAACTGTTCGTCATCGGGGCCGTGGCACTGGGGCTTGGCTATGCAGCGATTCGGCGGCCGATGGTCGAGTGGACACAGCGGCTCGTCGACAGTCTCCCCCCCGAACTCCTCGACCGGTTACCGGACCGCCTCGTCGAGGATTTCCGCTGACAGCCGACGTGTTTTTCCCCACCTGCGACGGTGGACGCGGTATGGACACGGTGAATCTGGCCGAGGCATTCGACTCCTTCGAGGAGACCTGGTCGCCGCGGCTGGCCGCAACGCTCAACCGACAGGAGCTGAAGGTCGCGAAGCTCTCGGGCTCGTTCGTCTGGCACAGCCACCCCGAGGCCGACGAACTGTTCTGGGTCGTCGACGGCGAGCTCACGCTGGAGCTTCGCGGCGAGGCGGACCAGCAACTGTCGGCCGGGGAGTTGGGTGTCGTGCCCGCCGGCGTTGCGCACAAACCAGTGTCGGACGAAGGCGCCGAAGTGGTGCTGTTCGAGCCGGCAGGAACGGAGAACACGGGCGACGCAGACGCTCAGGAGCGAACGAGCGAGGTGCTGGAGCTGGAAACGGTCTCGCGGGGGGCTGTGGAGTAGGTCGACCCTATCTGAATCCTTGGCGTGATCGCCGTGCTGGTCGCGGCTCCTGGGGGTGAGAACAGGGGCGGCATGGCAACCGGGGAGCGGAGGCTGGAGTTCCAGCGGTGTTGGGGGGTCGGTAGCATCGCGATCACCGAAGGAGCCAAGCGAGTACCGCGTCAGGCTGCCAGCATGGTACGATTGGAGCTTACCGTCGGCGGAAATCAGTACAGCGGTAACCTGTTGGACGAGGCTGCGCCGGCGTCGGTCGAGGCGCTGGAAACGTTTCTTCCTCACGAGTCCGAACTCATGCACGTTCGCTGGAGCGGCCACGCCGTCTGGGTGAACATCGACGAGGTGGCGCTCCCGGAGCTCCCCCGGGAGAATCACACGGTCTACCCCTCACGGGGCGACGTCTTGCTCTACCCTGGGTATCGGAACGAACAGGAGATCCTGCTCGCCTGCGGTCCAACCTGCTTCAAGAGTCCCGCCGGAGAGCTTGCGGGGAACCACGTCGCGACGCTGGATGCGAGCGCCGAGGAGCTGCGGGAGCTCGAGGAACTGACGCTGC